>DATJMB010000079.1:0-4214 GCA_035508995.1 Solirubrobacteraceae bacterium | reverse complement strand
CTCGCGTCGAGCAACGCCGCGATGCTCGTGGATCTCGTATGCGAGACTCCCATCGTCTCCTCCCGAACGGTCCAGACGAGGCTGGGTGTTACGAGACCCACCGCCCTGAAGCTGCTGCGTCAGCTCGAGGAAGTGGGCGTGCTCGAGGAGGGTGGGACCGGTGCGCGGGGACAGCGCCGATATCTTGCTGGCGAGCTGATGGTCGCGGTTGCGGATGACGCCGGCACAGGTCAACGGAGGAGCGACACGAGGGCATGAGAAAGGACTCCCGGCAAGACCATCCGCTGGAGGGAGCTCCGCGGGGGCCGCTGAAGAACCTGCGCCGGCGCATCTACCTGACCTATCGCTATCACGGCTGGCGCACGCTGCTGTTTCGCGCCGTCACCCTGCCGTTGCGCCTCACTCCCCTGAGACGGCGTCTGCGGCTGCGCTCGCAGGGAGGCGAGGATGCCTACCGGCGGGCGCTCGCCTGGTATCGCGAGCACGGTCTGCCGGTGGACGTGGTGATCCCAAGCTACAGGGACGCCGAACGGGTGAAGACCCTCGTGGCCTCGATCCACAGGACGGTCCCCGGCCGGATGGTGCGGATCATCGTCGCCGACGACGCGAGTGGCTCCGAGCACCTGGCGGCGCTGGGTGAGATCGATGGCATCGAGATCGTCGCTGGCGAGCGCAACGAGGGCTTCGCGGCGAACGTCAACCGTGGTCTGCGCCTCACGAGCCCGGAGCGCGACGTGGTGGTGCTGAACTCCGACACCGAGGCTCGCGCGGGCTGGCTGGCGTGCCTGCAGTTCGCGGCCTCCCAGGAGGAGGACGTGGCGATCGTGGGCGCGCGGCTGGTGTACCCGGACGGACGGATCCAGTTCGGCGGCACGGTGCGCAATCTGGGAGCTCCGGAGTGGTTTGACCATCGCTATCGCTTCAAGCCCGGGGATTGGGGTCCCGCTGGGATTCCCGGGCCGGTGCTGGCGGTGACGGGTGCGTGCATGTACATACGGCGCGCGGCGCTCGCCCGAGTGGGGCTGTTCGACGAGCGCTACCCGATGGCCTACGAGGACGTGGACCTCTGCCTGCGGGCCTGGCGGGCGGGCATGCGCGTGATGTACTTCCCGGCGGCGAGCCTCTACCACCACGAGTCGGTCACCCGCGGCACGGAGGTGGGCGAGCGAGAGCGGAGCTCTCAGCGTCTGTTCTGGGAGCTGTGGGGCGAGTTCTTCGATCGCCGCGACGTACACACGCACGAGGGCGGGCTGCGGGTGGTCTACGTCACCGAGGGCACCGGCGTGGGGGGCGGGCATCGGGACATCTTCGAGCACCTCAACCGGCTCGCGGAGCGCGGCCACGAGGTGGCGCTGTACACGCTGGGCGAGCAGCCCGATTGGTTCGACCTGCGGGTGCCGGTCCACAGCTTCGAGTTCTACGAGGAACTGATCGAGGAGCTGGCGCCGCTGGATGCGATCAAGGTGGCCACCTGGTGGAACACCGCTGCGCCGGTGTGGTTGGCGAGCGTGTTGCGGGGTGTCCCGGTGTACTTCGTGCAGGACATCGAGACGAGCTACTACCCCGACGACGAGTCGGTGCGCCACGCGGTGCTCGACTCCTACCGCCAGGAGTTTCGCTTCATGACGATCTCTTCGTGGAACCGCGAGCGGCTGCGCGAGCTGGGTCTCGACGCGGAGCTGATCCCGCCGGGGATAGACCTGGAGACCTTCAGGCCGCGCTCCGAGGTTGAGCGCCGCGAGGATGTGGTGCTGGCGCTTGGGCGCACGAACCCGCTGAAGAACCTGCCGCTGACACTCGACGCGTGGCGGCTGCTGCGCCGCGACGGCAGGGCACGCCTGGAGCTGGTGCTGTTCGGGATCGAGCCGGAGTTGGCGGATGAGGAGGGTATTCGCTACGTGGAGGGACCCGACGACGACGGGGTGGGAGAGCTCTTCTGTGAGGCGACGGTGTTCGTGCAGACATCCGTGCACGAGGGCTTCGCGCTGCCGCCGCTCGAGTCGATGGCCACGGGCGGGGCGGTGGTGTGCACGGACGCCCACGGCAACAGAGACTTCTGCCGTGACGGCGTGAACTGCCTGATGCCCGAGCCCAACCCGCGGGCCGTGGCGGATGCGATCGAGCGGCTGCTCGCCGATCCTGATCTACGGGCGCGGCTGGGGCGGGCGGGCATCGAGACGGCGTCCGACTACACATGGGAGCGGCGTATAGACGCTCTGGAGGAGTTCCTGCGGCGGGTGGCGAAGCCACGAGATCTCGAGCTCGGCGGCAAGCGGGCCAGCGCGGAGGTCGACCGAGTCGGCTGACGGCATCTCGCGCTGTCGCCGAGTGCCGTCTCAGCCCGCGTTTGGAGCTTCTCGCTCGCGGGGCTCGCGCTCCCACGCCACGCGCGGCTGCGGGACGCTGCCTGCCTCGGCCGCGAGCTGCATGCGCATGTGCTCGACGTTGGCATGCTCGAAATGCAGGTCGAAGTCCGTGGAGGAGGTGCTGCTCTCCTGCGGCGAGGCGCCGGCGCCTCGTCCGGTGAGGCGCTGGAGCAGCCCTATGGGGCCGAGCAGCAGCTTGCGCAGCAGCGGTCGGCGGGCCACGGCTGCCAGTGAGTGCTGCGCCTCGGGGCTCAGCGGCCCACCTGGTGCCGCCAGGGTGCGGGCGTCGGGTGTGAGCGCCCGCCACAGCTCGTTGTACTTGCGTTCGGCCTCTTCCCGGTCGGCCTCCGCCACCGCAAGGTCCTCCGCCAGCTCGGCCGCTTCGCGGGCGGGTGACGCCGCCGTGGCGCGATAGACGTCGACCATCGCCTCTCCGGTGGCACGCCAGGTGAATCGGCCAGAGGCCTCGCGCATCGCCCGCACGTGGCTCGCGATCGCGTCGGGCTCACCGAGTAGGGCCGTCACGAGCTGGGCGCTGGCGCTCGCATCCCAGGGCACGAGCGTCGCGAGCTCCGCGGGCACCACCTCCGCCAAGGCGGTTTGCGAGGCAAACAGGCATGGACGGCCGTGGTGGGCCGCCTCGAACGGCATCAGGCCAAAGCCCTCGTGAGTGGTGGGATAGAGCACGGCGGCGCAGTGGTCCAACAGCCATTCCTTGGCTGCCTCTCCCACGGCGGGAAGGTAGATCACCGCCTGGGCGAGCTCGGGACGAGCGGCCAGGTAGGAGGCCTCCTCTCCGGCGGAGGAGCCCTCCGCCACGCGGGGGCCGGCCAGGACGAGCTTGCCGCGCCAATCGTGCTCGGCGCGCAATGCCTCCAGCAGGCGCAATCCGAACACGCGGTTCTTGTGACGGAAGTCGGTGCCGAGGCACAGCAGGAACCGCTCGCCCTCGAAAGCCTCCATTCCCGCTGGCGGTGCGAGCGCATCGGCAGAGGACGAGACTGGGTGATCCACGCCGATGTAGACCACTCGCACCCGATCTGCCTCCACGAGATCCTCACCCAGTGTGTCGCCGGCGGCATGGTGGGAGAAGAAGACCACGCAGTCGGCGAGGGACAGAGCTTGGCGCGTCAGTCGCTGGTAGCGCCGCCATTGCGGATAGCCGGGGAAGTAACCGGGGTTGCGATAGGCGATCAGGTCTTGGTGGGTGATCACCTGCCGCTCCCCGGCGCAGCTCAGGATCAGCAAATCGTTCGGGTTGTTGACCTGATAGGGCCGGTGAGCGATGTCGGTCCTGTCCATGGCGGGATGCACATCCGTGAAGGAGATGACCTCGATGCGTGGGCGCAAGGCCAGCTCGGTGGTGGCGTAGGCGCCCATGTCGGGTCCGGCGATCACGCGCACTCCAACCTGATCGGTGGCGTCCAACGCCTTGATCAGCTCGAGCGTGTGCAGCTGGGTGCCGGTCATCACCGGTCCCAGGCAGCGCCCGTCGATCGTCACGCTGAGGCCGCGGATCGCGCGCCTCGCCGAGGCGATCGCGCGGGGAAGGCGGCCAAAGCGGCTCTCCGCGGCGTCGGTTCTGGCACGCTCGTAGTAGGGATAGCGTGCGTCGATGATGCGCTCGTGCTCGTCCTGGGCGGAGTTGCGCTGACCGTCCTCGCCGAACGAACCGCCGGCGTGGTGCAGCACGAACACGTCATCGGCGGCGACGTGCGTGAGGCCGTGGAGGATGCATCGCTGAGAGAAGTCGACCTCCTCGCCGTATCCGGGAGAGAAGGCCAGGTCGAAGTCGCCCACCAGATCCAAAGCCTGACGACGTATGTACATGCAATGGCCGATCGCGGT
>DATJMB010000078.1:0-4615 GCA_035508995.1 Solirubrobacteraceae bacterium | reverse complement strand
TTGGGGATCGTGTAGATGAACTTCGGCCGGCGGCCAGCGGCGATGAGACGGTCGAGGACGGTCTCGAGCTCGTCGATGGGCATGCCGTCGGCGTCCATCTCGATCTGCACGACGTCGGCCTGGTAGGCGCCGAAGGTGGGGACCGCTCCCGGATAGGTGGGAGCCTCGGCGACGATCACGTCGCCGGGGTCGATGAGGGTCTTGCATACGAGGTCGATCACCTGCTGGCCGCCGGTGGTCACGATCACGTCCTCGCGGTCCACCTCCGTGCGTTCGGCGGCCATCACTCGCAGGATGCAGTCGACTGCGGCGCGCATGCCTTCGGTGGGTCCGTACTGGAGCGCCCGGGCGGTGTCGTGGGCGGCCACCTGGGACATCAGCTTGGCGTACAGCTCGGGGGGGAAGGTGGAGGTGTCGGGGAGGCCGCCCGCGAGGGAGATCACCTCGGGGCGTTCGGTGAGGGCGAACATGTCGCGCATCGCCGAGGAGCGCATGCGGCGGGTGCGCTGCGCGAACAGGGCCTCGTAGCGGGCCAGCTCGTGCGCGGCGGCGCGTCCGCGCCGGGCGGGCGGCCCGCTTGGCGGGGAGCTCCCGGCGGCGTCTCGCTGCTCGCGCCCGCCCGTGACGTCATCTATCGTCATGGCCTTCGCACGGTAGCGCAAGGCAACCGTGGCACTGGCATGAGCGGACCCGTCTTCTACATAGGACTTGGACTCGGCCTCGCGGCGGCGTGCGGACTGCGGCCGTTCCTGCCGCTGCTGCTCGCCGGGGCGCTCGGCTCGGCGAAGGCGCTGGAGGTGGGCTTCTCGCACGACCCCTACCGTTTCCTGCAGTCGGGCTGGTGGCTGCTGGTGGTGACGGTCACGCTGGCGCTGTCCTACGGGCTGCAGCTGCTGCTGGGTCTCTCGCCGCTGCTGGAGACGGGCCCCGGTTCCGCCGCGAGCCCCGCCGGCGGCCGCCGGGCGGAGCCGCTCGGGGCGGCGATCGCGGGGCTCAGCCTGGGCGCGGGGGCGCTGCTGTTCGCGGGCACGCTCGCCGACCACGGCGCGGTGTCGTGGCCGGGCCTGATCGGCGGGGTGCTCGCGGCTGGCCTCGCCCAGCGGGCGATCACGCCAATCGTCTCGCGGGCGCGCGCGCGACTGCCCGACATGGCGGCCAAGAACGCGCTCACGGTCTACCTCGACGCCGCCTCGCTGGCGCTGGCGGCGCTGGTGGCGCTCCTGCACCCGCTCGGCTACGTGGCGGTGGCGCTGCTGGCGTGGCTGTACTGGCGCGGGCGCTCGCGCGCGGGGGAGCGTCACGCGGGCCTGCGCGTCCTCGGTCGCTGAGCCGATCGGGCCGTGAGCGCCAAGCCGGCCAAACCGGCCAAGCCCCCGAAGCTGGTTCTGTGCGTGATCGACGCGATGGCGCCGGAGATGCTCGTGCGGGCCGCGGAGTCGGGGGCGGCGCCGGTGCTGGCGACGCTGATGGAGCGGGGGCTCTACATCCCCGACTGCGTGGCGGCCTTCCCCTCGGTGACGCCCGTGTGTGCCGCCTCGATCGCCACCGGTGCGGCACAGGAGGAGCACCTGATCCCGGGCATGAACTGGTACCTGCGCGAGGAGCGCCGCTACGTGGAGTACGGCTCGAGCTTCCGGGCCGCCCAGCGCTTCGGCATCGGGCGGCAGCTGACGGACACGGTCTACAACATGAACCGGGCCCACCTCTCCCGGGACACGCCGACGGTGTTCGAGAGCCTCGACGACGCCGGGGTGCGCACGGCGGGGACGACGTATCTGATGTACCGGGGGCGCTACCGCCACGAGCCCCAGCGGGAAGGGGCGCTGGCGAGGTTCGCGGCGAGCACGATCATGCGCCACCCGGTGATGGGCCCGCGGGAGCTGTTCTATGCCGACGTATTCGCCTCGCGACGCACGGGTTGCCGGGCGACGCTCGGGCTGCCGGGCGTGCGGGACCGGCATTCGGGCTGTGTGGGTGCCTATCTGGTGGAGCACGACCTGTTCGACTTCATGCTGCTCTCGCTGCCCGACAACGACTGGCTCTCGCACAAGCACGGCCCCGACTCGCAGCTGCGCTCGATCGCGGCCGCCGACCTGCAGCTCGCGCGGGTGATGGAGGCGGCGGGCGGCGTGGACGGGTTCCTGGACGAGCACGCCTTCATCGCGATGGCCGACCACTCCCAGGCGGGGGTGTCGGCGAGGATCGACCTGCAGGGGGCGCTCGGGGAGCTGGGGGTCCTGCAGCCGGAGGACTCGCCGATGGGCTCTCAAAACGAGGGGCCCGCGCGCGCGTACGCGCGCGCGCGGGGACGCTCCAGAGAGACGTCCTCGCCGCGAATCGCGGTGTGCCCCTCCCAGCGGGCGGCGATGGTCTACGCGCTGCACCCGGAGGAGCGGGACGCGATGCGCGCCTCGGTGCTCGCGCGGGCGAGGTCCATCGAGGGCGTGGATCTCCTCGCGTGGCTGGCGCGGGACGCGCACGACAGGCCGGCGGAGGCGGTGGTGGCGAGTCCTGAACGCGGCGAGCTGCGCTTCGCGCCGGGCGGGGCGCTGCGGGACGCGCGCGGCGTGGGCTGGAGTCTCGAGGGAGACTGGGCGGTGCTGGACGTATCGCTGGAGGAGGGAGGGGAAATGCTCGCGATGCGCGCCTACCCGGACGGCCTCGCGCGGCTGTGGTCGGCGCTAACCTGCTCGCAGTCCGGAGAGGTGCTCCTCAGCGCCGCCGAGGGGTGGGAGTTCGTCGATTGGGGCGGTGCGGCGCACGTGGGCGGCGGCAGCCACGGCTCGCTGCACGCCAGCGACTCGCTCGCGCCGCTCGTGCTCTGCGGCCTCGATCCGCCGGCGGCGGCGCCGGGGCAGTGGGGGATACGTGACGTGGCGGGTCTCGTGCGAGCGCACTTCGGCGCCGAACAAGCCTGAGCGCCGTTACTCTCGGCCAATGCGTCGCCGGATTCTGCTTGCCTGTATCGCGCTCGCGCCCGCGCTCGCGCTCGCCGCGCCGGCCGGAGCCACGACGGCCGGCTCCGCCTCTGAATCGCCGGTGCCGGTGCCGGCGTCGAGCGTGCCGCAGCCGGGGCGCCACCTCTCCTCCGACGACGTGCTGGCGATCGCGCAGGCGCTGCCGCGGATGAGGCGGCTGGAGCGGGAGCATCCGGGCACCTACGACGGCGCCTACCTCAAGGGTCCGCTGCGCTGGCAGGTGAGCTTCTTCTCCAAGCGGGGGGCGAAGGAGATCGGGCAGGTGATCATCGCCGACGAGACGGGCAGGGTGCTCGAACAGTGGACGGGCTTTCAGGTGGCGTGGTCGATGGCGCGGGGCTACCCGGGGGCGTTTGGGCGGCACGTGAACGCGCTCTACATCTGGCTGCCGCTGTGCCTGCTGTTCGCGCTGCCGTTCGTGAACCCGCGGCGGCCGTTCTCGATGCTGCACCTCGACCTGCTGGTGCTGCTGTCGTTCTCGATCTCGCTGGCGTTCTTCAACCACGGCGAGATCTACCAGTCGGTGCCGCTGACCTACCCGCCGTTGATCTACCTGTTCGGGCGGATGCTGTGGCTCACGCGCCGTCGTGGGCGGCCGGGGCCGCCGCTGAAGCTGCTGGTGCCGGTGCCGTGGCTGGCGCTGGGGGTGATGTTCCTGCTCGGCTTTCGGATCGCTTTGAACGTGATCGACTCCAACGTGATCGACGTCGGCTACGCGGGGGTGATCGGGGCGCAGAAGATCGTCGAAGACCGGCCCCTCTACGGCGGCTGGCCGTCGGACAACGAACACGGCGACACCTACGGTCCGGTCACCTACGAGTCCTACGTGCCCTTCGAGCAGGTCTTCGGCTGGAGCGGCACCTGGGACGACCTGCCGGCGGCGCAC
This sequence comes from Solirubrobacteraceae bacterium, assembly GCA_035508995.1. Lineage (GTDB taxonomy): Bacteria > Actinomycetota > Thermoleophilia > Solirubrobacterales > Solirubrobacteraceae > Palsa-744. The sequence continues at coordinate 751 of DATJMB010000078.1, read as the reverse complement.
GCGGCGGCGATCGTCTTCGACCTGCTCGCGCTGGGCCTGATCTTCCTGCTGGGGATGCGCATCCGCGGGCCCACGCTGGGCGTGGCGCTGGCGTACGCGTGGGTGTCATACCCGTTCACGCTGTTCGCCCTGGAGAGCAACTCCAACGACACGCTCGTGGCGGTGTGCCTGCTGGGCGCGCTGCTGTTCGCCACCTCGGCGCCGCTGCGGGGGGCGTTCGCGGCGCTGGCGGGATTCGCGAAGCTCGCGCCGCTGGCGCTCGCGCCGGTGCTGGCCACGCACGGCCTGCGCGAGCTGCCGCCCGGGCGGGCACGGGCACGGTCGCTGGGGCTGTTCGCGCTCACCTTCGCGCTGGTGAGCGCCCTGGCGCTGATCCCGGCGCTGGACCACGACTCGCTGGCGAGGATCTTCAACCGCACGATCGTCTACCAGGCCAACCGCGGCTCGCCCTTCTCGGTGTGGGGTCTGTACGGCAGCCATCCGCTGCTGCACGGCCTGCAGACGGCGGTTCAGGTGGGCGCGGTGCTGCTCGCGCTGGCGCTCGCCCTGGTGCCGCGCCGGCCCGACGTGGTCGGCCTGGCGGCCGCCTGCGGGGCGATCCTGCTGGCGCTGCAGCTGGGGGTGGAACACTGGTTCTACCTCTACATCCCGTGGTTCTTCCCGCTCGTGATGGTGGCGCTGCTGGGCGCCCGCGCGCTCGCGCCGGCGCCCTCCCCGGCAGCGCCTAGCGAGCCGCCGGCGCGGGAGCGCT
>DATJMB010000077.1:0-3415 GCA_035508995.1 Solirubrobacteraceae bacterium | reverse complement strand
GATGGACGATGAGGTGCCTTTGGTGGTGAGCGAGGTGAACCCCGACGCCCTGGCCCGGCACCGGGGGATCGTGGCGAACCCGAACTGCTCCACGATGCAGATGGTGGTGGCACTGAAGCCGATCCAGGAGGCGGCGGGAATCGAGCGGCTGGTGATCAGCACCTACCAGGCGGTGTCGGGCACGGGCAGGAAGGCGGTGGACGAGCTCCTGGACCAGTCGCACGCGCTCCTGCACGACACCGATGTGGAGCCTCCCAGCGCGTACACCCACCGGATCGCCTTCAACGCGCTCCCCCACGCCGGCTCGTTCCCGACGGGAGACGATCACACGGATGAGGAGCGAAAGCTCATGAACGAGACGCGCAAGATCCTCGAAGACCCCACCATCCGGGTGTCGGCCACCTGCGTGAGGGTGCCGGTGGTGAACGGCCACTCGGAGGCCGTGAACGTGCAGACCCGCGAGGAGCTCTCTCCGGAGCGGGCGCGGGAGCTGCTGGCGAGGGCGCCGGGGGTGAAGGTGCTCGACGACCCCGCCGGCGCCCTCTACCCGCTCGCCATCGAGGCCTCGGGGCGGGACGAGGTGTTCGTGGGTCGCATCCGCCGGGATCCCGGCCACGAGCGGGCGCTGGACCTGTGGATCGTGTCGGACAACCTCCGCAAGGGGGCGGCCCTGAACGCGGTGCAGCTGGCGGAGATCCTCCACGAGCGGCGCCTCATCGCCCCCCGCCAGGAGCCCGCCACGGCCTGATCGCGCCGCCGGCCGAGAGCCCGCCGGGGCAGTGGCGTGAGAGTTCCGAAAATGGGGGCCCGCGCGCGCACGCGCGCGAGGAGCCGCGAGGCAGTTGTCCCTGGGCCGAGGCAGGAGTCCCGTGCCGGCGCTCGAACCAGGGACTCGATGAGCGTCTCCTCCGAGGTCAAACGGACCCTCGTCAAGTCCCCGCCCGAGCTGTGGGCGGAGCTCAGCGACCCCGACGCGCTGGCCCGTCATCTCGGGGAGCTCGGCGAGGTCCGTATCGTGCGTGCCGAACCCGAGCAGGTGGTCGACTGGGAGGCGCCCCAGGTCTCGGGAACGGTGCGCATCGAACCCTCCGGATGGGGCACCAAGGTGACCCTCACCGCCACCCGCGCCGTGGAGCTGCTTGCGCCAGAGGAGCCCCTGGAGGGTTCCCTCCGCCACGAGCCCGAGCCTGTGGCGGAGAACGAGGCGGAGGCGATCTCCTCTGAGGAGACCGCCTCCGAGCACCCCGCCGGGGAGACCATGGAGCCCGAGCCTGTGGCGCAGGCGCTCGAGCTGGACGTGATGGTGATCGAGCCCGCCACCGAGGCGGGAGCCCTGCTGATGGCTGACGAGGAGCCTCGACAGCAACAGCCGGAGCCGATCCAACCGGAGCCCCCCTTGGGTTTCTTCGCGCGCCTCTTTCGCCGCAAGCCCAAGCACCAGCCAACCCTCGCCACGGCCGTCCCGCCGGAGCCCCTGCTCCCGCCGGAGCCCGAGATCGAGATCGAGCCGGAGATCGAGATGGAGTGGGAGACCGAGGCGGAGCCGGAGACCGAGGCGGAGCCGGAGATTGAGGCCGAGAGCACCGTCGAGGCCGAACCCCACGCTGTAACGCCCGAGCCGATCGTGATCGAGCCGATCATCGTCGAGCCCGAGCCCCAGGCTGCCGTGGAGCCCGCACCCGTTGCCGTCGCGCCCGAGGAGCCGGTCGCCGTCGAGGCCGAGCAGCCGGATCTCGGCGCTGAGCTGGCTGACCTCGAGGAGCAGACCACCGCGGTGCTCGTGGCGGTGCTGGATCGCCTCGGCTCGGCCCACCACCGGCCATTCTCACGGGCCTGACCGGGCCGAGCAGCCCTCGCCGGACTCGCTCCAGGGCCCTGCCCGACCATCGGCCCGCACCACCCGGAGAGGGGCCGCGCGGATAACATCCTGCGCCCGATGGCCGCGAACGCCCACGATCGCCAAACCGACGCCGCCCTGCTGGCGGCCTCCCGGGGCGGGCACAAGAAGCCGGCCCGCCAGAAGGCGCCGGAGACCTACGAGGAGAAGCTCGCCCAGCTCCAGGAGCTGCGGGAGGCGGCCCTGCACTCGGCGCCGGAGGCGGAGGAGAAGCAGCACGCCCGCGGCAAGTACACCGCCCGGGAGCGGGTGGAGAAGCTGCTGGACCCCGACTCCTTCCAGGAGCTCGACACCTTCGTGCGGCACCGCACCTACGACTTCGACATGCAGAAGAACCGCCCCTGGGGTGATGCCGTGGTGACCGGCCACGGCACCATCGAAGGCCGTCCCGTGTGCGTCTTCAGCCAGGACTTCACCGTCTTCGGCGGCTCCCTCGGGGAGGTGATGGGGGAGAAGATGTGCAAGCTGATGGACCTCGCCGCCAAGATCGGCTGCCCGGTGATCGGCATCAACGACTCGGGCGGCGCCCGCATCCAGGAGGGCGTGGTGTCCCTCGGCGCCTATGGGGACGTGTTCGTGCGCAACGTCAAGTGCTCCGGCGTGATCCCCCAGATCAGCCTCATCATGGGCCCCTGCGCGGGCGGCGCCGTGTACTCGCCGGCGATCACCGACTTCATCTTCATGGTCAAGGAGACCTCCCACATGTTCATCACCGGCCCCGACGTCATCAAGACGGTCACCGGCGAGGAGGTCGCCTTCGAGGAGCTCGGCGGAGCCATGACCCACAACACCAAGTCCGGCGTCGCCCACTTCGCCTCAGACGACGAGGACGCCTGCCTGGAGGACTGCCGCTACCTGCTGAGCTTCCTGCCCCAGAACAACCTCCAGCGTCCGCCCCGCCTGCAGACCGGCGACGACCCTCAGCGCATGGACTCAGAGCTCGACCAGGTGGTGCCCGACAACCCCAACAAGCCCTATGACATGCGCGACGTGATCCGTCCGATCGTCGACGACGGCGAGTTCTTCGAGGTCCACGAGCACCACGCCAAGAACATCGTCTGCGGCTTCGCCCGCCTCGACGGCCACGCCATCGGCGTGGTGGGCAACCAGCCCAACCAGCTCGCCGGCGTGCTCGACATCGACGCCTCCGCGAAGGCGGCGCGCTTCGTGCGCACCTGCGACGCCTTCAACATCCCCCTCCTCACCTTCGTGGACGTCCCCGGCTTCCTACCCGGCACCAGCCAGGAGTGGGGCGGCATCATCCGCCACGGCGCCAAGCTCCTGTACGCCTTCACCGAGGCCACCGTCCCCAAGCTCACAGTCATCACCCGCAAGGCATACGGCGGCGCCTACGACGTGATGGCCTCCAAGCACATGCTCGCCGACTTCAACTTCGCCTGGCCCACCTCCGAGGTCGCCGTGATGGGCCCCGAGGGCGCCGTCAACATCATCTACCGCCGCGACCTCTCCTCCAGCCCCACTCCCGACGAGCGTCGCAGGAAGCTGATGGACGACTAC
>DATJMB010000076.1:0-6200 GCA_035508995.1 Solirubrobacteraceae bacterium | reverse complement strand
ATGCGGTCCTGTCTCGGGCGCCCACATGTGGGCGCCCGCCGTTGGCGCATGCGCCAACGGAAGACCGAGCCGCATGCGGCTCGGTCCCCCAAAATAAGCTCAAGGTGAAGATATGAGCGGACGCTCCATCCACAGCCTCGGCACGGTGGTGCTCTCGATGCTGATGGCGATCATCGGCGTGGCGCTGCTCGCCCAGGCGCTGGCCGCGGGGGCGATCTCCACGCGGCTGCTGCTGGGGGCGCTGTTCCTGGCGGCGGGCCTGGGGCGGCTGTACGTGGAGTCCAGACGGCGCCGGCGGACTCCCCCGCGATGAGCGACTCCTCGCCCTCCTCGGCGCCCTCGCGGTCCTCCTACGACACGCTCAAGCGCAGCATCGGCTCGCCGCGGCTGCTGGCGATCGTGTACACGTCGCTGGCGTCCGCCATCTACTTCTCTCTGGGGGTGATCTCCGGGCACGCCCTGGGGCTAACGCCGGTGGTGTTCCTGATCGGGGCGGTGTTCTTCGGGCTCACGGCCCTCACGTACGTGGAGGGCGCCTCCCTGCACCAGGAGCGTGGCGGCGCGACGGTGTTCGCGAGGCACGCCTTCAACGAGCTCGTGTCCTTCATCGCCGGCTGGGCGATCCTCCTGGACTACACGATCCTGATCGCCGTCACCGCCTACTCGGCGACCCAGTACCTGAAGGTCTTCTGGAGTCCCCTGGGGCAGAGCGACGAGGCGCTGCTGCTGTCGCTGGCGTTCATCGCCTTCGTGGTGTTCGCCAACATCCGCGGCTTCGGCTGGCGGCGGGCGCGGCGGGTGGGGGTGCTGGTGAGCGCGGACCTGGCGCTGCAGCTGCTGATCGTGGTGCTGGGGATGGTGCTGTTCTTCGACCCCCACACGCTCCTCAGCCAGATCCACCTTGGGAGCTCCCCGGAATGGTCTGAATTCGCCTTCGCCCTGACGATCGCGGCGATCGCCTTCACGAGCCTGGAGTCCGCGGCGGGGCTAGCGGGGGAGGTGCGGATCGACAAGGGGGGCCTCAAGCGGATGGTGGCCAGCGGCACGGGCACGGTGGTGTTCATATACGTGGGCATCGCCCTGGTGGCCATCACCGCCCTGCCGGTGTCCGACGGCCACACGGAACTGGCGGGCCGCTATCTCAACGACCCGCTCGTGGGGGTGGTCACCCAGATGACGCCCCACTGGCTCGCCGAAACGATGCGCTACGTGGTGGCGGGCCTCGCGGCGGTGACGCTCGTGGCGGCCGCCAACTCCGCCATGCTGGGCCTCTCCCGGCTGGCGTACTCGCTGTCCACCAACCGCCAGATCCCCAGCGGTCTCGGCCGGCTGCACCCCCAGCGCTCCACCCCCTACGTGCTGATCGTGCTCGCCGGCGTCATCGCCGCGGGCCTGGCGGCGTCTGAGAACCTCGACTTCCTCGTGGGCCTCTACGCCTTCGGGGCGATGCTCGCCTTCACCATCGCCCACCTCTCCATCTGCCGCTTGCGCTACTGCGAGCCCGAGCGGGAGCGCCCCTACCGGATTCCCTTCTCGATCCCCTTCCGCGGCGCTTCCCTGCCGCTGCCGGCGGTGCTCGGCGCGCTCGCCTCCGGCGCCGGCTGGATCGCGGTGATGGTCCTGCACGCGCCCGCCCGCTACGTGGGCATCGGTTGGATGGCGCTGGGCATCGCCATGTACGTCATCTACCGGCGCGCCGACGAAACCTCGCTGCTGCGCCGCGTGACGGTGTCCCCCCAGATGCTCCGCTCCGAACCCCAGGAGGAGCGCGACTACGGCTCCATCCTCGTGCCCCTGCTGGGCACGGAGCTCGACGACGACATCGTCCAGACCGCCGCCCGGCTCGTCTCCGGGGAGCCCACCGACGACGCCGCCATCGACGCCGCCACCATCGAGGCGATCTGGATCTTCGTGATCCCCATGTCCCTGCCCCTCGACGCCCGCCTGCCGGAGGCCCAGGTCAAGCTCGCCCGCCAGGCGCTCGCGCGGGCGAAGGTGGTGGGGGAGGAGTACACGGGGGTGCAGGTCGCCACCGCCACCGTGCGCGCCCGCCGGGTGGGCTACGCGATCGTCGAGGAGGCCCGCCGGCGGGGCGTGGAGGCGATCGTGCTCGCCGCCGAGAATCCCTCCCGCATCCGCGGCGGCTCCCGCCTGGGGGGCCGGGGCGGGCCGCTGGAAGACTTCGTGGGAGACGCCACCAAGTACGTGGTCGCCAAGGCCGACTGCCGGGTGATCGTCACCGCCCCCGCCCTCACCGAGACCAGCCGCCCCGAGCCCTCCCCCGCCTAGCCCCGCCGGGGGCCTCGCCGCGCCTGGCCCGCACGTCCGGCCCGCCCGCTCGCCGGGGCGCCCGCCCGCCGGTGCCCGCCCGCCGGTGGCGGGTCCCACATGGTCTAAGCTCCCGCCCATGTGGAGGGCCGAGAGCGCATGTTCGTGCTGATCGTGGGAGCCGGCAGGGTTGGCTCCGCCGTCGCCAAGTCGGCTCTCGCGGCCGGCCACGAAGTGTCGGTGCTCGACGAGGACCCCCTCTCCCACGAGCGCCTGGACGCCGGCCAGAGCAAGACCTGGGAGGACGCCGACGGCCTCTTCACGGTGGGCACAGCCCTCGAGACGGACGCCCTCGTCCAGGCGGGCATCGAGCGGGCGGACGTGTTCATCGCCTCCACCGACGGCGACAACACGAACCTCATCATCGCCCAGATCGCCCAGCGACGGTTCGGCGTGGAGAAGGTTGTGGTCCGCGTGATGGACCCCGCTCGCGCCGCCTGGTACGGCGAGCAGGGCCTGCAGACCATCTCACCCACCAAGCACGCCATCGAGATGTTCGAAGCGGCGCTCGAGCCGCAGCCGGCGCCGGAGTCCGTGTGAGGGCCAGGCCGTGTACGTGATCGTGGTGGGCGCCGGCAAGGTGGGTCGCAACCTCGCCCGGGAGCTGATCGTCAAGAACCACGAGGTCACCCTCATCGAGTCCTCCCGGCCCCGCTATCTGGCGATCGAGGAGGAGTTCGAGCACGCCGTCCAGTACGGCGACGCCACCGAGCTGTGGGTGCTCGAGCGGGCCGGCATCCAGCGGGCGGACCTGGTGATCGCGGTCACCGGCGACGACGAGGACAACATGCTCGTCTGCCAGGTCGCCAAGGAGAAGTACCTCTGCGAATCCATCATCGCCCGCGTCAACAACCCCCGCAACTACGACCACTTCCGCCTCCTGAACATCCTCCCGGCGGTCTCCGCCACCGACCTCATCCTGCGGCTCATCGAGCACGAGGTCCCCCGCTATGGCCTCGTCCACCTCCTCGCCCTCGAGGAGGAGCGCCTGGAGATCATCGAGCTCGAGGTCTCCTCCGACGCCCCCGTGGTGGGCGAGCGGGTGGCCGACATCGCCCTCCCCGAGGGCAGCCTCATCATCTCCGTGCTGCGCGAGAACGAGGGCTTCGTGCCCAAGTCCGACACCGTCATCGAAGGCGGCGACGGCGTCCTCCTCGTCCTCGACCCCGGCCTCGAGGACGCCATCACCGCCTACTTCGCCCCCGACGGCCGCCCCGCGGAGGCGTAGGGGCCTCAGCTAGCGCCGGGGGAACCTTGATTCGAGCATCGCGCGCGACGTCCTGCAGCTGAGCGTTCTCGCGTCTTTGGCTTGAGGTTGCGCCCAGACCACGTGTCGGTTTGGGCGTGGCAGTTTGCGCAGAGGATCTGGAGATTGCCGAGCCGGTTGTCGTGACGATCTCCATTGACGTGGTGCAACGCCAGTGGAATGGGAAGCCCGTTCCATTCTCGCAAGCCGCAGCCCCTGCTCCATCAATTTGGCGATGCCGTCCCGCGTGTCTGGCACGAACACATGTTCCCATGCGATGGAGACGGTATTCTTCCGGCGTATATGCTCTATCGGCCTAGTCGTATAGGCCTCTTGAGCCTCATCCTTGCGGGGTCATCTAGTGGCAAGATGCGGGTCTCTGGAACCCGTCACGATGGTTCGAATCCATCCCCCGCAGCTCAGGCCGCCGCCTGCTCTGCCCAGTCGCGGTAGAGCTCGTAGTAGCGGCCGCGGGCGTCCAGGAGCTCCTCGTGGGGGCCCATTTCGACGATCTGGCCGTGCTCGAGCACCACGATGCGGGCGGCCTGGCGGATGGTGGAGAGGCGGTGGGCGATCACCACCGCGGTGCGGCCCGCGAGCAGTCGCCGCAGGCCCTGCTCGATGCGGGCCTCGGTGTGGAGGTCCACGTTGGAGGTGGCCTCGTCGAGGATCAGGATGCGGGGGTCGGCGATCAGGGCGCGGGCGAAGGCGATCAGCTGGCGCTGGCCGGAGGAGAGCTGGGCGCCCCGCTCGCCCACCTGCGTGTCGTAGCCCTCGGGGAGCTCTGAGATGAACTCCTCCGCGCCCACCGCAGCCGCCGCGGCCCGCACCTCCCGCTCGCCGGCGTCGGGACGGCCGAAGGCGATGTTCTCGGCGATGGTGCCCGAGAACAGGAACGCCTCCTGGGGGACGATGCCCATCTGGGAGCGCAGCGAGTGGCCGGTGACCTCGCGCAGGTCGTGGCCGTCCACCAGCACCCGCCCGGAGGTGGGGTCGTAGAAGCGGGCCACGAGCTTTGCCATCGTGGACTTTCCCGCCCCCGTGGCCCCCACCAGGGCGACCGTCTGGCCGGGGGGCACGTGCAGGTCCACGTGCCGCAGGGCGAAGGCGTCGGGGGTGTAGGCGAAGGTGACGTCCTCGAAGGACAGCTCTCCCCGGATACGTCCCAGCTCCTGGGCGTCGGGGCTGTCGGTGAGGGTGGGCTTCACGTCCAGCAGCTGGAAGATCTTCTCCAGGGCCGCCATGCCGGACTGGTAGGTGGTGTAGAGCTGGGAGAGCTGCTGGATCGGTTCGAAGAGGTATGAGAGGGTGGCCACGAAGGCCACCACCGTGCCCGCCGTGATGTGGCCTTCCATCGCCTGGTAGCCGCCGTAGAGGACGATCAGCGCGAGGGCCACCCCGGAGAGCATTTCCACGCCCGGGAAGTAGGCGGCGTTGAGCCGCACGGTGATCATGTTGGCGTCGCAGTTCTCCCGGTTGAGCTCCGCGAAACGGGCCTCGTGCACGGGCTCCTGGCCGAAGGAGCGCACCACGCGGATGCCCGACAGCGTCTCCTGCAGGTAGCCGGTGATCGCGCCGATGGTCTCCCGCGTGCGCCGGAAGGCGCCGGTGGAGACGAGCCGAAACCAGATCGAGGCGGCCACCACGAAGGGCACCACGCAGAAGGTGAGCAGCGCCAGGTGGGGGTCGAGGTAGAGCAGCACGCCGATCGCCCCCACCAGCGTGAGGCCGGACTGCACGAGCGTCACCACCGAGTCGGTGACGAGGCTTTCCAGCGCCTCCACGTCGTTGGTGATCCGCGAGATCAGCACCCCCGCGGGGCGGCTCTCGTAGAAGCCGATCGGCTGGCGCTGCAGGTGGGTGAAGATGCGGATGCGCAGGTCCGCGAGGGCCCGCTGGCCGACCCAGCCCACGAGATAGGTCTGCAGGTAGGTCATCGCCCACAGCAGCGCGGCGGCGGCGAGGAAGGCGAGCACCACGAGCGCGAGCGTTTCGGTGTCGTGCTGTTCGATGCCCTGGTCGATCGCCACCTTGGCCAGCAGCGGCGGCGCCAGCGAGGCGGCGGTGCCGAGCAGCAGCGCCGCCAGCGTGGCCATCACCCGCAGCCGGTAGGGGCGCAGGAGTGCCAGCAGGCCTCTGAGGTTGCGCCCCCGGCTGGCGCGGCTGGCGCGCTCGCCATCCCACTGCTGGCCCCCCCGCGCGAGACCCGGGCCGAGCCCCCGGCTGCCGCCCCGCCCGGCGCCGCCGCCACCACCGCCCATGCCGCCGCCGCCGAAGGGTCCCGGGCTCACAGGCCGCTCGCCTCCCGCGCCGCCGTCTCGCCCACGAGGAAGCGCGTTTCCGGGGCGGGCAGGCTCTGCTCGACGATTTCCCGGTAGAGGTCCGAGAGCTCGAGCAGCTCCTCGTGCTCGCCCTGGGCGACGATGGCGCCGTGGTCGAGCACCACGATCTCATCCGCCAGCGAGATGGTGGAGAGGCGATGGGCGATCACGAAGGTCGTGCACCCCTCCATCGCCTCGGCGAGGGCGAGCTTGATGGAGCGCTCCGTGGAGGCGTCCACCGAGGAGGTGGCGTCGTCGAGGATCAGCACCCGCGGGTTCGCCAGCAGCGCCCGGGCGATGGCGAT
>DATJMB010000075.1:0-4451 GCA_035508995.1 Solirubrobacteraceae bacterium | reverse complement strand
CCGCGCGGTGCCGGCTCGCGAACCAGGTCAGGTCCGGAAGGAAGCAGCCTTAAGCGATCACCGGCAGGCGCAGCGGGAGCTCCCGGGCCGGAGTCTCCGACGGGGAGTGAGCGGCCGGCGCGCGAGCCTCGACGGGGGGTGCACGGTCCGTACCGCCCATCGGCGGGAGGGCTAGCAGCGCTTGAAGATCAGCCAGGAGCTGTTGGTGGCGGACTCCTGAAAGCCCGGTGGCACGCTCACCGGCAGGTGGGGGTCGCGGGGGTCCAGCACGTAGTCTTCTTCCACTTCCGTGCTCGCCGGATCCACGTACACGCCCCGTTCGATCTCGTGCACCTGGGCGCTGACGATGTTCGCGGGGCTCGTCTTCAGGTACAGCGACAGCAGCGGGATGGGCGCGTGGTTGGGCACCCCCACGGGGCCGCATTCGAGGCCGATGGCGTGCGCGCGCACGAGCGCCACGAGGTCCCCTTCGATGGCCTGCACCCGGGCGAGCTTGCCCATTTCTCCGTGCACCGCCCGGTACTGGCTGGGGATGTAGGCGATCAACCCCACCAGCACGATCAGCCCGCCCGCCTTCCACCACCGCCGGCGGCGGTCCCCGTGGGGCAGGAGCGTCCAGCCGAACACCCCCACGCCGCAGAACACGCACAGGATGGCCGCCGCCAGGAAGGCGTAGCGGGTGTCGATCGGCAGGCCCACGGTGGCGAAGGCCGCGAACACCACCACCGCGATGGCCCCCACCACCGCGGCCGGCCGTGCCCGCTCGCGCAGCCACAGCAGCGAGAGCACCCCCCCGAGGGCCGCTCCCACGAGCACCGGCGGGCGCAGGATCTCGCCGATGCGCCGGGGTATGTACTCGGGCACGTTGCCGATGCCCGTGTACCGGTCCAGGATCTCGGCGGTGTGGCGGGTGTTGGTGAGCGACCACAGCGGCTTGCCGGTGATCAGCAGGTCGCTGAGGACCCACACCAGGGGAGCCGCCGCCGCCAGCAGCGCGAGGCGGACGAGCTGCGCCCGGGAGCGGCCGCCCAGGTGGAGCAGGTACAGCCAGTAGAGACCCGAGAAGGCCCACGCCTCCGGCCGCAGGAGGCCCGCGAGGGCCAGCAGCGCGAGCACCGGCACGGGCCTGGCGGCACGGGGCCAGCGCATCTCCACGAGCACCGCCCCGAGCACCAGGAGGAGGTAGGGGATGTCGACGTATGCCCGCACCCCGTAGGAGAGCACCGGCACCCGGGTGATGAAGATCAGCGCCGCCAGCGCTCCCGCGGCACGGCCGAACCAGCGGGAGCCCAGCGCGTAGATCACCCACGCGCAGCCCGCGAGGGCGAGGAAGGCGAGGGCCACCGTCACCGCGATCGCCCCGTGGGCACCGAGGGGCGCGAGCACCACCCCGATGGCCTCCACGAGGGGATGGGGGGTGGGCGCGATGGCCACTTCGTAGGCCGGCAAGCTTCCCCGCGAGAGCTGGCCGCCCCAGGCGAGCCCGTAGAGGGTGTCGTAGTTCACGAACCCCACCCCCGCGACGAGCCACAGCAGGAGGGCTCCCACCGCGACGGCCAGCGCCGTGGCGAGGACTCGGGGGGAGAGTCTGGAGAGGAGGCTCACGGGCGCGGACGCTACCCGCTCGGCTGGAGGCGGGCGTGGGGTGGGGCTGGTTGTCTTTTTTCGGGGTGCCCGCGCGCGGGCGCGCACGCGCGCGCGGGGCCCCGTTTTTGGAAAGCATTCCCGCCCTCCCCACGCCGCTCACGGCCGCCCCGCGGCCCGCCCCACGGCACGGCCCGCGGCACGGCCAGCGGCAGGCCGAGAGGGGGCGGCGGCGAGGGTAGACTCAGGCGGGAGTGCCCAACGACGGTCAGCCACAGCAGCAGCTCTCCTCCTCCCTGTACCGCAGGCACCGGCCCCGCACCTTCGCCGAGGTGGTGGGCCAGGAGCCGGTGGTGAGGACTCTGCGCAACGCCGTGGAGCGGGATCGGGTGCACCACGCGTACCTCTTCGTGGGCTCCCGGGGCACGGGGAAGACGTCGATGGCGAAGATCCTCGCCGCCTGCCTGAACTGCGAGCGGGGTCCCACGGTGGAGCCCTGCGGCGAATGCGAGTCCTGCGTGGCCATCGCCCGAGCGAGCTCCCTGGACGTGATCGAGATGGACGCCGCCTCCAACAACTCCGTGGACGACGTGCGCGAGCTGCGGGAGAGCGTCGCCCTGCAGCCGCTCTCGGGCCGCCGCAAGGTGTACATCCTCGACGAGGCCCACATGCTGTCCACCGCCGCCTGGAACGCCTTCCTGAAGACCCTCGAGGAGCCGCCCCCGGGGACGGTGTTCGTGCTCGCCACCACCGAGGCCCAGAAGGTGCCCGCCACCGTCGTCGACCGCTGCCAGCGCTTCGACTTCCAGCGGCCCACCGTGGAGCAGATCGCCCACGTGCTCCGCCGTACGGCCGCCTCGGAGTCCATCGAGATCCCTCCCGAGGCCATCGCCGTGCTCGCCCGGGCGGCCACCGGCAGCTTCCGGGACGCCCTCGGCACCCTCGAGCAGCTGCTCGCCTACAGCGGCCCCACCATCGCCCTGGAGGACGTCCTGGCGGTGCTGGGCGTGGCCGACAGCCAGCTGCTGGAACGCACCGTCGACGCCGTCGCCGCCGGCGACTCCCGCGGGGCCCTGCTGGCCCTGGCGGAGTCCACCGAGAGCGGCCGCGACGGCGCCTCCTTCGCCGCCGACCTGGAGGCCCGCGCCCGGGAGCTGTTGGTGGTGCAGACCCTCCAGCAGGTCCCCCCCGAGCTCTCCCTCACCCCCGACGCCGACGCTCGCCTGCTCGACCAGGCCCGCCGGGTGCCCCACGGGGTGGTGGTCCACCTGCTGGATCTCGTGGCCGAGGCCCTCGAGAGCGTCCGCGCCGGCGCCGACCCCCGCACCAGCCTGGAGCTCGCCCTCGTGAAGGCCGCCAAGCCCGAATTCGACGCCTCCACCAAGGCCCTCCTCGCCCGCCTCGACCGTTTGGAACGGACCGCCGCCCCGCTCGAGCGGCCCGCCCCGGTGGAGCCGGTTGAGCGGCCTGCCCCGGTGGAGCCGGTTGAGCCGCCCGACGCCGTGGAGTCGCCGGTCGCGGTTGAGTCGCCGGTCGCGGTGGAGCCGCCGGTCGCGGTGGAGCCGCCGGTCGGCGAGTCGCCCGGCGAGATGGCCTCGTCGGAGATGGCCGCCACGGGGGAGCCCCGGCGGGAGAGCTCCGCCGCCGGCCCAGATCAGCCGCCGGCGCCGGTGGCGGTGGGGGAGCTCGCGGAGATGGTGGCCCTGTGGCCCACCGTGGTGGAGCTGGTGAGCGCCGGACACGCCCTCTGCGGGGCGGTGATCGCGGATGCCGTCCCGGTGGAGGTGAACGAGCGGGATCTCACCGTGGGCTTCCCCGCGGGGGCCGCCTTCCTGAAGAAGAAGGCCGAAGACCCCGCCAACCGGACCATCGTGGCGGAGTCCCTGCGAGAGCTCACCGGTGGTCGCTGGCGGGTGTCCTATGAGCTGCGCGAGGATCTCCAACCGGGCGGCCCGCGCGCGCGCGCGGGGGGCTACTCGGAGGAGGAGTGGATCGAGCGCTTCAAGTCAGAGCTCGACGCCGAGGAGCTGCCCGTGGAGGGCCACGAGCCGGCCCCCAACCACACGTCCCACTCGCCCGCCGGCGGTCCCGAGGAGACCGCCGGCGAGCAGCCGGTGGCGGAGAGAAAGGAGGCCTGAGATGGCCAAGTCCAAGGGACCCAAGCCGGGTCGCATGGGAAACGTGCAGCAGATGCTCAAGCAGGTCCAGGACATGCAGGCCCAGATGGAGCAGGCCCAGGCGCAGCTCTCCCAGGAGACCGTGGAGGCCTCCTCCGGGGGAGGCATGGTGAAGGTGGTGGTGACCGGCGATCTCGTCCTGAAGTCCGTCCACATCGATCCCCAGGCGGTGGACCCGGAGGACGTGGACATGCTCGCCGACATGGTCCTCGCGGCCGTAAACGAGGCCCTCAGGGCCGCCCAGGAGCTCGCCAACGCCAAGCTCGGCGGCGCCACCTCCGGCGTCGATCTCGGTGGCTTGGGTCTTGGCGGCCTCGGCCTCCCGGGCCTGCAGCCGTGATCGTCCTCCAACCCTTCCAGCCGGTGCCGCCCACGGGAGCTCCATGAGCTCCTACGCCCCTCCCGTCCAGCGGCTCGTGAGCGAGCTCTCCAAGCTCCCCGGCATCGGCGTTCGCACCGCCCAGCGGCTCGCCTTCCACATCCTGCGCTCCTCCGACGAGGACGCCTTCGGCCTCGCAGACGCCATCCGCGAGGTGAAGCAGCGGATCGTCCTCTGCGAGGTGTGCTTCAACCTCACCGACGAATCCCGCTGTCGCATCTGCCAGGACTCCCGCCGGGATCACGGTCTCATCTGCGTGGTGGAGGAGCCCGGCGACGTGATCCCCATGGAGCGCACCCACGAGTACCAGG
>DATJMB010000074.1:0-2870 GCA_035508995.1 Solirubrobacteraceae bacterium | reverse complement strand
CTCGCCGGCGTTGTCGATGAGGTGGGCCTCGGTGCCGCAGACCCGGGCGACCTCCACGAGGCGGACGGAGTTGGAGGAGTTGCGGGAGCCGATCACCAGCAGCAGGTCGCAGCGGCCGGCCATCTGCTTGACGGCCGCCTGGCGGTTGGTGGTGGCGTAGCAGATGTCGTCCGTTTTGGGACCGGCGATCGCCGGGAAGCGCTCACGCAGGCGGGCCACGATGGAGCTCGTTTCGTCCACCGAGAGGGTGGTCTGGGTGATGTAGGCAACCCGCTCGGGATCCTCGACCTGCAGCTCGTCCACGTCGCGCTCGCTCTCCACCAGCACGATCCGCTCGGGGGCCTCCCCCATCGTGCCTTCCACCTCCTCGTGACCGTCGTGACCCACCAGCACCACCGTGTAGCCGCGCTGGGCGAAGCTCGCGGCCTCGCGGTGGACCTTGGTGACGAGCGGACAGGTGGCGTCGATCGTGCGCAGGCCCCGCTCGCTGGCGCCGGCGCGCACGCTTGGGGCGACGCCGTGGGCGGAGAACACGCACAGGGCGCCCTCGGGGACCTCCGTCTGCTCGTCCACGAAGATCGCGCCCCGGGCGCGCAGGCGATCGACGACGTGCTTGTTGTGGACGATCTCCTTGCGGACGTACACGGGGGGGCCGTGCAGGTCGAGCATCTGTTCCACCGTCTGCACCGCCCGGTCCACGCCCGCGCAGTAGCCGCGGGGGGAGGCCAGGAGGAGCTTCTCGACCGTGTTCGTCACCGCGCTCTATTGTACGGGCGGGAGGTTATTTCACCGGGCATGGCGCAACAGCATCTCGACCGCATGACGCCGATCGACGCGTCATTCCTGCACCAGGAGGGGCCGAGCTCGCACATGCACGTGGGGGGACTGACGATCCTCGAGGGGCCGCCGCCGGAGATGGAGGCGTTCCTCGAACACATCCGCACCCGCCTGCACCTCGTGCCCCGCTACCGCCAGAAGCTCGCCTTCACGGCGCTGGACAGCGGCCGGCCGGTGTGGATCGACGACCCGGGCTTCAACCTCGAGTACCACGTCCGCTACACCGCCCTGCCCACGCCGGGCGCCTGGGAGCAGCTGTGTGCGCTCACCGCCCGCATCTTCTCCCAGCAGCTCGACCGCTCCAAGCCGCTGTGGGAGATGTGGCTGATCGAAGGCCTCCAGGAGGACCGCTTCGCGCTCATATCCAAGACCCACCACTCGCTGATCGACGGCATCTCGGGGGTTGACCTGGCGACGATGCTGTTCGACCTCAGCCGCGAGCCGCCGCCGCTGAAACACCCCAGGCGGGCCTGGAGCCCGCACCGGGAACCGAGCTCCGCGGAGCTGCTGCTCGCCGGCCTGAAAGGAGCTGTGCGCGCCGGGATGGAGCTCGCGGAGGACGCCCTGGAGGCGCTCGCCCACCCCGACCGTGCGCTCGCCCGCGCGCGTGAGGCGGCGGAGGGAATCGGGGAGATCGTGTGGGCGGGCCTGAATCCGGCGCCGGAGACGCCCCTGAACGTGGACATCGGGCCCCACCGGCGCTATCTCGGCCTCGGTCACCGGCTCGAGGACTTCAAGCTGGTCAAGAACGCCTTCGGTGGCACCGTCAACGACGTGGTGCTGGCGGTGGTGGCGGGCGCCCTGCGCACGTTCCTGATCTCCCGTGGCATCCGCACCGAGGGGATGGAGCTGCGGGCGCTGGTGCCGGTGTCGGTGCGCACGGACACCGAACACCACGAGCTCGGCAACCGGGTGGTGGTGATGCGGGGGGCGCTGCCGGTGTACATCGCCGACCCGGTGCAGCGGCTGCGGTTCGTGTCCCACTCGATGGACGGCCTGAAGGAGTCCAAGCAGGCGCTCGGCGCGGAGGTGATCGCGGGGGTGCAGAACTTCGCGCCCCCCACCATCCTCGCGCAGGCGTCCCGCCTGAACTTCTCCACTAGGCTGTTCAACCTGATCGTCACCAACGTGCCCGGCCCCCAGTTCCCGCTGTACGTGCTGGGACGAGAGATGCTGGCGGCCTATCCGGTGGCCTTCCTGCCCCAGCACCACGCGCTGGCGATCGCCATCATGTCCTACAACGGCCAGATGAACTTCGGCCTGCTGGGCGACTTCGACGCCCTGCCGGACCTCGACGAGATCGGCGAGAGCATCGAGTCCGAACTGGCCACCCTCGTGTCCCTCGCCCGCGAGCAGCTCGCCCAGGCTGCCCCCGCCGCTTAGCTTCGCTCAGCCCTCCAGCCTCCCCGCCGACCAGGCCCTCCCCGCCGACCAGGCCCCTCCCCGGCCGGACGGCGTCAGTAGCCGAGCGCGAACTTGGCGTCCTCGGACATCTTCTCGGGCGTCCACGGCGGCGTGAAGACCATCTCGCTCTGAATCGTCTTCACCCCCTCGAGCTCACCGACGAATTCCTCGATCTGCTCGCTGACCTGGGGTCCGATCGGACAGCCGGGGGTGGTGAGGGTGAACGTCACGCGCACGTCGCCGTCGTCCACCTCCACCCCGTAGATCAGGCCCAGCTCCACGAAGTCGAGCCCCAGCTCGGGGTCGATCACGTTCGAGAGAGCATCCATCACGTCCTCCACGGTTGGCTCGAGCATGCCCTCAGTCTAGTTCTCAGCGCCCAGGCGATCCCAGGCGTACAGCTGGACGCACTCGTGGGCCAGCTCGATGGCGCGCTCGCGGGAGAGGCAGGGCAGCACGGTGTCCAGCGCCTGCTCCTCGGAGACGCCCGCCTGGAAGGCTTCCTCGCCGCGAAAGCCAGCGGCGATCTTCAGGGCCTCCCGGCGGTTGTCGCCGAGGCTCTGGAAGACGCCCACGAGGAAGTCGGTGTTGGGCACCGGGTGGCCGACCTCCAGCGAGGCGTGCCAGGC
>DATJMB010000073.1:0-22675 GCA_035508995.1 Solirubrobacteraceae bacterium | reverse complement strand
TGCGCCCCGAGACGCGCACCGCGAGCGCGGCGTTGTCGAGCGCGTCGAGCCACGGCAGCAGCAGGTCCCGCTGGGGCATGAGCACCGCGGGCACACACTCCAGGCGGCCCTCGTCGGGCGCCTGCAGGCCGCAGATGAGCTCCAGCAGGGTGGTCTTGCCACAGCCGCTCGGGCCCACCACCGCGAGCAGTTCCCGGGCGCCCGCCGCCAGGGTGACGCCCGCCAGGGCCTGCACGGGGGCGCCGCGGGGGTCGCGGGGGTCGGGGTAGGCGCGGCTCACGTCCGTCACGCTCACGGCGGAGTGGTCGGCCGGCAGACCGGCCTGCGGATCTGGCGGCGAGTCGGCCGCGCGATCGGCGGTCGTCTGGCGCTTCGCTGTCCCCGGGCTTTGGGCCGAGGAGATCTGGCCGGGCTCGAGCTGTGTGTGCAAGACGTGCTCCCTTCGCGGGCATTACCCCACAGGTTCAACGGGTCGGCGCCGGGTGTCGAAAATCGTCATCGACGGGCGCCATCTCAGCCGGCCTTCCCGCCAGCTCCCCTGTCGTTTGCGCCGCGATTCGCCGCGCTCGCGGACTCTAGCGCGCTGGAGGTTCCTTTTTTCGACTGCGTATAACCATGGTGGGACAGAGTCCGAAAAAGAAGAAACATTGCGCGAGCCCGCGCGCGCCCGCGCGCGGCCATGCCACTCCCGTGGGTCGGTCAGGGAGTGAGGGCGAGGCCGGGGCGGGCGAGGGCGCGGACGAAGTCCTCGAGCTGGGAGGTGGTCCAGCACTCGAAGGCGGTGCAGTGGCGCTCGTAGGCGGCGATGACGGAGTCGCCGTAGTTCCAGTACAGGCGGGGCTCGGGGTTCAGCCAGAAGGTGCGGCCGGCGCGGGCGGCAATCTGGGCGAAGACGTCCTCGCGGGGGTCGCGGCCGTTGGTGCGGGCGTCGCCGAGGACGATGACGGTGGCGCGGGGGTGGAGGTCGTCGCCGATCTGCTCGAGCAGCTCGCGCCACACGCGGCCGTAGTCGGTGTAGCCGGAGATGTCGGCCACGCCGGCGTCGCCGGCGATGCGTTCGCTGACGGCTTTGAAGTTGCGCTCGCGTTCGAAGATGTCGGTGACCTCGCTGATGCGCTCGATGAACACGAAGGAGCGCATCTTGCGAAAGCTGTCGTGGAGAGCGTGAAGGACGGAGAGGAAGAACACGGACGCGGAGGTGACGCTGGTGGAGACGTCGCAGAGGACGTAGATCTCCGGGCGGCGGGGGCGGCGGGGGCGGTACTTGAGCACCACGGGCACGCCGCCGGTCTGCAGGGAGGCGCGCATCGTGCGGCGGACGTCCACCTGGGCGTGGCGGCGGCGGCCGCGGGCCTGCAGGCCCTGGGTGGCGAGGCGGCGGCGCAGCTGGGCGACGACGCGGTGTACGGCGGCGAGGTCCTGGAGGGGGCCGGAGGGGAGGGCGCGATCGAGCTCGCCGAGGGGCCGTGCGGGGGGGAGCTCTCCCGTGCGCTCCACCTGGGCGCGCTCGAGCTCGCGACGCAGGAGGGCCTCGAAGCGGCGCAGGGCGTCGCGGGGAACGCCGTCGCGGCGGGGGTCGCCGGGGGGGAGCTCGGGCTGGGGCTCGGCGCGCAGGCCCAGGGCGCGGCGGATGCGCTGGACGTCCACGCCGATCACCCCGGAGCCCTCCTGGCGGCGGGCGAAGGCGGCGATGGCCAGGCGGGCGAGGTCGCGCATTGCGCCCTCGGAGCCCTCGCGCAGGGCGGCGGCGATCTGGGCACGGAGGCTCTCGAGCTCTTCGTCTGTCAGCTCGTCGAGGTCGAGGCCGGCGGTGGTCGTCTCGGAGGCTTGCTCGCGGACGCCCTCCTGGGCGGCGGCGTGCTCGACGGCGCGGAAGAAGAAGCGGTCGAAGACGAGCTCGAAGACGCGGCGGTCCTCCTGGCTCTTGGCGAGGGTGGCGGCGAGGGCCTCGCGGAAGTCCTCCTGGTCGGTCCACTCGATCTCACGCAGGACGGCGAAGGCGTCGAGCAGCTCGGAGGTGCCCACGGCGACGCCTTCGTCGCGGAGCTCCTCGCCGAGGGCCAGCAGCTGTGCGGCGAAGCCCTGGGCTGGGGAGCCCTCAGCGGGGAAGCCCTCAGAGGGCATCGGCGGGGGCCCGCAGGCGCAGGCCCACGCGCTCGGCCACGAGATCCATGTCTGTGCGGTGCTTGACGATCACGGACATGGTCTCGGCGAAGGTGTGCTCGTCGATGTCCCTGGCGCCGAGCAGCAGCAGGGCGCGAGCCCAGTCGATGGACTCGGCGATGGAGGGTGGCTTCTTGAGGTCGAGCTCGCGGACCATGCCGATCACCTCCACGAGGCGGCGGGCGACGGCCTCAGGAAGGTCGGGGGCGTGGAGGCGGACGATCTGAAGCTCGTGCTCGAGCTCGGGATAGTCGAGCCACAGGTACAGGCAGCGGCGCTTGAGCGCCTCGGTGAGCTCGCGGGAGTTGTTGGAGGTGAGGAGGACCACGGGATGGGTGCGGGACTCCACGCGACCCAGCTCGGGGATGGAGATCTGAAAGTCGGACAGAACCTCCAGGAGCATGGCCTCGAACTCCTGGTCGGTCTTGTCGATCTCGTCGATCAGCAGCATCACGGGCCGCTCGGAGGCGATGGCGCTCATCAGGGGGCGGGCGAGCAGGAAGTCCTCGCCGAAGATGTCCTCCTGGACCTCCTCCCAGCCGGCGCCGTCGGCCTCGGCCTGGATGCGCAGGAGCTGCTTGCGGTAGTTCCACTCATACAGGGCCTTGGCCTCGTCCAGGCCCTCGTAGCACTGCAACCGCACGAGCTCCCGGTCAAGGAGCTTGGCGAGGGCCTTGGCGAGCTCCGTCTTGCCCACGCCCGCCGGCCCCTCCACGAGCACCGGCTTGCCGAGCTTGGTGGCCAGGAAGGCCACCAGGGCGGTGGACTCGCCGGGCAGGTAGCCGACCGCCCGCAGGCCCTCGGCGACGGCGTCCACGGAGGCGGGTGCGGGGGCGGAGGGGGAGCTCGGCATCGCCCCGCCAATGATAGGCGCCGGGGGCCGGCGTCAATCGCCGGTGGGCGGGTGATCCTCGAAGGAGAGCTGCTCGCTGTGCTTGGCGGCGGCCACGGGCCGGGGGGAGGGGCCGGCGGGGCGGCCGGCCGGCGGCGGCGGCCGGCGGGGGCGCTCGGCGGGCCGGGAGGGCTCGCGCGGAGGCTCGGAGGCGCGGGAGGGCTCGGCTCCTGACGGTGCCTCCGGCGAGCGTACGAGGGGGGTTTCGGGGCGGCGGGTGGCGCGCATGCGGGAGCCGGCGTAGGCCATCAGGCCGGAGGCGAGGAGGGCGAAGAAGATGCCCCACTGGACGCCCACGTTGGCGGCGATGCCGTGGCTGGAGATGCCGGGCTTGTCGAACAGGCGGAAGACGAGCAGCAGGGCTGTCCACAGGCCGGCGGCCATCACCACGGCGCCGTCGCTGCCGGGGAGGTGGAAGTGGCGGCCCTCGGCGCGGGCGTAGAGCAGGTAGAGGACCGCCAGTGCCACCAGCAGGACGGCGGCCTCCACGAAGGTGAAGACCTGGAAGGCGTTCAGGTTGCGGCTCTGCAGGGGGGTGGTGCGGGGAGCGCTGATGACGGCGTTCTGCTGGTACCAGGGCAGCAGCATGGTGAGAAAGAGGGCCACCGCGGACCCCGCCGCGAGGCGTTGCTCGCCGGTGAGCGCCCGCCAGTCGCGGGACAGTCGCGTCATGGGTGCAGTCTAGGTGTCCCCGCCGGGGACTCGTGGGGGTCAGCGGGGCTTGGGGCTCTGGGGCCTGGCTTCGGGCTTGGAGCTCTTGGGGGCGGTGACGGCGATGGTGGCGGCGGCGGTGGAGAAGTTGCCGGCGAGATCGGTGGCGGTGACGGCCACGGAGTAGGCGCCGGGCTTGGCGGGGGTGAGCCACAGGATGCGGGGCTTGCCGGCTTCCACCAGGGCGCTGTTGGTCCACACGGTGGTGGAGCCCTTGCGGATGGTGATGCGGACGGTGGAGATCTTCGAGAGGGATACCTGCACGCCGCCGCGGGCGCTCGCGGGGAGGGTGGTGGTGAGCACGGAGACCACGGGCGGGGTGTGTAGGTAGGCGGTGAAGTGCTGGGCGGTGGTGCAGTAGATCTGGTCGGCGGCGATGGGGGCGTTGGCCTGGCGGATCGGGAGGCCCTTCTTGGTGCGTTCGCAGAGGTGCTGGAGGAATTCGGTGAGCAGTTCGTGGTAGTTGAGGTTGGATTCGCCGAACTGGTCGTAGCGGGACCAGGCGCCGGTGTCGTAGTGGGGGACCTCCGCGCGGGCCTCGGCGTCGCCGGCTTCGAACAGCTGCAGGCCGGTGGGGTCCTTGGTGATGGAGGTGTAGTCGTAGATGCCCACGAGCGCCTGGATGAAGCCGTTGAGGATGCGGTCGGAGGGGGCGTAGGTGTACTCGGCGTACTCGGCGCCCGCGGGGGTGCCCACGCGGACGCCGTTCGGCGGGGGGATCTCGTAGAGGTGAAGCGCCTGCTGGGCGGCGGTGAGGTACTGGGGTTCCTTGAAGCGGGACCAGGCGCGGGCGAGCACCTGCAGGGCGGTGCCCTGGGAGAGGCCGCTGGTCCACGGCGGGGAGCCGCCGTCGAAGTGGAACATGTACTCCCAGGCGATGCCTCCCGCGCGCTGGGTGGCCAGAGGGATCACTTCGGTGAGGAGCTGGCGGAGGCTTTCGTTTTCGTTGCCCGCCAGGTAGTAGCCGTTGGCCTTGCCGAAGGTGGCCAGCCACTGGATCTGGAGGCCCTGGCCGGGGTAGTGCTCCCACACCATCAGGCTCGGGGGAAAGGTGATGCGCTGGTCGGCGCCGAGAAGGGGTTCGGTGGTCCACCACTGGCGGTTGCGTTCGAGGGTTAGGAAGATGGCGGGCAGGCGGGAGGGGGCGAAGGCGCCGGAGGCGGCCATCGCCTGGGTGTTGGCGAGCACGCTGGCGAGTTCTTCGTGGCGGGTGCCCGTGAGGCGCTTCAGGGAGCGCTGTGCGGCTGCGTAGGCGGTGGTGTACTGGGTGTAGGCGGCTTCGGTGATGGCGGCCTTGCTCTTCAGGCCGGTGAGCGCGGAGGTCACGGTGGGAGCTCGCCCGGCGGTGCGGGCGGTGGGGCGAGCAGCGGGGCGGGCCCAGGCGGCGGGCGCGGCCATGAGGGCCGCCAGCAGGAGGGCGAGGAGGGCGAGGGCCAGCGGAGAGGCGGTGGGCCGGGAGAGCATCGCGGGGATGCTAGGAGCGGCGGCCGGGCTGGCGTGCACGTCCGGTTGCAGGGAGCGACTCGCCGAGATGGCCATCACCCAACAAACCACCGCCGGCGCCACAGTTGCGGCCGCCGGGCAGGCCTATTCGCGGCCGACCTCCTGGTCGTCGTCCTCGAGGGGGTCGTCCTCTTCGTCCTCTGGGTCCCCCTCGATGGAGTGCTCGTTGCCGGGGTGGTAGGTGACCTGGAAGCGCTCGATGAGCTCGTCCCTGCGGTTCTCCTCGACGGGCACCTCGTCGGAGACGAGCACCCATTCGCTGCCCTCGAACTCCTCCATGGCGAAGATCTCGTGGTCCAGGTCGGGGGAGTCGTCCACGATCACCAGCACCTCGGTCTGGGGGTTGAAGTAGGTGCCCGGACGGATGGAGAGCTCCTCGAGGTCGAAGATGCGATGGTCGGCCATGGGCCGTTTATACCCGACGGCGGCGATGGTGGGCTCGCGCGGGGCAGCACATCATGGGCATGAGCACGCAGGGCAAGCCGGGCAAGGACGCAGTGAGCGAAATGTGCTCCGCTGGCCGATCCCGGACGATCGGCGCGATCGAGGACGCCGATCCGGCGCCGCCATGCGTGCTCATGCCCCGAGCTCGGTGAGGGTGCGGGCCACCTCCGCCTCGATGTCGAGCGGCTGCAGGCCCTGGCGTTCGCGGCGTTCGTTGCGGGCCACCACCAGCTGGAGCACCTCCTGCACGAGCTCCTCGTCCCGGCGGGGGGCGCTGGAGGGCTCCACGGCGGTGAGACGGGCCACCTCGGCCTCCACGTCCAGGGGGGGCTCGCCACGGCGCACCCGGCGTTCGCTGCGGGCGGTGATCATCTGCCTGATCTCGAGCTCCCGCTCGCTCCGTTCCCGGGCGCTTGGCCCGAGCAGGGCGGTGTCGGGCAGGAAGGGCATGCCATCGGCGCTCTCTGGAGGCATTCCGTTTGACCCCTCTCCCTCGCCGTCGCCATGTCCCTGGCGGCCGCCGGTGAGGCTGCCTTCGCCGATCTGGTCGTAGGCGCTGCCTTTGCCCAGCAGGAACACCAGGGACATCACGATCGAGATGGCCACCGCCCCGAAGACCACGAGGGAGAAGGTGCTCTCCATCATGTGATTGTTGCGAACTTCCCCGCCCGGGGAGTTCTCTGGGGAGGTGGGGAGGCTTCACGAAAAACGGGGCCCGCGCGCGGGCGCGCGCGCGGGCGGCGCCACTTTTGGCAAACACATCTCCGTTGGCAAACCCTCTCCGCCCCCTCCCGAGCCATCCGCGCTACCCTTTCCCGGGACGGTGATTGACCGATCAGTCAACCGCCGGAGCCCGCCGGAGCGGCCGGCCCATGTGGGGGCTCGGTGCGCCTGTATCGAGACCTGCACGAGGAGATCACGAAGAGACATGGTGGATTTCACGCTCACAGACGAGCAGAAGAACCTGCGGGAACTGGCCCACGACTTCGCCGAGAAGGAGATCCGGCCGGTGGCGTGGGAGTACGACAAGGAGGGCACGTGGCCGCAGGAGATCATCGAGAAGGCCTGGGAGGTCGGCCTGATGAACACCCACATCCCCGAGGAGTACGGGGGCGCGGGAGCGGGCTACCTGGACGGATGCCTGATCGAGGAAGAGCTCTCCTGGGGGTGCTCCGGCATCCAGACGTCCCTGGGCTGCAACGGCCTGGCGACGGCGCCGATCGCTCTGGGCGGGTCGGAGGAGACCAAGAAGAAGTATCTGGGCATGCTCACCGAAGCGCCCAAGCTGGCCTCCTTCTGCCTCACCGAGCCCGACGCCGGCTCTGACGTCTCGGGCATGCGCACGACGGCCGTGAGGCAGGGCGACAAGTATGTGATCAACGGCTCGAAGTGCTTCATCACCAACGGGGGCTACGCGGACTACTACACGGTCTACGCGAAGACCGACAAAGACGCCGGCCATCGAGGCATCAGCGCGTTCGTGGTCGAGCGCGACTGGGGCGTGGTGGTGGACAAGAAGGAGGACAAGCTCGGGCAGCGTGCCTCGAACACGGCGACGATCTCATTCAACGACGTCGAGGTCCCCGCGGAGAACATGCTCGGCGAGGAAAACCACGGCTTCAAGCTGGCGATGGCCACGCTCGACCGCACCCGTCCGGGCGTGGCGGCGATGGCCACGGGCATCGCGCGCGCGGCGTTCGAGTTCGCGACCGACTACTCGCGCGAACGCGTCCAGTTCGGCGTGCCGATCGCGATGCACCAGGCGATCCAGTTCATGATCGCCGACATGGCCACCGAAATCGAGGCCGCGCGGTTGCTGACGTGGAAGTCGGCGTTCATGCTCGACAACGGCGAACGCAACACCCTCGTCTCCTCGCACGCCAAGCGCTTCGCCGCCGACGCCGCGATGAAGATCGCCACCGACGCCGTGCAGGTGTACGGCGGCTACGGCTTCATCAAGGAGTACCCGGTGGAGAAGCTCTTCCGGGACGCCAAGATCATGCAGCTCTACGAGGGCACCTCCCAGATCCAGCGTCTGGTGATCGCCCGCGAAACGCTCCTTCCCCGCCGCGTGGAGGAGCCCACGGCGGTTCCCGCCTAAACGATCTCAGCGAATGGCGAGCGGGCGGCCGTAGTTGGATGACTGCGCGCCGCTCGTCACTCGCACCAGCACCCGGTAGACGCCCGGCTTGACTGGCACCACGCGGCTGAAGCGGGAGCTGGTGGCGTTGCGGGGGCGCAGGACGGTGCCGCCGACGAGCACGCCGCGGCCGTGGACGATGCGCAGGATGGCGACCTGCATGCCGTTCTCGGCGGGGGTGACGGTGCCGAAGAAGCGGGCGTGGCGACGGCGTGCACGGGCGAGGTGGCTTTCCACGCGCACCTGCACGCCCTCCTGGACCACCGGGCTGAGGACGGGGGGGTTGGAGGTGGTGGACACCCTGAACTGGGTGGCGCCGGTGAGGGCGAGGACGGGGAAGGAGAAGCCTCCGGTGGCGCTCGTCACCTGGGGGTTGCCGAGGTTCTGAAAGCCGGCGGTGAAGGGGAAGGAGTTGGCCTGGAGCACCACCTGCTGGCCGGCGTTGCCGGTGCCCGAGAGGGTGCCCTGGACGGTGGCGGAGGCGCCGTAGGAGACGGGGTTGGGGGATGCGAGGATCTGCAGGGAGAGGGGCACCTTGGTGGTCAGGAAGGTGCGATCGCCGCCCATGGTCACCCCTCCGGCGCTCACCGCCACGAGGCGGTAGTGGTAGAGGGTCAGAGGCTGCAGGCCCCCCACCGGCTGGCTCACCTTGACGAGGCTGGTGCCCGCCCCCGCGTCCCCGATGGCGCTCTGGCCGCCGTAGCCGCGGGTGGGACCGTACTGGAAGTAGTAGGAGGTGTCGCTTCCCCGGGGGTTCACCGAGCCGTTGAGGGTGGCGGAGGCGTAGCTCACGGACTGGGCGTTGTGGGTCTGGGCCTGGGGCGGGGGCGGCCCGGCGGCGAGAGCGCCAGCCGGCGAGCCGGCCGCCAACGCCAACGCTGCTGCCGCCGCTGCCGCCGCGAGTGCCATCGCCGCGAGCTTCTGTGGTGTGGTCGCCTGCACAGGTCCTCCCTCGCTGTTTGCTTGCCCGCTGTGGGTCCTCCCCAAGCGTGAACCCGCGGCGGACCTCTTCGGTGCGGTCGCTCGCTGTAGGCTCCCCGCGACCGTATCGATCGGCGCGCCAGCCAGCGGTGAGCCAGCCGGCGCCACCCGGCCGGAGCCAGTCACAGCCAGCCACAGCCAGCCAGACAGGAGAGCTCGAGGAATGTTCGTATTCAAGACCGCCGTCGTGGGGGCGGGCACGATGGGCGGCCAGATCGCCCAGACGATCGCCAACTGTGGCATCCCGGTGGTGCTCAAGGACGTCAAGGACGAGCTGGTGCAGGCGGGCCTCACGGAGGCCCGCAACGTGACCTCCGGGCAGGTGGCGAAGCTCGTGGAGAAGGGGCGTCTCAGCGCCGAGGAGGGGGAGCGGCGGGTGCAGGAGGTGCTGTCCCTGATCACCGGCACCACCACCTACGAGGGCTTCGGGGACGTGGACTTCGTGATCGAGGCGGTCCCCGAGCGGATGGACGTCAAGCAGGCGGTTTTCGCCGAGCTCGACGCCGCCACCCCCGGCCACGCGATCCTCGCCTCCAACACCTCCTCCCTGTCGATCACCGAGATCGGCGAGGCCACCCTGCGCCCCGAGCGGGTGGTGGGCTTTCACTACTTCTACCCCGCCTCCCTGATGCCCCTGATCGAGATCGTGGAGGGGGAGGACACCTCCGGAGAGACCGTCACCACCGCCGTCACCTTCGCCCAGGCGATCCGCAAGCAGCCCATCACCTGCGCCGAGGTGCCCGGCTTCGTGGTCAACCGCATCCTCAACTCCGGCATCTCCGAGGTGTGGCGCGCGCAGGAGGAGCAGGGGCTCTCCATCAAGCAGATCGACGAGGGCATCGGCTCCTCGGGCCTCGTCCCCGTGGGGCCCTACCACCTCGTGAACCTCCTTGGCCTGGACACCGTCCTGCACGTGGCCGAGCACCTCGCGGAGTCCTACGGCGAGGAGCGCTTCTACGTGCCCCGCAACATGCAGAAGCTGGTGTCCGAGCGAAAGCTCGGCGCGAAGACCGGCGGCGAGGGCTTCTACGACCCTCAGGGCGAGCCCAACGTGCCTGGCGATGCCGCGCCGGACATCGCCGAGCTCGTGGAGCTGCTGTCGTTGAAGACCTTCATCGAGGCCTGCCTGGTGCTCGAGGAGAACGTGGCCACCCACCGGGACATCGACTTCGGCATGATGGCCGGCGCCGGCCTGGACCCCCGCCGGGGGCTGATGCCGCCCTTCCTGCGCGCCGACTCCGAAGGCCTCGGCAAGGTGCTGGAGCGCATGGAGGCCGCCCAGGAGCGCCACGGCGAGCGCTTCGCCCCGCCCACCATTCTGCGCCGCCTCGTCGCCCAGGGCCGCCTCGGCCAGGAGTCCGGTCAGGGCTTCTACGCCTACCCCCGCCCCGACGCCGACCAGCCGGCGGAGACCGTCAAGCTCGAGACCCGTCCCGGTCTCGACGGCGCCCCCGGGGTGGCGATCGCCTGGCTGGCGAACGGCCAGATGAACTCCATCTCCCCCCAGGTGGTGGAGGACCTCGGCAAGGTGTGGGCCCATCTCGGCTCCTCCTCCGGGCCGCCCGTGCGGGCGCTGGTGATCGCCTCCTCGAACCCCTTCCTGTTCTGCGCGGGAGCCGACATCAAGGCGTTCACCACCATGGACGAGGCCGGCGGCCGGGAGCTCCTGCGGAGCATGCACTCGCTGCTGCGCGATCTCGAAGGCGCCGGCGTGGCCACCATCGCCGCTGTCAACGGCCTCGCCTTCGGCGGCGGCTGCGAGCTGGCGATGGCCTGCGACGTGCGCATCGCCGCCCGCTCGGCCCTCTTCGGCCAGCCCGAGATCAAGCTCGGCATCATCCCCGGCTTCGGCGGCACCCAGCGCCTGCCCCGGCTGGTGGGCGAGAGCAAGGCCCTGGAGATGAACCTGATCGGCGATCCCATCCTCGCCGAGGAGGCCTACGAGCTCGGCCTCGTCAACCGGGTGGTGGAGGACCACGAACTGCTCGACACCGCCCTCTCGTGGGCTGGTCGCCTCGCGGGCCAGGCGCCCCTTGCGATGCAGCAGATCAAGCGGGTCTCCGCCCAGGGGGACCTCGACGCGGGCATCGCCGCCGAGCAGGCCGGCTTCGAGGCCGTCCTCACCAGCGCCGACGGCCGCGAGGGCGTCGCCGCCTTCCTCGCCAAACGGGCCCCCAAGTTCGAGGGGAAGTGACCCTGGCCGGTCTCGTGCGAGGGGCCGGCTCGGTGGCGGTCCTCACCGCCGTGCTGGCGATCGACGGCGCCCGTCCGGCCCGCGCGGCTGGCTGACGGCCGCCGGCCCCGGCAGCAGCCACAGCGTGCCGCCCCGCAGTCCCGCCTGGCGCGAGACGTCCCGGCCGTGCGCCCGCACCCACCGCGCCGGCGCTGAGCAGTCGGCGTTCACGCTCGCGTCGTGGCCCGTGCACGGCTGGCTCAGGTAGGCGTATCGCACCTTCCCCGCCGCCGCCAGCGCCGCCAGGCGCGCCGGGGGCGTGAGCAACCGCGCGTTCAGCGTCGTCAGCACGAGGATCGGCCGCCCATCGTGCACCACCAGCGCCCCCATTTTGGTGGCTCCGTCGAAGGCCACCTCGTAGTACGCCGCGCCTTGGTGGGCGCGCAGGTAGGCGCTCAGCCGCCGCAGCTCGGGTCCCGGGATCTGGCCCAGCACGTTCGTGTCCGACACCTTCTCTTTCACCGCCCTCACCGACGCCCACACGGGGATCGCCAGCACGCACACGAGCACCAGCGCCAGCAGCGCCCCCGCCTGCCATCCGCCGCTCGGGGCGGTCGTGGCGGCCTCCATCTCGGCGGGCCTTGCTGCCTCCATCTCGGCGGGCGTCGTTGCTTCCATTTTGGGGTGCCCGCGCGCGCGCGCGCGTACGCGCGCGGGGCCCTCGTTTTGAAAGCCTTCCCCCGGCCCCTCCACCGTGGAGGCGGCCTCGCCCCGCGCCCACCACACCGCCGCGAGCCCCACCGCCGCCAGAGCGCTCAGGCACATGAGCCACCAGATGGGCGGCGCGCCGAACAGCAGCCGCTCGCCGTAGATCACGAGCACCACCAGGGTGCCCGCCAGCGCGAGCAGCCGCCCGCCGCTGCGCCGTTCGGTGGCCCATGCCGCCCCCACGCCCAGCGTTGCGGCCACCGCCGGCGTGAAGCCCTCGGTGTAGCGGGGGTGCAGGTGGGCCATGTGGCTGAACAGCACGATGCCCGTCAACAGCCACACCAGCAGCCCCGCGATGCCCGCGAGCCGCAGCCGCCCGGCCGCGAGCCCGGCCATCCGTCGCCGGCGCCACTCGCAGAGGAGCGCCCCCGCGCCCAGCAGCAGCCCCGCGAGCGCCATCAGGCCGAGACGGGCGCCCGAGAGGGGTCCCACGCGGTCGAGCAGTCGCGTGGCGGAGGGGAGCGGCAGAGGGACGTGGTCGCGCTGCGCCTGCGAGAGGTGGCCATAGCGCGACGGTGGCACCGCGCCGGCGCCTTCCGAGCCCTGGATCGTCTGGCCCGGCTGAGGCTTGCCTTCGAGGCGTTCCAGGCCGTTGAACACGAACGCCGCGTTCCAGGCGCTGCCGTTGGTGGAGCCCACCGCGTAGGGGCGTTCGTGGGCCGGGAACAGGAGCGTGGCACTCAGCCAGGCGAGGGCCACCGTCACGTACACGGCGCTCGCCGCCAGCAGCTGGGTGAGCCGCCGCCGGCGCGAGCCCGGCAGGCCCAGCCAGGCCAGCAGCGCGAGTCCCGGCAGGGCGATGATCGACTCCAGCAGCTTCACGTCGAACGCCAGTCCCAAGGCCGCCGCGCCGGCCAGCAGCCAGCCGCCGCGGCCGCTCTCGCAGGCCCGCACGATCAACAGCAGGGCGAGCACCAGCAGCATCATCATCACGCCGTCCATCGTGTCGCTGCGGGCGGTGATCACCGAGATCGGCAGCACCGCCAGCGCCAGCGCCGAGGCGAGGCCCGCGGCGATGCTCCACATGCGCCGTACCGCGAGGTACAGCAGCGGCACCGCCAGCGTCCCGCCGAGCGCCTCCGGCAGCATCAGGGCGGTGGTGGAGAAGCCCAGCGCCTTGGTGCTCGCCACCTGCAGCCACAGGTCCACGGGCGGCTTGTCGATCGACACGCTGCCGCCAGGCTCCAGGGCGCCGAAGAAGAAGTTGTGCCACGAGAGCCCCATGCTCTTCACGGCCGAGTCGTAGAAGGGGTCCGCGATCGCCCCGCCGATGTGGTCGAGACGCAGCGCTCCCGCCAGCAGCGTGATCAGCGCGATGCCCGCCCAGCCCAGGCGCTCCCGCGAGCGTCCACGGGCGTCCTCGAGCGGCGCCGCGCCGGCCCCGGACCCGGGCCAGGGCTCCTGTCCGGCTGCGAGGGCGCTGGCTACGGGTGGCTCCTCGCGAGATCCCGCTCGGGGGCGATCCCCCAGCGTCCCGCCACCGCCTGGAGCTCCTCGTCGAGCCCCCAGCGGTCGGCTCGCGGCGGTCCCTCGTGGGATGGGCTCGCGCCCTTGAGCTCCATGCAGCCGGCGTTCTCGCCGATCGCCGAGATCTCCCGCACCTCCGTCGCCGTGAGCGGGCTCTGCGCGGGCGTGGCGGCGAGCTCCGCCCGCTTGTCCTCGATCGCCTTGGCGGGATGGGCCCGATCGCCCTCGGGCTCCTGGATCAAGGTCGGCGCCACGCAGCCCACCGGCGCCTGCGCGAGGCTCCAGGCGCAGGCCAGCTGGAGCATGCTCAGGCCGTGGCGCTCGGCGTAGGGACGCATTCGCTCGAGCTTCTCCCGGCCCTGCTCGATCCAGCCCGCGGGCCGGAACGCCCGGTGGTCGTGCTCGGCCAGCGCGTGGCCGGGCAGCACGTCGTCGTGGAAGAGGCCCCCGTAGTCCACCACCCTGGCGATCAGGCTCACCGCGTTCGCGCGGGCGGCCTCCAGCACGAGCTCCCCCGGCCACGGCTCGAGCGGGTTGAGGATGATCATCGCCCAGTCGATCAGCTCGCCGTAGCGCTCCATGCAGTCGATCAGGTCCAGCGTGAAGCCGTTGGCCGGGCCGGGCGCCACGCCGAGCAGCCGCGTCAGCCCGTGCTCGCGCAGCGCCGCCATGCCCCGCCAGACGGCCTCGTCGCGATAGCCCGTGGAGTCTGGGTTGTGCAGCAGCAGCAGGTCAAACCGCTCCACCCCGCAGCGCTCCAGGCTGCGCTCGGTGGCCATCCGCAGGTAATCCCCGTAGGCGTCCGGACCACGCAAACGTGGATCGGTGAAGCGGGGGAAGCCCTTCGCCCCTTCCCGCTCGCCGTTGTAGAAGTCGTGGCCCACCGCTCCCACGAGGCAGTAGCGCTCCCGCTCCACTCCCGCGAGCGCTTCGCCCAGCAGGCTGTCGGCCTCGCCGCCGCCGTACACGTCGGCGGTGATCACCGTGTCGATCCCGCCGCCCGGGCGCAGCAGCGCCCGCAGCCGCTCCGGCGCGATCGCCTCGCCGAAGCGCATGTAGCGCCCGCCGCTCCAGGTGCCGATCGCCGTCGTGGTGGGGTCCATCGTGCAGCGAACTTTACGCGCCCCCTACCCGTCCTCGTACCCGTCCCCGTACACTCGCGCCGCGTGTCCGCCCCCGAGCCCATCCACCTGCGCCCGACGGCGGAGCTCGCCGAGCGGGTGCTCCTGCCGGGCGACCCCGGTCGCGCGCTGGCGCTCGCGCAGACGCTGATCGCCAAGCCGCTGATGTTCAACCACCACCGCGGCCTGTGGGGCTACACCGGCCCCGCCAACCACGACGGCCAGCCGCTCACCATCCAGAGCACCGGCATGGGCGGTCCCTCGGCGGCGATCGTCCTGTGCGAGCTCGCCGCCCTCGGCGCCCAACGGGCGATCCGGGTGGGCAGTTGCGGCGCCCTCGATCCCGGCCTAGAGCTGGGCGAGCTGGTGATCGCCCGCGAGGCCGTCTGCGCGGACGGCGCCTCCCGTGCGCTCGCGGGGAGCTCCCGCGTGAGCGCCGACGGCGCGCTCACGGAGTCCTTGATCGCGGCCTGCCCGCGCGCGCGCGCGGGCACCGTGCTGAGCGTGGATCTCTTCTACGACGCCGCCGGTCGCCATCGCGCCCTTCGCGGCGAGGACGCCGAGTGCGAAGGGGGAGAGGCGGAGATCGCGATCGAGATGGAGGCCGCCACCGTGTTCGCCCTCGGTGCGAGCCTCGGCGTGCGGGTGGCGTGTGTGCTGGCCGTGACCGACACCTTCACCGCCGGCGAGGCCCGCGGACGCCTGGACGACCACGGCCTGCTGGAGGCCGCCGAGCGGATGGGCGCCGCCGCCGTGGCCGCCCTCGCCGCCTGAGGCCTCAGGCCGGTTTCGCTTTGGACGGCGCTTTCGCTTTGGCGGCGGGTCGTTTGGCTTTGGCCGCCGGTTTGGCTTTCGCAGCCGGTTTGGCTTTCGCAGCCGGTTTCGCTTTGGCCCGCTTCGCTTGCGCGGGTGCGGCTTTCGCGGCGGCACTGGCTTTGGCGGCCGGCGCGGTGGCTTTCGCCGTGGCCGAGCGGGCACCCTGGCCGAGCTTCGCGGTGATGGTGCCGAGCTGGGCCTCGATCTTGTCCAGGCGGGCGTCCACGCCGTGCTCGGTGAGCGCCCGGTCGAGGCGGTGGACGCCGTCTTCGATGCCCTCCAGGCGCTGCGAGACCGACCGCAGGCGCCGGGTGAGGCGTTCGATGTCGGCGGCGGAGGGGATGTTGAAGGCGCCCATCGCGAGCTCCTGCGCCTGAGCGGCCTTCTCGCGGGCGTCGAAGGCGCGGCCGATGGCGCCCGTCAGCAGGGGGTTGTCGAGGAGGTCCGAGAGGGCCTTGCCGAGGCGCTCCTCGCTGGAGCCGGCGAGACGCTCGCGCAGGTTTCGAACGGTGGTGCTGGGGTCTGACATGTGACTCCCGTGGGTCGTTCGCGGCGCATCCGGTGAACGCGGCGATTTGCTGTTGGAGCTGACAGGGCGGGAGGATACGGTGCAGAGGTGTCTCAGCGCCTGTTCCTCTTCGTCCAGCTCGAGTTTCCCTGGCCGCTGGACCCACCCGACGGGCGCTACCTGCTGCGCTCGCACGCCGACGGGGAGCCCGAGCACGTGGTGGTGCTGGCAACCCTGCAGCCGGGCGGCGGCCCACCCGGGCAGCGTCCGGGGGTGTTGCGGCGCAGGCTCCACACGCGGCCCCGCCGCGTGGCGCCCGAGCCGGCGCCGTTACCGGTTGCGAGCGCGAGGGCCACGATCGTGGATCCGATCTCGCTCTCCGCCGAGCGCCAGGCCAAGGCATGGCTTGCCGATCTCGATCCCGAGCACGAGATCCCGGCGGCTCTGGCGGTGCTCAACCGGGTGCTCTACGCCCAGCGGATCGCCGCCGCCGACCCCTATGCGCGGGAGCTCTCCGCCGAGCACCCCCTCAGCGTGCGGGCCGGCTGGGGGGAGGGAGAGCAGGTGGCGGAGGGGCGCTGGCTGCACGCCGTTGAGCTGCCGGCGACGGGGAGCCGCCGGGGGGGGAGCGCCGTGGCGGGCGGGCTGCCGCGGCGAGGGCGCTCGGCGGCGCTGCGCCCCCACGAGCGCCTGGCCAGGCTGCTGGGCTCGCGCGAGCAGCCGCTGCTGTGCGAGGAGCTGGTCCTGCGGGCGCGCCTGGACCTCGAGCAGGGTCGCGTCGGCCACGCGGCGCTGGAGCTCGACCGGGCCTACGCCGCGGCGCTGGCGGAGCTCGCCGAGGAGCAGCGGGGCGACCTGCCGCTGCGGGTGGCGGAGCTCGACTCCCTGCGCGGGGGGGTGCGGCGCGCGGCCGCCATCGCGCTCGCCGAGGAGGAGCCCGAGCAGGCGCCCCCCCTGCAGCAGGTCCCGGCGGCGCCATCCCACGCCGCCGCCGGCCCGGCGGAGCACGTGCCCGGAGAGCTCGACGCGGATGCCCTCGGCCACGCCCTGGGGCGCCTGGAGGCGGTGCTGCGGGCGCGCACGGCGCTCGGCTTCGACAGCTGAGATCCAGCGCCGGCGGCGCGACCGCCGCGACCCCTGCCAGCGCGCCGCTTAGACTGCCGCCGATGGGAAGCGAGCCCGCCGAGGGGTCCAAGCTCACGCTTGCACAGGTAGCGGCCCGCGCGGGAGTGGGGCCGGCGACCGTACGTCGCTGGGTGCGCGAGGGGCTGGTGCCCCAGTACGACGGCACCTGGACGCCGGCGGCGGCCTCGCACGTGCGGATCGTGGCGCGGCTGCGCGAGCGGGGCCACTCGGTGCAGCGCATCCGCGAGGCCAGCCAGAGCGGGAAGCTGGCGTTCGGCTACATGGACGAACTGCTGCCGAGCACCGAGGCCCGCTACACGCTCGCCGAGGCGGCCCGCGAGACGGGCCTGGAGCCGGAGCTGATCGAGCGATTGATCGGGGTGATGGGCCTGAACGTGCTGCCCACCGACGCCATCTCCGAGGAGGACCTGCAGATCTTCCGCTACGGCGGGGAGGTGCTCGCGGCGGGCCTGCCGGTGGCCGCGCTGCTGCAGATCGTGCGCGTCTACGGCCAGGCGATGGCCCAGGTGGCGGACGCGGAGGTGCGCCTCTTCCACCTCTACCTGCACGAGCCGCTGATGCGCGAGGGGGTGCCTGGCGTGGAGGTGGCGCAGGCGATGGAGGGGATGACGCGCGAGATGCTGCCCTTCGCGGTGCCCTTCATCAACTATCTGCACGGACGCCTGCTGGGCTACTTCGTGGAGCAGGACGTGATCGGCCACATCGAGTCCGACCTCGACGACGAGGAGACCGCCGAGGAGGGCCGCATGCGGGTGACGATCGCCTTCGCCGATCTCGCCGGCTACACCAAGCTCACCGAGGAGGCCGGCGAGGCGCAGGCGGTGGGGGTGGTGGAGCGGTTCGTGGCGCGCGTCGAGCAGACGCTGCCGATCGACGCGCGGGTGATCAAGACGCTCGGCGACGAGGTGATGGTGGTGGGCGCCGACGCCGCCGCCCTGACCGCCTGGGCGGTGGCGCTCGAGAACGAGCTGCCGCCGGGATCGTCCTCGCCGCGGATCGGCATCCACAGCGGCGCCGCCATCTACCGCGACGGCGACTACTACGGCCGCGAGGTCAACCGCGCCGCCCGTGTGGTGGCGCGGGCGGCCGGCGGAGAGGTGCTTGTGACCCGCCCGGTGGTGGACGCCGCGAGCCGCCTCGACGGGCTCGAGTTCCAGCTGATCGGCGAGGTGGTGCTGAAGGGCTTCAGCGAGCCCACCGAGCTGTTCCTCGCCGGCGCTCGCGGGGCGTGAGCTTGGGAGCATGAGCCCGTGACGCCGGTGGAGCTGCGCGAGCGAGTCCACGCCCGAGGCTTGCTCGGGCAGGGCACGGCGCTCGTGGCGATGCTCTCCGGCGGGCGCGACTCCGTGTGCCTGCTCGACCTCGCGGTGGCGATTCGCGGCCCCGATCGGGTGCGGGCGCTGCACGTCAACTACGGCCTGCGGGGCGAGGAGTCGCGGGGGGATGAGGAACTGTGCCTCGAGCTCTGCGAGCGCCTCGGGGTGCAGCTCGAGCTGGTGCGCGCGGGATCGCCGCCGTCGGCCGGCAACCTGCAGGCGTGGGCCCGGGAGCTCCGCTACGGGGCGGCCTTCGCGCTGGCCGAGCGCCTGGGCCCGGATGGCCTCGTGGCCAGCGGCCACACCGCCAGCGACCAGCTCGAGACGATCCTCTATCGCCTCGCCGCCTCGCCGGGACGGCGGGCGCTGCTGGGGATGGCCGAGCGGGAGGGCCGGCTCGTGCGACCCCTGCTCGAGGTCACCCGCGAGCAGACCGCCGCCTACTGCCGCGCCCGGGGGCTACGGTGGCGGGAGGACTCGAGCAACGCCGACGAGCGCTACGCGCGGGCGCGTGTGCGGGGCACGCTCGTGCCGGCGCTAACGGCGATCCATCCGGCGGCCGCCGAGAACGTGCTGCGCACGGCGGTGCGGCTGCGCGAGGAGTCCGAGTTGCTGCAGGCGCTCGTGGAGGCGGAGCTTCAGGGCCGGCCCTCGATCGCCCTCGCCCGCCTGGCCGAGCTGCACCCGGCGCTCGCCCGCCTGGTGGTGATCGCCCTCGCCGAGCGGGCCGCCGGGGACTACGTGCCCCAGGCCGGCGCCCGCGTCGCTGAGCTCCTCGCGCTGGACGCCCGCGGCGGCCCGGCGGAGCTGCACGTCGGCGGCGGCGTGGCGGCGGTGCTCGAGCGCGGGGAGCTGCGCATGGTCAAGCTGCCGCCGCGCCCGGAATAGACTGCTGGCGTGCTGGTGGACGCTCCCTCCGAGATCGGCGAGGTGCTCGTGAGCGCCGAGGATCTGCAGCGCCGGGTGCGCGAGCTCGGCGAGGAGATCTCGCGCGACTACGGCGCCGGCGCCTCCCGGCCGCTGCTGCTCGTGGGGGTGCTCAAGGGGGCCGTGTTCTTCCTGAGCGATCTGATGCGCTTCATCGACATCCCCGTGGAGGTGGACTTCATGGCGGTGGCCTCCTACGGCTCGGCCACCGACTCCTCGGGTGTGGTGCGGATCCTCAAGGACCTGGACATCGCGATCGAGGGCCGCGACGTGCTGATCGTGGAGGACATCGTGGACTCCGGCCTCACCCTCCAGTACCTGCTGCGCAATCTCGGCTCGCGGGACCCCCGCACGCTGCAGGTGTGTGCCCTGCTGACCAAGCCGGCCCGGCGCAAGGTCGCGCTGCAGGCCCGCTATGTGGGCTTCGAGATCCCCGACACGTTCGTGGTGGGCTACGGCCTGGACTACGCCGAGCGCCACCGCAACCTGCCCTTCGTGGCCGCCCTGGAGCGTGGTTGAGGAGGCTCCGGAGGCCGGCTGGGAGGGCTCCGGGATGGCGCCGCGGGCCGCGTGCGAGGGTGCCCTGGGGCGGCCCAGCGGCCGGAAAACCGGACCTTGCGTGGTACGCTAGACCACTGGTCGCGACCACTGCAACCCGCGTCAGAGCCGATCTCACATCGCCATGAGTCGTTCCTTCAAGAGCGCCGCTTTCCCCATCCTCATCGTGCTGGTGTTGGCGTTCCTTGCCGTCAAACTGGTGAGCCCGAGCACGAGCAACTCGCGGCCCCACACCTACAAGACGCTCACCACCGAAGAGATCCCCAAAGGGGAAGTCAAGTCGGCGGTGCTCAAGAACAAGGGCAAAGTGCTCGAAGTCCAGCTCAACGAAAAGGGCCACAAGGAAAAGTACGAAATCGGCTACTCCGAACAGGCCTCCCCGCAGCTGATCTCCCAGCTGGAAAAAGCGGGCGTGGCGTTCAACATCGAAGCCGAAAAGAGCAGCGTGCTGCTGAGCCTGCTCACGTACATCCTGCCGTTTGTGATCTTCCTCGGCTTCTGGATCTTCCTCATGAACCAGGTGCAGGGCGGCGGCACCAAAGTGATGTCCTTCGGCAAGTCCCGTGCCAAGCGCCTGTCGGCGGACTCCCCCAAGATCACCTTCCGCGACGTGGCCGGCGTGGACGAGGCGGTGGAGGAGCTGCACGAGATCAAGGAGTTCCTCGAGAACCCGAAGAAGTTCCAGGCGCTCGGCGCCCGCATTCCCACGGGCGTGCTCCTCTACGGGCCGCCTGGCACCGGCAAGACGCTGCTCGCGCGGGCGGTGGCCGGCGAGGCGGGGGTGCCCTTCTTCTCGATCTCCGGCTCGGACTTCGTGGAGATGTTCGTCGGCGTGGGCGCCTCCCGCGTGCGTGACCTCTTCGAGCAGGCCAAGCAGAACAGCCCCTGCATCATCTTCATGGACGAGATCGACGCGGTGGGCCGCCATCGCGGCGCCGGTCTCGGCGGCGGCCACGACGAGCGCGAGCAGACCCTCAACCAGCTGCTGGTGGAGATGGACGGCTTCGAGGCCAAGGACAACATCATCATGATCGCCGCCACCAACCGGCCCGACATCCTCGACCCGGCGCTGCTGCGGCCCGGGCGCTTCGACCGCCAGATCGCCGTGGACCGTCCCGACCGCAAGGGCCGGGCGAAGATCCTCGAGGTGCACACCCGCGGCAAGCCGCTGGCGAAGGAGATCGACATCGACGCACTCGCCGGCCAGACGCCGGGCTTCACCGGCGCGGACCTCTCCAACCTGATCAACGAGGCCGCCCTGCTGGCGGCCCGCACGGGCAAGCGGGAGATCGGCCAGGAAGAGCTCGAGGAGGGGATCATGCGGGTGATCGCCGGCCCCGAGAAGAAGACGCGGGTGATGAGCGAGAAAGAGCGCCTGATCACCGCCTACCACGAGATGGGCCACGCGCTTGTGGGCCACTTCCTCGAGCACTCCGACCCGGTGCACAAGATCTCCGTGATCTCTCGCGGCCAGGCGCTCGGCTACACGATCTCGATGCCCCAGGAGGATCGCTTTCTGACCACCCGGGCGGAGCTCAACGACACGATGGCGATGACCCTCGGCGGGCGCGCCGCGGAGGAGATCGTCTTCGGCGAGATCACCACCGGCGCCTCCAACGACCTCGAGAAGGTCACCGCCACGGCCAAGCAGATGGTGATGCGCTTTGGCATGAGCGAGAAGCTCGGCCCGCGCGTGTTCGGCCACGAGCACGGCCAGCCGTTCCTGGGCCGCGAGTTCTCCACCGAGCCCGACTACTCCAACGAGATCGCCCGCGAGATCGACGACGAGGTCAGGCGCATCGTCGAGGGTGCCCACCAGCGGGCGCGCGACATCCTCACCGAGCACCAGCACGACCTCGAGAAGATCTCCGAGATCCTCGTCAAGCGCGAGACGATCGAGAAGGAGGAGTTCCTCGCCCTGCTCGACGGCAAGAGCGAGGAGGAGGTGTTCGGCGTGGAGGAGACCCAGCCGGAGCTGCCGGCGCCGCCCCCGGCGCCAGCGGGCAGGCCCGAGCGTGAAGCCCCCCGCGTGACTCCTCGTCCCGGACTCGCCGGCGGCACCGCAGAGCTGCGCGCGGACGACCGCCAGCCGCCCCAGCCGACCTGACCCGGTCCTTCGCAGTGATGGGGGTGGTGAACGTCACCCCCGACTCGTTCTCCGACGGAGGCGACTTTCTCGACGCCCACGCGGCCGTGGCTCATGCGCTGGAGCTGGTCGAGCAGGGGGCCGACATCCTCGACGTGGGCGGCGAATCCACGCGCCCGGGCGCCGAGCCGGTGGCACTGGCGGAGGAGCTGCGCCGCGTGGTGCCGGTGCTCGAGGGCATCGCCGCCGCCGCCGGCCCCGGCGGACGGACGGCGCGGGTGTCGATCGACACCGTCAAGGCGCCGGTGGCGGCGGCGGCGATCGAGGCGGGGGCGAGCATCGTCAACGATGTCAGCGCCCTGCGCGCCGATCCGGCGATGGCCGGTCTGGTGGCGGAACGGGGCGTCGAGTGCTGCCTGATGCACATGCTCGGCGAGCCCCGCACGATGCAGCGCGAGGGGGCCGGCGGGCCTCGCTACGGGGACGTGGTGGACGACGTGAAGGCCTTCCTGGAAGAGCGCCTCGCCTTCGCGGTGGACGCGGGGGTGGCCGAGGAGAAGGTGATGCTCGACCCGGGCATCGGCTTCGGCAAGACCGTGGCCCACAACCTCGCGCTGCTGGATCGGCTGGACGAGCTGGTGGCGCTGGGGCGGCCGGTGGCGATCGGCACCTCACGCAAGAGCTTCATCGGGCGGCTGCTGGCCGACGCCGCCGGTCGCCCACAGCCGGCGCCGGTGGGCGAGCGGCTGGCGGGCACCATCGCCACCAACGTGCTGGCGCTCGAGCGCGGCGCGAGCGTCTTTCGCGTGCACGACGTGGCGCCCGTGCGGGACGCCCTGGAGATCGCGGCTGCTACGTTGAGCGCGCGATGGACGGCGAGTCCCCCGAGGAGCCCGAGGAGCTAGAGGACGAGGGCGGCGAGCCCGACGAGCCCGGCGACGAGCGCCGCGACCCA
>DATJMB010000072.1:0-10873 GCA_035508995.1 Solirubrobacteraceae bacterium | reverse complement strand
CCTCCACGTCCAGTCGCCCCGCCGCCCCCGCCCACACGTAGGTCCAGCCCCCCGGCCCCCGCCCCACGCAGCCCCCGCCCGCCGTCACCGTGAAGTAGCGGCTGTACCGCACCCGCACGAGGAACCTCCCCGCTCTGCTTGCCCGCAGCCCGAAGCCGTCGTGCCCGAGCTCCACCAGCCTTCCGGGGCCCTGGAGGATCGCCGTGGCGCCCCGCACCGCGTACACCCGCCAGTGCCCGCTCGCGAACACCGGCGCGAGATACGCCTGCCCCGCCCGTATCAGCGCCCCCTCCCGCGCGCTCGACGGGTCCAGCGCCGCGTCCGGCAGCGCCACGTATGACACCCCCTGCTGCCGCAGCCAGCCGTAGTAGGAGGCGGCGCTCAGCGACCCCGAGAGCAGCACGTGCTCGTAGCCCTCTTCCAGCTGCTTCTCCCAGCCCCTCGCCAGCGAGAACCGCGTCGCGAGCAGCGCCGCCTCCCAGTGTGACCGCGTCAGCGGCACCTCCACCCGCGCCAGCCCCCCGCCGTGAGTCGCCAGGAACCGTTCCAGCGGCACGTAGTAGGCCGCCGCCGTGTTCCCCTGCCCGGCCACCGCCCGCGTCTCCCGCACCGGCCCCCAAACGATCCACAGGACGATCGCGAGCGTCGCCGCGAGCACCTTCCAAATCGAGGCCCCGCGCGCGTACGCGCGCGCGCGCGCGGGCACCCCGTTTTGGAAGTCTTCTCCCCTCCCCTCCCACCGCTCCCGCCCCACCGAGCACAGCAGCAGCGGCCCCGCCAGCAGCACCCCGTAGCGCTCCAGGTTGCTCCCCATCGGCGTGTGCCACAGCAGCGCCACCAGCAGCGCCACCAGGTACACCGCCCCGCCCACCCGCAGCAGCCGGTCTCTCCGCGGCACCGCCCACAGAAACGCCGCCGTGGCGAGCACGCTGGCGGCGAAGGAGGTCGTGGGGAAGGGCTCGAAGCCACCTTCCGGGAACAAAAACTCCAGCGGCCCGAGCACCAGCGCCACCGGCACCGCCACCGTGGCGAGCGCCCCGAGCGCCGCCCCCGTGCCGCCCGGAGCCTCGCTCGCCCGCGCCAGCGCCCAGCTGAACACCGCCAGCACCAGCAGCAGCCCCGCCACGGGGCTCGCCGCCGCGCACACCCCCGCCAGCACCGCCCCCGCCGGCCGCCAGCCGCGGGAGAGGGCGAACACGCACGCCAGCGCGAACGTCACCCCGAAAGCGAACGTCAGCCGCCCGCTCCACACGTCCCCCACCGCCGCCACCGCGAACAGGCACGTCCCCGCCGCCAGCCAGCCGCCGCCCGGGCGGTAGAAGCGCCGCGCGAGCGCTTCGAAGAGGGCGATCGACGCCAGCACCGCCAGGGCGCCCGCCAGTCGCATGCCGATCAGCGTGGCCACCGGCGCGAACAGCAGCCCGTAGCCGGGCAGCCCGTGGCCGGCGTAC
This sequence comes from Solirubrobacteraceae bacterium, assembly GCA_035508995.1. GTDB lineage: Bacteria > Actinomycetota > Thermoleophilia > Solirubrobacterales > Solirubrobacteraceae > Palsa-744. The sequence continues at coordinate 9,422 of DATJMB010000072.1, read as the reverse complement.
CAGTGCTCGTCGAACACGAGGAAGCCTTCCCGCGCGAACAGGCTCACCCGGTAGGCCTGAGCCGCGAGGTCCGGCGTGCGCGGATCGGCGATCAGCCAGGCGATCAGCAGCGCGCCGCCCAGCAGCACCGCCACCGGCGCCCGCGCGAGCGCGCTCGGAACCGCGCCCGAAGTGGCCGGGGTCCGATGCGCTACCCCACCGGACCCCGGCACACTGCATTCGTGTAAACCCGTGGCTGCCCCGGAAGTAGCTGTGGGGCGCAATACTGCGTCGCGCGGCACGCGCAGATGATGACGGGCAACGAGACCACACGGCTCGGCCGGACCTCGCGACTGGGCCTGGCCCTGGCGTCGGCGTGCGTCCTGGCGCTCGCGCCGGCGCTCGGCGGCTGCGGCGGCACCCGCGATCCGGGGCCGATCTCCGCCAAGGAGCTCGCCGAAGCGCAGACCTTCCCCTACTACCGCACCTACTGGGTGGGGCGCACCTTCGCCGGCTATCCGCTGGTGGCGGCCGACGGGCGCAACGGCTACAACGGCACCGTCGGCGACAGCGTCTACTACGGCAACTGCGTGCAGGCCAAGCGACTGGCCGGCGGCGGCGCCTGCACGCTGCCGCTGCAGGTGACCACCGTGATCTACAAGCTCCACGGCAACCGCGCGCTTGGCACCCAGCACAACATCCTCATCCGGGGGGTGCCCGCGGTGGTCTACGACGAAGGCCACTCGATCGAGCTCTACAGCGGCCACGTGGCGATCGACATCTTCGCCGACAGCTTCGCCCACGCCCTCGCCGCCGCCAAGCGCCTGCGCCCCCTGAACGCCCCCGGCGACGACCGCACGCCGCTGCCCTCCCCCGTGTACTGCCCGGGCCTGTGGGGACCCCAGAGCGCGGCTGTGGAACACGCCATGGCCCACCTGCCCGGCCACGCCTGCCAGCAGGCCGCCAAGGACCTCGAATTCGCCGAACGCCTGCGGACGGGTGGCCGCTAGGACGGCGCGCGGCCAGGAGCGGACGGGAGCGGCCAGGGGCGGGCGTGCGGCTACGAGGCGGCTACGGGCGGGGCGAGCGGACGGTCGAGCTCGCGTCGCAGGCTGAGGAAGGCCACGGCGCCGATCAGGGCGGGTATCCACAGGGAGATCGCGCGGTAGGACACCACGGCGGCGAGGGCCACCGAGCCGGGGCGCACGCCGAACAGCAGCAGCATCCCGAAGAGGCCGCCTTCGACCGCCACGAGTCCGGCGGGGATGGGCAGGGCGTTGGCCAGCAGGCCCACGAGGTAGGCCATGGCAACGGCCCAGAAGGAGGGGCTGACGTGGAAGGCGAGCAGGCACGTGTAGAGGACGGCCACGTCGAACAGCCAGTAGGCGACGGCTCCGAGCAACCGCCACTCGCCGGCGCGGATCAGCACGAGGGCGTCGAAGATGCCGTCGCTGACGGCCGTCAGGGCCACCACGGCGCGGCCCTCGGAGAGCTTGCGCCGCGCGGCGCTCGCGCGGGCCCAGGAGGCGAGGGCGAGGGTCACCGCGATCGCCAGCGCGGCCGCGGCCGCCGGCAGCAGCGTCAGGAGCGGATTTTCCGAGCCGGGCAGCAGGCCGGCGTACATGAGCAAACCGATCAGCAGGGTGGCGAACACGGACACGGCGCTGGTGAGCACGAAGATGAGCACCGAGCGCCGCGCGATGCGCTCCACGGAGATGCCGCGGGTGCGCAGCACCCAGGCGCCGAGGGCGATGCCCGCCAGGCCGCTGACGGACACCACGGAGTTGACGGCGAGCTCGGACAGGGACAGGCGGGAGCTGAAGCGGCGGCCGAGGCCGGCGAAGACGAGCGAGAACAGCACCACGTAGCCGGCGCAGGAGAGCAGCTCGAAGCCGATCGCCGCGAGGATCCAGCCGGGCTTGGCGTCGGTCATCTCCTCGGCGGCCGAGCGCAGGCCGGGGACCGCGAGCAGCAGGGCGGCCACGAGGGCGAAGAACACGGCGAGGCTGATCAGGCTGTTGCGCAGGCGCCGCGACTGGACCGCGATTTCGGTGGCCGCCGCGGAGGGGGGATCGGGCGGGTCCGGGGGCCGGTCCGGGGGCGTCAGAGGCGGGCTCGGGGGCGGGCTCATGCCTCTGCTTTACCACGGTGGCGCCCGCGGAGCCGGCTTCGCTTTAATCAGAGCATGGCCTACCGAGGTGCTGGCACCCGATGACGGCCGAGCAGACGGCGCGAATCCTGGTGGTTGACGACGAGCCCGCGGTGCAGGGGGCGCTGGCGCGGGCGCTGACGCTGGAGCGCTACAAGGTCTCGCAGGCGATGGACGGGGAGCAGGCGCTGGAGCGGCTGCAAAGAGATCCCTACGAGGTGGTGATCCTCGACCTGACAATGCCGCGGCTGGACGGCCTGGAGGTGTGCCGGCAGCTGCGGGAGTGGGGAGATCGCACGCCGGTGCTGATGCTGACGGCGCGGGAGGGGGTGGACGACCGGGTGGCGGGGCTGGACGCGGGGGCGGACGACTACCTCGTCAAGCCGTTCGCGCTGCGGGAGCTGCTGGCGCGGGTGCGGGCGCTGCTGCGGCGGACGGGCGAGGAGGAGGAAGGGGCAGAGCACGAGCGGGTGCTGGAGTTCGAGGACCTGCGGCTGGATCGGAGCTCCCACGAAGCGTGGCGGGGAGAGCGGCTGCTGGCGCTCACGCGCACGGAGTTCCTGCTGCTGGAGATGTTCCTGCGCCATCCCCGGCAGGTGCTCACGAGGTCGGCGATCTTCGAAGACGTGTGGGGCTATGACTTCGGCTCGACGTCGAACTCGCTGGGGGTGTACATCGGCTACCTGCGGCGCAAGACGGAGTCGGAGGGGGAGGCGCGGCTGGTGCACACGGTGCGGGGGGTGGGCTACGTGCTGCGGAGCCACACGTGAGCCTGCGGCGGCGGATCGCGCTGGCGTCGGCCTCGGCGGTGGCGATCGCGGTGGTGCTGGGGTCGGTGCTCACCTACGTGCTGGCCTCCAACGAGCTGCACAGCCAGGTGGACGCGCAGCTGCGCAGCCGGGTGGACAACCTGCGGCTGATCGAGCGCCACCCGGCGCGGCGGCACGACAACCGGCTGCTGGACGCGCTGCAGGGACGCAGCTCCTCCAGCCAGCAGCTGTTCGAAAGCGGGCCGCAGGTGCCGGGGAACGCGCTCGGGAACGTGCAGCCGCGGCCCAATCAGGTGCGTGGCTACCAGCAGCTGGTGGACGCGCGGGGCACGGTGCTGTTTCGCTCGGGGGCGCAGCACCTGACGCTGCCGGTGGACGCGCGCACGCGGGCGCTGGCGGCGGGCAGGGGCAGGAGCTTCTTCCGGGATGCGACCGTGCACGGGCTGCGGCTGCGGGTGCTGGCGGAGTACTTCGCGCCCGGCCGGGTGGTGCAGTTCGCGCAGCCGCTCACGGAAGTGGACCAGCTGCTCTCGCATCTGCGACTGATCCTGGTGGCGCTGGGCCTGGGGGGGATCGCGCTGGCGGCGCTGCTCGGCGGCCTGGTGGCGCGGGCGGCGGTGGCGCCGGTGCGGCGGCTCACGCGGGCGGCGGAGCACGTGACCGAGACGCAGGACCTCTCGCGGCGGATCGAGCCCACGGGGGAGGACGAGGTGGGGCGGCTGGCGGTGAGCTTCAACGGGATGCTGGACGCGCTGCAGCGGTCGATGCGGGCGCTGGACGAGTCGGTGGGGGCGCAGCGGCAGCTGGTGGCGGACGCCTCGCACGAGCTGCGCACGCCGGTTACGAGCCTGCGGACGAACATCGAAATCCTCCAGCAGGCGCCGCACATGGAGGAGCGGGACCGGGAGCACATGCTGGGCGAGGTGGTGGAGCAGATCGAGGAGCTGACGCTCCTGATGAACGACCTGATCGACCTCGCGCGGGGCGAGGAACAGCGTGCGAGCAGCGAGGACGTGCGGCTGGACATGGTGGTGGAGGAGGTGCTGGAGCGCTTCCGGCGGGACTCGCCGGCGACGCGACTGCGGGAGAGCTTGGAACCGGTGCTCGTCAGCGGCGTGGCGGCGCGGCTGGAGCGGGCGGTGGCGAACCTGGTGGACAACGCCATCAAGCACAGCCCGCCGGGGGAGGTGGTGGAGGTGGAGCTCCACCGGGGGGAGCTCACGGTGCGAGACCACGGCCCGGGCATCCCCGCGCGGGACCTGGAGCACGTCTTCGACCGCTTCTACCGAGGGGTGGAGGCGCGGGGCAGGCCGGGCTCGGGGCTGGGGCTTGCGATCGTGCGCCAGGTGGCGGCCCAGCACGGCGGCCGGGTGAGCGCCGAGCGGGCGCCGGGGGGCGGCACGCTGATGCGGCTCACCCTGCCGGTAGCGGAGCCGCTGGAGGAGACGGCGCGAGACCTCGGCCTGGGCGTGCACGCCTGATCCTCCCGGTCTCCCGGGCGTGTTCGACGGCCGCCTTGCGAAAGGCGGCCGGCGGCAGGTTGTAGAGGCGGCGGAAGGCGGCGGCGAAGCTCGAGGGCTGGCTGTAGCCGACGAGGCGAGCCACCGCGGAGATGGGAATGGCTGGCTGGTCGGCAAGCAGCTCGGCGGCCACGGCCATGCGACGAGCGAGGAGATCCTCGGCGAAGGAGTCGCCGAAGCGGGCGTAGGCGCGCTGGAGCTGGCGGGGCGAGCAGGAGAGGGCCCGGGCGACGGCCACGAGGGTCAGGGGCCGGCGATAGTGGCGCTTGACGATCACTCGCGCGAGCAGGTAGAGGCGGCGTTGCTCGGCGAGGGTCTGGGGGCGCACACCCCCTCACCCGACGGGAGGGCGGCGGTGGGACACGCGGGGCGCGGCATGAACCTAAAGACGCGGGTACATTGCTTCACTTTTCAGGGACCGTATAACCATAGCTATACACCACCTCTGAAAAGACAACTATTGCTCGCCCAGCTCGAGCACCGCGAGGAAGGCCTCCTGGGGAACCTCGATGCGGCCCACCTGCTTCATGCGCTTCTTGCCCTCCTTCTGCTTCTCGAGGAGCTTTTTCTTGCGGGTGATGTCGCCGCCGTAGCACTTGGCGATGACGTCCTTGCGGAAGGCCTTGACGGTCTCGCGGGCGATGATGTGAGAGCCGATGGCGGCCTGGATGGGGACGTCGTACTGCTGGCGGGGGATGCGTTTGCGGAGCTTCTCGGTGAGGGTGCGGCCGATCTCATAGGCCTTCTCGCGGTGTACGACCATCGAGAGGGCGTCCACGGGATCGCCGGCGAGCAGGACGTCGAGCTTGACGAGATCGGAGGGACGCATGCCGTCGAGCTCGTAGTCCAGGGAGGCGTAGCCGCGGGTGCGGGACTTCAGCTGGTCGAAGAAGTCGAGCACGATTTCGGCCAGGGGCAGGTCGTATGTGAGCTGGACGCGCTCGGGAGAGAGGTAGTGCATGCCGGCGTGCTCGCCGCGGCGCTCCTGGCAGAGCTCCATGATGGCGCCCACGTGCTCGCGGGGGGCGATCAGCTGGGCCTTGATGAAGGGCTCGCGGATCTCGGCGATGGTGCCGGGGTCGGGCATGTCGGAGGGGTTGTGGACCTCCAGCTCCTCGGTGTTGGTGAGGGTGAGGTCGAACTCCACGGAGGGCATGGTGGCGAGCAGCTCGAGGTCGTACTCCCGCTCCAGGCGCTCGCGGACGATGTCCATGTGCAGCAGCCCCAGAAAGCCGCAGCGAAAGCCGAAGCCGAGCGCGTCGGAGGTCTCGGGCTCCCAGGAGAGGGCGGCGTCGTTGAGGGTGAGCTTCTCGAGGGCGTCGCGCAGGTCGGGGTAGTCGTCGGAGTCGATCGGGAAGAGGCCGCAGAAGACCATCGGCTTGACCTCCCGGTAGCCGGGCAGGGGCTCGGTGGCTTCCGTGCGGGACCCACCGGCGGGGCCCGCACCGGAGGCAGGGCCGGGGCGGGTGGTGAGGGTGTCTCCGACACGCAGCTGGGTGACGTCCTTGACGCCGGTGATCAGGTAGCCGACCTCACCGGCGGAGAGGCTCTGGACGGGGCTCATGGTGGGAGAGAAGAAGCCGATGTCGTCGATCTCCGCCACGGTGCCGGCGGCCATGGCGCGGATCGGCTGGCCCTTGGCGAAGGAGCCGTCCACCACCCGGATGTAGGCGATGACGCCGCGGTACTGGTCGAACTCGGAGTCGAAGATGAGGGCTCGCGGCGGCGCGTCGGGGTCCCCGGCGGGCGGGGGCACCCTGGCGATGAGCTGCTCGAGCACCGCGTCCACCCCCGCGCCGGTCTTGCCGGAGATGCGCAGGATGGACTCGGGGGGCTCGCCGATCAGCTCGGACACTTCGCCGGCCACCCGCTCGGGCTCGGCACCGGGGAGGTCGAGCTTGTTCAGGCAGGGGATCAGCTCCAGGCCGGCCTCCACGGCGAGGTAGGTGTTGGCCACCGTCTGGGCCTCCACCCCCTGGGCGGCGTCCACCACCAGCAGGGCGCCCTCGCAGGCGGCGAGGGAGCGGGAGACCTCGTAGGTGAAGTCCACGTGGCCGGGGGTGTCGATGAGGTGCAGCTGGTAGGTCTCGCCGTCGGCGGCGGTGTAGAAGACGCGCACGGCCTGGGCCTTGATGGTGATGCCGCGCTCGCGCTCGAGGTCCATGGAGTCGAGCACCTGGGCGCGCATCGCGCGGGGGTCCACGGTGTGGGTGAGCTCGAGGATGCGATCGGCGAGGGTGGACTTGCCGTGGTCGATGTGGGCGACGATGCAGAAGTTGCGGATGTGAGACTGGTCCATGGGCCGCTCGAACTGTAGAGGGGCCACCGGGGCGTCAAGGTCGCGGGAGCGTCAACGCCGACCGGCCGGCAGCGGGACGCCGACAACGTCAGGCGCGGCCGAGGACCTGGGTGCGGATCAGGCGTTGCACCTGATGGGCCTCGGGGACGCGCATGGCGAACACGGCCCACGCGTACACCGCCACGCCGGCGAGGGCGGCGGCGCCGACGCTCACGATCTGGGCGGCGAGGGAGGCGCCGAGGAGGCGATGGAGGAGGTACCACACCACCCAGGAGACGGCGGCGAGGAGCAGGGAGGCGAGCAGGACGCGGGCGGTGATCATCATCGTCTGGGCGCCTTCGAGGCTGCCGTCGAAGCCGGTTTTGAGGCGATGGAACTGGAGGGCGGTCATCACGGCGTTGGCGGCCACGGTGCCGATGATCAGGCCGGCGATGCCCAGGGGCTTGTAGAGGCCGATGGAGACGACGATGTCCACCACGATGTTCATGGCGGCCAGGCGGGTGGGGATCCAGGGGCGCTGGACGGAGAAGAACACGCGGGTGAGGAGCAGGTTGAGGCCGCCGAAGGGCAGGGAGAAGGCGAACCAGAAGAGGGCTTCGGAGACCAGTTCGGTGGAGCGGGCGTCGAAGTGCCCCCGTTCGAACACCAGCCGCACGATGGGGGTGGCGAGGACGATCATGAAGGCGGCGGAGGGGATCAGCAGGAAGTTGATCTGGCGCATGCCGATGCCGATCGCGCGGCGCATGGCGGAGACGTCCCGGCGGGAGGCCATGCGGCTGAGGGTGGGGAACAGGACGGTGGCGACGGCCACCGAGAAGAGGCCCTGGGGGAGCATGTAGATGCGAAAGGCGTTGTCGATCGCCCGGGGGGCTTCTTCGGAGACGAGGGTGCCGAACACGGAGTTGATGAGCTGGTCGAGGTTCACGATGCCGAGGCCGATGGTGACGGGGAGCATGAGGGTGAAGACCTGGCGGATGCGGGGGTCGTGCCAGTCGATGGAGAACTGGAGCCGGAAGTCGATGCGGGCCAGCGCGGCGAACACCATCAGCATCTGCACGAAGGTGGCGATGAGGATGGCGATGGCGTAGGCGTAGAGCTGATCGCCGTCCTTGTAGCCGCCCTCGAAGTGGGGCCGGAGTACCACCAGCAGGACGATGATCACCAGGTTCCACACCGCCGGGGCGATGGCGGGGATGGTGAAGTGTTCGTAGGACTGCAGGATGCCCACCAGCAGGCCGATGAGGCCGATCAAGAGCACCACCGGGAAGAGCACCTGGGAGAGGCCCACGGTGAGGGCGTCCAGCTGGCTGTTGAAGGTGGGGCCGGTGAACAGCGGCATGATCACGCCGGCCGCCAGCACGAACACCGCGGTGATGGCGCCCAGGACGATGAGCATGATCCAGAACAGGGTCGAGGCCAGCCGGAAGGCCTCCCGCTTGCGGCCCTGCTGGAGGAGGTCCGTGAACACCGGTACGAAAGCGGCGGAGAGGGCGGCGTTGGCGAACAGGTTGCTCACCAGGTTGGGGATCTGGAAGGCGATGGTGAACGCCGACGCGGGACCGCCGGTGCCGAAGAAGCTCGCCGCCACGATTTCCCGCGCCAGGCCCAGCACCCGGGAGACGCCGGTGGCGATGGAGAAGATGGCCGTGTTCCGGGCCACCTTCCCGGTGGCCGGCGGCGGGGCCTCCCCGGGGGTCTCCTCCGCCCCCACCAGCCCCTCGTCCTGCTCGTGCTCGTGGGGCACGAGGTTGCCGAATTCCTCCCCGAAGCTCGCGTCGGGGATGCCGATCACGTCCGCATAGGGCTCGATCTCGGTGGCCGGCTCCAGCTGGGCGCTCGCAGGGGTCGCCTCGTCGGGCGGCTGCGAATGGGTCTCCGTGGGCGGCTCGGGGCCGGCGTCGGTGGGCGGTTCGTCGGCTCCTGAGGCGGAGGTCAAGAGCGCTATAGTACGGCGCTCCACCGATGGCCAACATCCATTCCCAGAAGAAGCGAATCCTGCGGTCTGAGCGGGAGCGGCTCGAGAACCGGCGGTACACGTCCGCCATCAAGACCTACTTCCGGCGCCTCGAGGAGGCGGTGGGGGCGGGCGATCACGAGACGGCCACCCGGGAGCACCGGCTGCTGGAAAGCACCATCGACAAGGCCGTCAAGCGGGGGGCCATGCACAAGAACACCGGCGCCCGCAAGAAGAGCCGGGCGGCTCGCACGCGGGTGGGCTCGAGCTCCTGAAAAGGGGGCCCCGCGCGGGCGCGCGCACGCGGGGCACGCCCGCACACGCGCGAGCGCACACGCGCGCGCGGGCAGCCACTTTTGAAAGCTTCCGCCGCCTCCCCTCAGAGGCCGCCGCGACCTCAGTCAGCGGTGAGGCGGGCAGCGCACGCTTCGATGGCCCGCAGCGCCACCGTCTCCTCCGCCAGGCTCGCATCGCTGGAGCGGCAGGCCGGCAGCTGAGAGCCGCCGCGGGTGTTCAGCTCGAGGTCCGCCAGCACGCCCACCGCCTCTCGCAACCGGCTCACGTCCGCCCGGGAGGCGTCCTCCATGAACCGCTCCGCCGCCCGGGGGGGCATGCGGAGGGTGCGCTTGACCTGCGCCCGGGACTCTCCCGCCTGCAGCCGCACCGCCACCCCCAGCCCCTCCCGCAGGCGGGAGGCCATCAGGTAGGTGAGCCCCGAGAGCCGCTCTCCCTGGCCCCGCAAGCGCACGTA
>DATJMB010000071.1:0-5369 GCA_035508995.1 Solirubrobacteraceae bacterium | reverse complement strand
TTTTCTTCCGCTGGTTCGAACGAGGTCCAACGCCACGTCGTCAAGCCGTCCGAGCGCCCTCCCGGACGCTCGCGCGGGCACTCCCGATCCGCCGTTGAGACCGCGACACATCGCTGGGCCGGCGGGAGGCGCATCGGACGGCCCCAAAACGCGAAAGGCCCCGCTCGGGGGCCTGTGCGCGATACCGCCAACGGGATTCGAACCCGTGTTACCGCCGTGAGAGGGCGGCGTCCTAGTCCCCTAGACGATGGCGGCCCAGGACTGCGGGACCGAGGCTAGCAAAGCGTGAGGAGCGAGCCGCGGGAGCAGCGCTGGGGCGAGAGGTGTGCGCAGGGCGCCAAGCTCGACCGCCGGGGCGAGGGCGCGGTGCGCTATCTTCGCTGCCTCGCCGCGCGGATGTGGCGGAATTGGTAGACGCGCACGGTTCAGGTCCGTGTGGAGGCAACTCCGTGGAGGTTCGAGTCCTCTCATCCGCACTCGTGTGCCCCGCGACACCGGACCGGGCACGGCGCTCGCCCAGGGCCAGTGCCGTGTGGCATGCGGGCGTCAACCGCTCCGCTTCGACGCTCCCCCGCGATCGAACAGCTCGGCGGGCGCTACCTCCAGAGACGCCGCGATCCGCAGGATGTTCGCGAGACTCGGGTTGCGCACGCCGCGCTCGATGCCGCTCAGATAGGTGCGATCCATGTCACACCTCTGCGCGAGGGCTTCCTGGGTGAGGCGCCGTCGCGCACGCAGCTCTCGCACGGCCGCGCCGAAAGCTACGTGCTCAGGTGATCTCCCGCTCATTCCACAAGCTTTCCGCCTTGACGACTATTAGTCTATGGACTATTCGTCACATCGAGTGCGTCGTCGCGTCCCGCCGGCGACTCGCCGGCCGGAAGGAGCGCTTGCGATGGCAGATCCCCACACCACCTCTGAAACGAGACGCGATCCAGAGCGAGACCGCCGCCTGGAACGAGCAATTGTCCTGCAGGCCCTCCGCGAGGATCGCCCGCGCGGGTGGTCGGCGGGCGAGCTGACCGCGGAGTTGGGTGACGAGGAGGCCGTGACCGTGGAGCGCGCGCTGAGCCGTCTTCTGCGGGAGCGCGTGCTGGAGAGCTCCAGCGGGGCGCTCGAGGCCTCTCGTCCGACCCGCCGGCTCAGCGAGCTGGAGCTGATCGCGATATGAGACCGCAGCGAAAGCGCCGGCGAGTTGAGGCACGCGAAAAGATGCCGACGCCAGCCGCCGAGAGCCGGAGGTCGCGGCGCTCCCGACTGGGCGCGCCAAGAGATGGCCGCCGGCCGAAGCCGGCGGCCATCTCAGCCCGCGAAGTTGCTCTCAGCGGCCGCCGCTACGGCGCTGGCGACGCTGAACCGCGACGATCGAGAAGCCCGCACCCATCAGCAGCAGGCCGAAGCCCACGCTCCAGCGCAGGTCAAAGCCGGTGAAGGGCAGGGTGCTCTCTTTCGCTGGCGCCGGCGTGGTGGTGGGCGTCGGCGTCGTGGTGGTGTGTTCAGGTTCTTCTTTGGGGGCCGGTTTTTTGGCTTTTGCCGGCGCTGTTTCCTGTTTGGCGGTTTCTGGGTGTTTGTACGTGGACAGGCCTTCGTTGGTCGCCGCGAACGCAGGCGCCACGAGCGCGGCTACGGCGAGCAGCGCCACAGGCAGGACCAACAGCCTGCGCAGCCATGCGCGCCGGCGGGTCGTCGTCGACTTCACGGCTACGTCAGTCGGGGTCATGCCAACCTCCCGTTGTGGTCTGATGGGCGCCATGGCCCCCTGTGGGCCAGGATCCCGGTGTTCATCGCCGCGATTCTAGGGGCAAAACCACCGGAATGATGGCTGCTCCCAGATTCCACGGCGTGGGAAAAGGCGCTATTTGCAAGAGGAACCTTAGAGGGCCAGCCAGACGAACCGGCAATTTTTCGGTCACGGTGGCCCGATCCATGGGCCGTGGGTGGCGGCGGGGGGGCCGATCGGCCCGGCTCGACGATGGAGCCGGGCGGTGGGCGGCCCACGATGGCGGCGCCTTCGCAGTCGCGTACACAGCGCTTGTGGACCTCCCCGAAGCAGCGCCTCCAAAGATCCCGGTAGCACGCATCCCGTGCCCGTCTACGGCCCGACGGCGACACGGCGCTCGAGGGAGCCCTCGGCGAGACGCGAGCGGAGGACCTTCTTGTCGAACTTGCCGACGCTCGTCTTGGGGACCTCGTCGATGAAGGCGAACTCGTCGGGTATCCACCACTTGGCGACACGGCCGCTGAGGTGGTGTACGAGCTCCTGGGCGCCGACGGTGGAGCCCTCGCGGAGGACCACGCAGCAGAGGGGCCGCTCGGCCCAGCGCTCGTCGGGCTTGGCGATGACGGCGGCCTCGATCACGTCGGGGTGGGCCATGACCTCGTTCTCGAGCTCCACCGATGAGATCCACTCGCCGCCGGACTTGATGACGTCCTTGGAGCGGTCGGTGATCTGGACGTAGCCGCGGGAGTCGACGGAGGCGATGTCGCCGGTGCGAAGCCAGCCGGAGTCGAATTTCTCCTCGTCGGCGGGCCCGTGGAAGTAGCGGGCGGCGACCCAGGGGCCGCGAACCTCGATCTCGCCGGTGGAGGCGCCGTCCCATGGCACCTCGGCGCCGTCGTCGCCGATCAGGCGGAGCTCCACCCACGGCAGCGGCCGGCCCTGCTTGGCGCGATCGTCCCAGTAGGCATCGTCGTGATCGCCGTGCTCGTCGGGGCGTGAGTATGTGGCGACGGGGCTCGTCTCGGTCATGCCCCAGGCCTGGAAGATACGCACGCGGTGGCGCTCCTCGAAGTCCTTCATCAGCTGACGTGGCACCGCGGAGCCACCGCAGGCGGCGTTGGAGAGGGAGGAGAGATCGAGCTCCGGGTTGTCGTCGGCGTAGCGGAGGAGATCGGCGAAGATGGTGGGCACGCAGCCCATCAGGGTGGGACGCTCGGCGGCGATCAGGCCGGCGAGTGGCTCGGCCTGCAGGAAGCGGTCCGGGAGGATGAGGTCGGCGCCGGCGAGGGCGGCGCCGTGGGGCAGGCCCCAGGCGTTGGCGTGGAACATGGGCACCACGGCGAGGATGCGGTCGGCACGGGAGAGACCGACGGCGTCACGCATGAGGGTGGCCGTGGAGTGAAGGCTGATCGAGCGGTGTGAGTAGAGGACGCCCTTGGGGTTGCCGGTGGTGCCGCTCGTGTAGCAGAGGGCGGCGGCCTCGCGCTCGTCGACGTCGGGATAGTCGAAGTCGCCGGCGCCCGCTTCGGCCAGCAGCTGCTCGTAGCTGAGGGCGTTGGGAAGAGACTCAAGGATGGAGGGCTCCAGGGAGCTGCCCGGGGGACCGGACTCCATCACGACGTAGTTGCGCACCGGCTCCAGACGGGGCGCAAGCTTGGCGAGAAGGGGCACGAGGGATGCGTCCACGAACACCACGCGGTCCTCGGCGTGGCGGACGATGTATTGCAGCTGCTCGTCGAAGAGGCGGATGTTGAGCGTGTGCAGGACGGCGCCCACGCAGGGGATGGCGAAGTAGAGCTCGAAGTGGCGCTGGTTGTTCCAGGCGAAGGTGGCGACGCGATCGCCGCGTTGCACGCCCAGGCCCGCGAGGACCCGGGCCAGGCGGTCGATGCGCTGAGCGCTCTGGCCGTAGGTGAGGCGGGTGCGCTCTGCGCCCTCGCCGAGGGTGACCACCTCGCCGTCGGGATGGCAGTCTCGGATGCGGCGCAGGATGTGATGGACGGTGAGCGGAAAGTCGTCCTGCATCAACCCCTCGAGCACGCTCACCCCCCTCTGACCCCCTCGCGATCGCCGACCTGGAGATCACTGTAGAGCGTCTCGGTGCGAGCGGCGATGTCGTCCCAGTCGAAGCGAAGCACGTGCTCGGAGGCCTCCGTCACAAGACGGTCGCGGAGCTCGCCGTCGATGAGCAGGCGCTCGATCATCACCCCGAGGTGCTCGGCGTCGCCGCCGTTGAAGCGCAGCCCCACGCGCTCGCCCGGCGGGACCACCTCACGCAGGCCGCCTGTGTCGGCCACGATGCAGGGACAGCCCGAGGCCATGGCCTCCAGGGCCACGAGCCCGAAGGGCTCATACAGGGACGGGATCACGCACAGGTCGGCGATGCGGTAGAGGGAGTGCAGGGCGTCGTCGCCGATCCAGCCGAGAAACACGCCGTGGTCCATCAGGCCCAGAAGGTCCGCCTGGGCCTTCAGCTCGGCCTCGTGAGTGCCGGAGCCGGCGACGAGAAAGCGCACGTCACCCACACGCTCGATGACGCTCGGAAGGGCGTCGAGGGCGAGCTGAAAGCCCTTCTCGTAGACCAGCCGGCCCACCAGCAGCACGAGCTGCTCGTCGGGGGAGGCGAACTGGGCGCGCAGGGCGGCCAGATCCTCCACGGGCTGCAGGTCGCGGGGGTCGATGCCGTTGGGGATCACCGCCACGCGACGCTCGTCGATGTCGAAGATGTCGGCCACGTGGCCGCGCATGTAGTGGGAGCAGACGATCACGGCGTCCGCACGGTGGGCCATCCACCGCTCCACCGAGTGGATGTGAGCCTGGGGCTGGTCCTGCACCCAGCCCTGGTGGCGGCCGTGCTCGGTGGCGTGGATGGTGGTCACGTAGGGCACCTCCAGGCGCTCGGACAGCGTGGAGGCCACCTGAGCCACAAGCCAGTCGTGACCGTGAACGAGCCCGTAGGAGCGCTCCTCGGCGAGGGCCAGGCCGGCGGTGAGCATGTCCTCGTTCATCTTCTCGACCCACGCCACGAAGCGATCGAGGTCCCGCGGCCAGCTTGGCTCGGGCACCCGGTAGACGCTCACCCCGAAACGCTCTTCGACGGTCAGCGACTCACATCCATCCACCGCCTGAGCGCCCGCCGGAGCGCCGCCGGCGGCGCGACGGGTGAGCACGTCCACCTCCACGCCGCGACGCAGAAGGGCCTCGGCGAGCTTGCGTACGTGGCGCGCGAGACCGCCCTCGATCACGGGTGGGTACTCCCAGGAGAGGAGCAGCACACGGTCGGCCATCGCCCAGACCCTATCTCGCGGCGGGCCCCGCGGCCGCGCCGGGTCTACCTGCGCCGGAGCCGCGGCGGGTTATAGCGGGAGCTGCATTCAAATCCGTACCGTTCGTACTGGCGCTCATAGCGGGTGGCGCAGTACTCGCCGGCCCCGAGGCACTCGTGCCTGCCGCCGATCACCGCCGGCACGTCCCGGGTGCAGGCTATGTGAGCCGTGGGCTGCGCGCCGCTCGATGCGGTCGGACCCGCGAGCGCTCCCAGCACCACCCCGGCAGCGAGCACAGTCCCGACCCTCCCTGCCCAGAGCTTCATCATGCCACCTCCATTCATTTCCTCGGAATTGAGTGAGCATGATAGTGAGGATCTTCC
>DATJMB010000070.1:0-7338 GCA_035508995.1 Solirubrobacteraceae bacterium | reverse complement strand
CCGGCCCCGACCCGGACCCACCCGCGCCGCCCCCGCGAGCGCCCCCGTGGCGGCGCCCGCCACCAGGCGCTCCGGCGGTGGCCGTCGCCTGGCCATCGCCCTCCTGAGCCTGCTCGCCCTCGCGGGCGCCATCGCCGTGATCGTCGCCGTCACCGCCCCCGCCTCCACCAAGGTCACCCTCCGCAACGTCGTCTACTCCGACGTCGAAGAAGCCTCCCTCGCCCTCAAGCAGCTGGTGAGCGAAAACACGAAATAGGCCTTGAACGACGGAAGCCCGCCAAGCGGGCCTCCGCAGCGCGACCGTCACTCGTTGTCTGCAAGACTAACGCGGCTGGGAGGCGCTCCCGCACGCCACGCGGCGGCGACCCGGGGAAGGTCCTCGTCGAGGATGGCCTGGCGCAGGTCGGCCATCAGGCGGGCGAGGAAGGCGAGGTTGTGCATCGTCACCAGGCGCGCGCCCGTGAGCTCGCGGGCACGCACGAGATAGCTGAGGTAGGCGCGGGAGAGGCCTTTGGCGCAGGCCGGGCACGCGCAGCCCTCGAGCAGCGGCTCGGGGGACTCCCGGTGGGGGGCCTTCGTCAGATCCAGCCGCCAGCGGCGCTCGGGGTCGGGCACCAGCGCCGTGCCGTGGCGGCCGAGGCGGGTGGGGATGGCGCAGTCGAAGGTGTCGATGCCCCGCTCCACCCCCGCGATCAGGTCCTCGACGTCGCCGATCCCCAGCAGGTGACGGGGACGGTCGGGGGCTGCCCGGTCGAGCTCCTCGGTGGCCCACCCCACCACCTCGTACATCTGCGCCGACTCCGCCCCCAGGGAGCCGCCGATGGCGATCCCCGCGCACGCGCGCGCGGCGACCGCCGCGGCGGACTCCCTGCGCAGGTCCTCGTGGACGCCCCCCTGCACGATCCCGTACACCAACTGCTCCCCCGGCCCGTGCTCGGCGTGCCAGGCCAGGCAGCGGTCCAGCCAGCGGTGGGTGCGCTCGGTGGACTCCCGGGTGTAGTCCCGGTCCACGTGAAAGGGGGTGCACTCGTCGAACACCAGCGCGATGTCCGAGCGCAGGGCGCCCTGCACCGCCATCGAGCCCTCCGGCGAGAGGAACCGCTCACGGCCGTCCACGTAGGAGCGAAAGCGCACCCCCGACTCGTCGATCTGAAGGATCGCCCCCTCCCGCTCCCCCGGCGGGTGGCCGCTGGCGCTGCGCTTGATCTCCTCCGCGACCGTGCCGTGACCCATGGAGAACACCTGAAAGCCCCCCGAGTCGGTGATCGTGGGGCCGGCCCAGCCCATGAAGGCGCCCAGGCCGCCGAAGCGCTCGATCAGCTCGGGACCGGGGTTCAGCAGCAGGTGGAAGGTGTTGCCGAGCACCATCTCGTAGCCGAGCCCCGCGACCTCCTCCGGCAGCAGCCCCTTGACGGTGGCCTTCGTCGCCAGCGGCACGAACGCGGGGGTGTGGACGTCGCCGTTAGCGGTGCGCAGGAGGCCCGCACGGGCTCGCGAGGAGGGATCGCGGGCGGTGATCGTGAAGGCGGCCACGCCCGCGTGATCCTATGGTGAGGTGATGCTCGCCGCGATCGTGGACGTGGGCCACCTCGTCGAAACCTTCGGCTACCCGCTCCTGTTCCTGGCGGTGATGGCCGAGTCCAGCGGCGTGCCCATCCCCGGCGAGACGGCCCTCATCACCGCCGCGGTGCTCGCCTCCCAGGGCAAACTCGAGATCGCCATCGTCATCCCCCTGGCGGCCCTCGCGGCGATCGTGGGGGACAACATCGGCTATCAGATCGGCCGCAAGGGGGGCCGCTGGATCCTCGAACGGCCCGGCCGCTTCGCCCGCCAGCGCCAGCAGGTGCTCGTGCTGGGGGAGCCCTTCTTCGAGCGCCACGGCCCCAAGGCCGTGTTCTTCGGCCGCTTTCTGCTGGGCCTGCGCGTGTGGGCCTCGTGGCTCGCCGGCGCCACCCGCATGCGCTGGCGCTCCTTCGCCCTGTGGAACGCCCTCGGGGGCATCTGCTGGGCCACCGCCATCGGCCTGCTCGCCTACTTCCTCGGCACCGCCGCCGGCAACGCGATCAGCACCTTCGGCCTCTACGGCCTGCTCGGCGTGGTGATCGCCGGCGTGAGCGCCTTCGTGGCCCACCGCCGCCATCGCCGCCACATGCAGGAGCAGTTCAAAGGCGCCGCTCCTGGCGACGGCGGCGAGCCCGTCGCGCCCGCCCCCCAGGCGGGCCCCCAACCGCCCAGCTGAGCTCCGCGCGAGCTAGGCGGTGTGGCCGTAGCCGTTGCCGTTGCCGTGGCCGTTGGTCGCGCTCAGGGCCTCCCCGCAGGGAGCGATGCGCGACCACAGGTCCGCCAGGGCGGAGAGCTCGGGCTCTGAGAAGCGGGAGAAGAAGACCTCTCGCACCACCGCCAGGTGGGTGCCCCGCGCCTGGGCGAGGCGTTCGCGGCCGAGCGCCGTGAGGCAGGCGTAGGAGCCGCGGGCGTCGTGCTGGCAGGAGCACCGCTCCAGCAGGCCCTCCCGCTCGAGCCGGTCCACGAGCCTCGTGAGGCCGCTGCGCGAGAGCTGGGCCTGATCGGCCAGGTCGCACATCCGCATCCGCCCCACCCCCGCGTCCTCCAGCTGCTGGAGCACCTCGTAGGAGCTCATCGGCAGGCCGTGCGCGCTCTCGAGCTCCGCGTCCACCCGTTTGGCCAGACAGGCGTGCGCCCGCAGAAAGCCTCGCCACGCCTGCGACTCGGTCTCGCTTAGCGACTCCCCGGAGACGATCTTGACTGCGGTCGCGGTCGACATGATTAGTTCCCAGCGTGGCCCTGCCCTGCTTCGAAGATATAGCAGGATCGGGACCCTTTTCGGGAGTGCGCGGCGCTCAGCCGCGGGTGGCCCGCCAGGCCCAGCGCATCATCAGCGGCTGCAGCGGCAGCCGCGCGTACAGGGCCCAGCGGGGAATGCGGGCGAAGCGCTCGGGATTGCGGGCCATGTGGAGGTTCGCGGGAAACACGGCCGCCAGCAGCGCCACCAGGCCCAGGCCCGCCAGCCGCCGGGTGGGCGCCAGCAGCACCCCGACGCCGCCCGCGATCTCCGCCACGCCGCTCACCGCCACGATCCGGCGGGCGCCGCCGGGGATGCCGGGGGGAACGATCGCCTCGTAGGCGCGGGGCATCGCGAAGTGGTTCACGCCGGCGCCCACGAACGCGCCCGCCAGCAGCTTCTGGGAGCGGGTCATTCGATCAGCGAGTGTCCGGTCATGGCGGGGGGCTGGGGCACGGCGAGCAGTTGCAGGATAGTGGGCGCCACGTCCGCCAGCACCCCGCCCCGCTGGCGCAGCGCGAGCTCCGGGCCGCCCGCGGTGACGATCAGGGGCACGGGGTTCAGGGAGTGGGCCGTGTTGGGGCTGCCGTCGGGCTCGAGCATGTGCTCGGCGTTGCCGTGATCGGCGGTGATCACGCAGGCGCCCCCCGAGGCGTGTACCGCCGCCACCACCTCCGCCAGGCACCCGTCCACCGTCTCGATCGCCTTCACCGCCGCGGGAATCACGCCCGTGTGTCCCACCATGTCGGGGTTGGCGAAGTTGATGATCCCGAATCGCAGCTCCCCCTCGGCGGCGGTGCCCTGGTTGGCGGTGGCCTCGGCGGCGGCAGCCTGTCCGGCGGTGGCCTCCCGCCAGCCGGCCACGAACGCGTCGGCGGCCTGGCGGGCGCTCATCTCGGGGGCGTGGTCGTAGGTGGGCACGTCCCGCCGGGAGGGGGCGAGCTCGCGACGTTCGCGCTCCTGGGCTGCCTCCACGCCGCCGTTGAAGAAGTAGGTGACGTGGGCGTACTTCTCGGTCTCCGCCACGTGCAGCTGGCGAGCGCCGGTGGCGGCGATGGTGGCGGCGAGAGTGGTGGCGGGGCGGTCGGGCAGGAAGGCCACCGGATAGGGCCAGCCTTCCTCGTACTCCGTGAGGGTGGCGTAGCGAGCCACCGGCTCGGCGCCGCTGCGGTCGATCTCGGCGAAGCCCGGCTCGGCCAGCGCGCGGGTGATCTGGCGCATGCGGTCGGGGCGGAAGTTGAAGGCCATCACGCTGTCCCCGGGCCGGATGCGGGCCTCCTCGCCGACGAGGGTGGGCTCCACGAACTCGTCCGTCTCGCCCCGCTCGTAGGCGGCGCGCACCGCCTGCTCGCCGCTGGCGGCGCTGTGGGGTGCCTTGGCGTGCACGAGCAGGTCGTAGGCCCGCTGGGTGCGTTCCCAGCGGCGGTCGCGGTCCATGGCGAAGTAGCGGCCCACCACGGAGCCCACGCGCACGCCGGGCGTAGCGTCGAGCTCCGCCAGGAAGCCGGCGCCTGCATGGGGCAGCGTGTCGCGGCCGTCGGTGAAGGCGTGCAGAATCACGTCCGCGGGAGCCCCCTCGGCGCCGTTTGCGTGCTCGCGGGCGCAGTCGATCAGGGCGTGGAGGTGGCGCAGGGAGGAGTGCACGCCGCCGTCGGAGACAAGGCCGATGAGATGCACCCTCCGCGCGTCGGCGAGGGCGGCGCGGATGACGGGGTTGGCGGCGAAGGAGCCGTCGGCGATGGCGTCGTCGATGCGCACGAGATCCTGGCGCACGATGGCGCCGGCGCCGAGGTTGAGGTGGCCGACCTCGCTGTTGCCCATCTGGCCCTCCGGCAGGCCCACGGCGCGACCGCCGGCGGTGAGGGTGGTGTGGGCGTGAGTGCGCCAGAGCTCGTCGAAGACGGGGGTGCGGGCGAGGGAGACGGCGTTACCGGGACCGGGGTCGGCGAGGCCCCAGCCGTCGAGCACGATCAGGCAGACGCGGGGGACGGGCAGAGCGGCGGGCCCGGCAGGCAGGCTCATCGGGTGGCGGATACGGCGGCAGCGGCGGTGGCGATGGCCGCGAATGAGTCGGCCTGCAGCGAGGCGCCGCCCACGAGGGCGCCGTCGACGTCGGGGAGGGCGAGCAGCTCGGCGGCGTTCTCGGGCTTGACGGAGCCGCCGTAGAGGATGCGGGTGCGGACGGCGGCGGCCGGCTCGCGGTCGGCCACCAGGGCGCGGATGAAGGCGATCGCCTCCTGGGCCTGCTCGGGGCTGGCCACGCGGCCGGTGCCGATCGCCCAGATGGGCTCGTAGGCGATGGCGACGTCCGCGAGACGCTCGTCGGGCACGGAGGCGAGGTCGTCGCGGACCTGCTGGCGAAGCTTTCGCTCGGTGTCGCCGGCGTCGCGCTCGGCCTCCGTCTCGCCCACGCAGAGGATCGGCGCGAGACCCGCCTCCAGGGCGGCGGGGAGCTTGGCGGCGAGCGCCCTGTCGTTCTCTCCGAACAGCTCTCGGCGCTCGGAGTGGCCGAGGACCACCCCCTGGACGTCGAGCTCGGTGAGCATCGGCGCGGAGATCTCCCCCGTGTAGGGGCCCTCCGGCTCGGCGTGCATGTTCTGGGCGTACACCTCCACGCGGGAGCCCCGGGCGGAGTCCACCATCGCGCGCAGGTCGGTGAAGGGCACGCAGACGGCCACGTCCACTCCGGTCAGAGAGGAGAGGCGAGGGAGCAGCGCCTGGATCAGCTCCTCCGCCTGGGCCTCGGTCTTGTACATCTTCCAGTTGCCCGCCACGAAGGGCGTGCGGCCGGACCGGCCGCCGCTGCCGGCGGGGCCCTCGGCCATCACGCCACCCCAGCGCCGTCGAGCGCCCGCAGGCCGGGCAGCACCCGTCCCTCCACCAGCTCGAGCGTGGCGCCGCCGCCGGTGGAGAGATAGTCCACAGCGTCCTCGAGGCCGAACTGGACGAGGGCCGCGGCGGAGTCTCCCCCGCCGACCACCGTGAGGCCGGGAGCCTCGGCGACGGCCTTCGCCACCGCCTGGGTGCCGGCGGCGAAGGGGGTGAGCTCGAAGGCGCCCATGGGGCCGTTCCAGAACACGGAGCCGGCGGCGGCGATCTCGCGGGCGTAGAGCTCGCAGGTGGCGGGGCCGATGTCGAGGCCCATCCAGCCGCTTGGGACCTCCACCGAGGAGAGGATCCGGTTGGGAGCGTCCTCCGCGAAGGACTCGCCGATGACGAGGTCTTTGGGCAGGCACAGGCGGGTGGCCTTGGTGCCGTCGTCGGGGAGCGCGGTGCGGCGGTCCGCCGCGAGGCCGTCGCCGCGAGGGGCGCAGTCGGCGGCGCGGGCGAGAGCGTGGCGGGCGTGATCGACGTCCTCGTCCTCGCACAGGGAGGCGCCCACCGCGTGGCCCTGGGCGGCGAGGAAGGGAAAGCACATGGCGCCGCCGATCAGCAGCGCGTCGGCGAGGCCGAGGAAGCGGTCGATGACGGCGATCTTGTCGGCCACCTTGGCGCCGCCGAGGATGGCGATCAGGGGCGGGGCGGGATGGTCAAGCACGCCGGTGAGGGTCTTGACCTCCTTTTCCAGCAGCCGGCCGGCGGCGGCGGGCAGCAGGTGGGCGACCCCCTCGGTGCTGGCGTGGGCGCGGTGGGCGGTGCCGAAGGCGTCGTCCACGTACAGATCCGCGAGCTCCGCCAGGGCGTGGGCGAGCTCGGGGTCGTTGGCGGTCTCGCCGGGCTCGAAGCGGACGTTCTCGAGCACCAGGATCTCGCCCTCGGCGAGCTGTTCGGTCAGCTCTCGCACCGCCGGCCCCACCACGGCGGGGGCGAGGCTGACGGGGGCGCCGGTGAGCTGACAGAGGGTGCTCACGACGGGCTCCAGGGAGAGCTCGGGCACCACCTTGCCCTTGGGACGGCCGAGGTGGGAGGCGAGCACGAGGCGGGCGCCGCGAGCACGGAGCTCTTCGATGGTTGGCAACGCCGCCCTGATGCGGGTGTCGTCCGTGACCATCCGCCTGCCGTCGGGCCCTTCCCCGAGCGGCACGTTGAAGTCGACGCGCACGAGCACTCTCTGCCCGCGCACGTCGAGCTCGTCGATGCTCCTCACCGGATCACAACACCCTCTGGACCAGGTCGACGAGGCGGTTGGAGTAACCCCACTCGTTGTCGTACCAGGCGATCACCTTGAGCATCGTGTCGTCGATCACCGCGGTGAGGGGCGAGTCCACGATCGAGGAGTAGGGAGAGGTGACGATGTCGCTGGAGACGATCGGATCGGAGGTGTAGGCGAGCAGGCCCGCGAGGGGACCGGACTCCGAGGCGGCCTTCAGCGCGCCGTTCACCTCCTCCACGCTCGTGGGCCGGTTGCACTCGACCGTGAGGTCCACCACCGAGCCGGTGGGCACGGGGGCGCGGATGGCCATGCCGTGGAGCTTGCCCTGCAGCTCCGGGATCACGAGGCCGATCGCCTTGGCGGCGCCGGTGGAGGCGGGGATCAGGTTGATGGCCGCGGCGCGAGCCCGGCGGAGGTCTTTGTGAGGCAGATCCTGCAGGCGCTG
>DATJMB010000069.1:0-12580 GCA_035508995.1 Solirubrobacteraceae bacterium | reverse complement strand
CCCCGCCTTCATCACCTACCTCACCGTCCACATGTACTACCTCACCGGCGGCGGCCCCGGCCACCGCCTGAAGGTGCTGATCGACTGGCTCAGCGCCCGCGTGGGCAAGCCCCAGGACCAGGTCATCGACGGCGATCTCGCGAGCGTCGAGCGGCCCGCCACACCGGCGGCCGGCCCGTGACCGCGCAGCCGGCCGCCGCGAGCCCGGGAGCCGCATCGCCGCCCATCCGCCTGCTGCTGGCCGACGTCGACGGCACCCTCGTGACTCCCGCCAAGGAGCTCACCGACCAGGCCGTAGCCGCCGTCCGCGACCTGGGCCAGGCGGGCGTCCTGTTCGCCCTCACCAGCGGCCGTCCCCCCCGCGGCATGGAGATGCTGATCGAGCCCCTCGACGTCCAGACTCCCATCGCCGCCTTCAACGGCGGCCTGATGGTGGACCGCGAGCTGCACACCCTGGAGCAGCACACCCTCCCCGCCCACCTCGTGGAGCCCGTCATCGAGCTGCTCGCCTCCTTCGCCCTCGACGCCTGGATCTACCGCGGCGCCGACTGGTACGTCCGCGACCCCCACGCCCCCCACGTGGACCGCGAGTCCAAAACCGTCCAGTTTCCCCCCACCGTCCGCCCCGACTTCGCGGGCCTCACCGACGGGGTGGCCAAGATCGTCGGTATCGGCGACGACCACCACGCCGTCTCAGAGGCCGCCAAGGCCGCCCACGACCGCTTCGGCGAGCACGTATCCGCCGCCTGCTCCCAGCCCTACTACGTCGACGTCACCCACCCCGAGGCCAACAAGGGCTCCGTGGCCCGCTACCTGGCCGATCGCTACCGTCTTGCCGCCGCCGAGATCGCCACCATCGGCGACATGCCCAACGACGTGCTCATGTTCGCCCACTCCGGCCTCTCCATCGCGATGGCCAACGCCGACCGCGAGGTCCAGCGCGCCGCCCGCCGCGTGACCTCATCCAACGACGACGAGGGCTTCGCTCGAGCCGTCCGCCGCTTCATCCTGCCTCGCGCAGCCCCCTATCGGCCGCCCCCGCCGGCCTGAGCAGTGCCAGCGGCTCGCGGTAGACGTACTCCCGCGTCATCGGCAGCGAGTCCGTGAGCCCCTTCGTCCACAGCACCTGCGCCAGGTCCAGCTCGCCGTAGGCGAATGCCGCGAACGAGCCCCGCAGGTACATCCGCCACATGCGCACGAACCGCTCGTCGTACATCTGCGCCACCCGCTCCCGCGAGCTCTCAAAGCGCTCGTACCAGGCCTGCAGCGTGCGCGCGTAGTGCCGTCGCAGGCTCTCGTAGTCGACCGCGTGGAAGTCGCGACCCGGCAGCAGCCCGAGGATGCCCTCCAGCGTGGGCAGCCGGCCCCCCGGGAAGATGTAGCGCTCGATGAACGCGTTCGTGGGCCGGTCCCTGAGCTGTGTGATCGTGTGCAGCAGCGACACACCCCCCTGCCGCAGCAGCCGCCCCACCGCCGCCATGTACGCCGGGTGGTTGCCCGCCCCCACGTGCTCGTACATCCCCACCGACACCACCCGGTCGAAGCGCTCCCGCCCCGGAACGTCGCCGTAGTGACAGAGCTCGACGCTCACCATGTCCTCGAGGCCCTCCGCCGCGATCCGCCCCCGCGTGTGCCTCAACTGCTCGCGGCTGAGCGTGATCCCGTGCGCCCGCACCCCATGCTCCCGCGCCGCCGCGATCACCAGCTCCCCCCAGCCAGAGCCGATGTCCAGCAGCCTCATCCCCGGCTGCAGGTGAAGCTTGCGCAGGATGTGCCGCACCTTCTGCTCCTGCGCCTGCTCGAGTGTGTCGTCCGGCCGCCGGAAGTACGCGCACGAGTACGTCATCGAGCGGTCCAGCCACAGCCGGTAGAAGTCGTTGCCGAGGTCGTAGTGGTGGCGCACGTTCGCCGCCTGGCCGCTCTTGGAGCTCCACAGCCGCCCACCCAGCCGCCGCATCCCGTGAGGGCCGTACCGGTGCAGCCGCCGCGCCAGCGGCGCCACGTGACGGTTCGCCGCGCTGATCCGCCCCAGCTCCGCGAGATCCCCCTCGATCTCGATCTCCCCGCTCATGTACCCCTCCCCGAAGCCCAGGTACACGTTGCGGCAGATCGCCCACACCACCGCCGGCGAGCGCAGCCGGATCGCCAGCGAGGGCTCGGGGCCGTACCGCTCGGTGGCCCCGTCCCAGTAGGTCACGCTCAAGCCACCCGCCCGGATGCGCGAGAAGAGCGTGCTGCAAATCCGCTTCTCCAACATCTGAACCTCCTGCGCGACGGTGCCTTCACGACACTGTCCCCAGGATGCCACTTCCCGAGCCCGCTCGCCTCCTGACCAGCCGCCTCAGCGCGGCGGCCGGCCGTGCCTCAGCGCAGCGAGCGGTAGTGGCGGATCAGCGCGTTGGTGGAGGAGTCGTGGCCGAGGTCCGGCTCGGCCTCGCTGAGCAGCTCCGGAACGATCCGCTTGGCCAGCGCCTTGCCGAGCTCCACCCCCCACTGGTCGAAGGAGTCGATGCCCCAGATCGTCCCCTGCGTGAACACGCTGTGCTCGTACAGCGCCACCAGCGACCCCAGCGTGCGCGGGTCCAGGCGCTCGGCGAGGATCACGCTCGTGGGCCGGTTTCCCTC
Source organism: Solirubrobacteraceae bacterium (assembly GCA_035508995.1). Lineage (GTDB taxonomy): Bacteria > Actinomycetota > Thermoleophilia > Solirubrobacterales > Solirubrobacteraceae > Palsa-744. The sequence goes on along the minus strand of DATJMB010000069.1, from coordinate 9,955 downwards.
CATCACCCGGTGCGCCACGATCGCCGCCGCCGTCCCCTCCGCCCGCACCTGCGCCTCCGTCCTGCCGAACGCCAGCGCTTCCGCCTGGGCGAAGACGTTCGACATCAGGATGTCGTGGTGGTCCCCGAGCGGGTTCAGCGCCTTGCCGAAGCCGATCAGGTCGACCGGGATGATCGTGGTCCCCTGGTGGATGAGCTGGTAGAAGGAATGCTGCCCGTTGGTGCCCGGCTCACCCCAGTAGACCGCCCCCGTCTGCGCTCCCACCGGCTCTCCCGCGAGCGTCACGTGCTTGCCGTTGGACTCCATCGTCAGCTGCTGCAGGTAGGCCGGGAAGCGCTTGAGGTACTGCTCGTAGGGCATCACCCCCCACGTCTGCGCGCCGAAGAAGTCCCCGTACCAGACCGCCAGCAGGCCCATCAGCACCGGCAGGTTGGCCGCGAAGGGCGCCTCCCGGAAGTGCTCGTCGATCGCGTGAAAGCCCGCCAGCAGCTCCGCGAAGCGCTCCGGCCCGATCGCGAGCATCGTCGAGAGCCCGATCGCGCTGTCCATCGAGTAGCGCCCCCCCACCCAATCCCAGAACCCGAACATGTTCTCGGTGTCGATCCCGAACTCCCTCACTTGCTCGGCGTTCGTGGACACCGCCACGAAGTGGCTGGCGATCGCCTCCCGCGAGCCGAGCCCCGCGAGCGTCCACTCCCGCGCCGAGTGCGCGTTGGTCATCGTCTCCAGCGTCGTGAAGGTCTTCGAGGAGACGATGAACAGCGTCTCCGCCGGCTCGAGGTCCCGCGTGGCCTCCACGAAGTCCGTCGCGTCCACGTTCGAGACGAACCGGAACGTGAGGTCCCTCCGCGTGTAGTGCCGCAGCGCCTCATACGCCATAACCGGCCCGAGGTCCGAGCCGCCGATGCCGATGTTGATCACGTTGCGGATCCGCTGCCCCGTGTGCCCCCGCCACTCCCCCGAGCGCACCCGCTCGGCGAACGCCGCCATGCGATCGAGCACCCCGTGTACCTGCGCCACCACGTCCACGCCGTCCACGATCAGCGAGGCGCTTCGCGGCATCCGCAGCGCCACGTGCAGCACCGAGCGGCCCTCGGAGACGTTGATCTTCTCTCCCGCGAACATCGCCCCGATCCGCTCCCGAAGCCCCGACTGCTCCGCCAGCCCCACCAGCAGGCCGATCGTCTCGTCCGTCACCCGGTGCTTGGAGTAGTCGAGATACAGGCCCGCCGCCCGCGCCCGCAGCCGCTCTCCCCGCGCCGGATCGGCGCTGAACAGCTCCCGCAGGTGCACGTGCTCGATCTCGCCGTGGTGGCGCTCCAGCGCCCCCCAGGCGGGCCGCTCGCGCAGCCGGCTGGCGCCGGGCGGGCTGGGGCCGGGCTGCTTGTCGCTCACGGCGGCCAGTCTAGTGCCGGTGCCATGCCGACGCGCGAGCGACGTCGGAGGCCGGCCGCGGGCACGCCAGACGTTAGGACGCCGTGCCGCGAGCGACCGCGTCGATGCCGTCCTGGCGGGCGGTGGGGAGGCTGGCGCGCACCGTCGTGCCACGGCCCGGCGCGGAATCGACGGTGAGGGTACCGTCCAGGAGCTCGACGCGTTCGTGCATGCCCAGCAGGCCGAAGCCCTCGGTGCCGGCGGCCGGGTCGAAGCCGGCGCCGTCGTCGCGCACCGAGAGCTCGATCGCCGCGTCGTCCTCGTGCACCTCGACCACGACCCGCTTGGCGTTGCCGTGCTTGGCGGCGTTGGTGAGCGCCTCCTGCACTATGCGGTAGACGGCTATCTCGAGCTCCGGCGTGTGACGGCCGGCGGCGCGGCCCTGCTCGTAGGCGAGGTCGATGCCCACGTCCACGTCGATGCCGGCCGCGGCGGTGCGTTCGGCGAGGGCGTCGAGCGCCGCCTGGACGCCGAGCTCGTCGAGGGCGGCGGGTCGCAGGTCCGTGATCAGGGTGCGCAGGTCGCTGATCATCGTCTCGAGCTGATCCACCGCCTGGGTGATGGCGCCGGGCAGCTCCTCTGGGGGCTTGGAGCGGGCGGCGCTGGAGAGGGTCAGGCGCAGGGCGCCGAGGCTCTGGAGGGTCTCGTCATGGAGCTCGCGGGCCCAGCGGCCGCGCTCGCCCTCCGCCGCCGCCAGGCGCTGGAGGTTGCGCTCGGAGGCGATCGACTGGGCGCTTGCGACCGCGGTGGCGGCGCTGGCGGCGAAGGACTCCAGCAGGCGCTCGTCCTGCTCGGTGAACTCGGGGCCGCTCTGGAGGCGATCGAGCGCGAGCAGGACGCCGTAGGCGCGGCCGCGGAAGACGAGGGGCACCACGAGGCCGGCCTCCGCCTGCAGGCCCAGGCGGCCGCCGCCGTGCTCGTCGAAGCGGGCCCGGTTCAGCGCCTCCTCCAGACGCTGGGAGCGCAGCGTGCGCAGGGCCTGGCCGGCGAGGGAGTCCTCGATCGGGACGCTGCCGCCGATCACCTTCTCGGGCAGCTCGCCGGCGCCGGCGGCGACGATCAGATCGCGGCGATCGACGAGCTCGATCAGCAGCGTGCGCGCCGACACGAGCGCGCGGCCGCGCTTGGCGACCAGCTCGAGGATCACCTCCAGGTCGGTCTCGCCGCCCAGCGCCCGTGCGATCTGCGTCGTGGCCTGCAGGGCGTCGACGGTGCGGGCGAGCTCCTCGCGATCCTGCCAGGCGCCGGTGTAGCGGCGGGCGTGGTCGATCGCCACGCCCGCGAACTCGGCGAGGATCAGGATCGCCTCCTCGTCGGCGTCGGAGAACTCGGCGCCGCCGTGCTTCTCGGTGAGGTAGATGTTGCCGAAGGGAGTGCCGTCGATGACGATCGGGGCGCCGAGGAAGGTGCGCATCGGCGGGTGCCCGTGAGGCAGGCCGTAGGAGCGGGGGTGCTGGCCGACGTCGGCCAGCCGCTGCGGGGCGGGGTGGTCGATCAGCTCTCCGAGCACGCCGCGCCCGCGCGGCAGCGCGCCGATCTTCGCGCGCGTGGGCTCGTCGACGCCGCGCGTGATGAAGCGCGCGAGCTCCGTGCGCGAGTCGTCGAGCACGCCGACCGCTGCATAGCGAGCTTCCGTGAGCCCCTGCGCCGACTCCAGCACGCGGTCCAGGACCACGTCGAGGTCGAGCTCCGCGAGCACGACCCGCGCCACGTCGAGGACCGCCCGGGCGGCTCGGTCCATCAGCGCGGCACCCCGCGGGAGGCCGCCGGGAACGGACTCCAGGATGCGATCATCCGGCACTGTTCGATCAGGCTACCAGGGAGATAGGCTCAGGCCATGGCAGGCGAGACGGCGTCCCGGCGCGCGATCCCCGGCATCGGGGAGCTGCTGGAGCAGCGGGCGGGCGAGGAGCTGGAGCTCAACGACCGCTACCTGAACCCCCAGCTGGGCCGGATCCTGCGCACGCTGGGCTTTCAGAAGCAGTGGCGGGGGGGCGAGGGGGCGCACCTGATCGACGCGGAGGGGGAGCGCTACCTGGATCTTTTCGGCGGCTACGGGGTGTTCGCGATCGGGCGCAACCACCCGCGGGCGATCGAGGCGGTGCGGGAAGCGATGGCGGCGCGCACGGGGAACATGCCGCAGCTGGGCGTGACGCTGCTGAGCGGGGTGCTCGCGCAGGAGCTGCTGGGGCGGGCGCCGGCGAGCGTGGGGGCGATGGTGGCGGCCAACACCGGCACCGAGGCGGTGGAGGCGGCGATCAAGATCGCCCGGGCGGCCACCGGCAGGCCGCGGATCCTCTACGCCGAGCACGCCTTCCACGGGCTCACGCTGGGGGCGCTGTCGATCAACGGCAACGAGGAGTTCCGCGATGGGTTCGGGCCGCTGCTGGCGGATTGCACCGCCGTGCTGTGGGGTGATCTCGAGGCCCTGAGAGGGGAGCTCGAACGGGGGGACGTGGCGGCGTTCGTGGTGGAGCCGGTGCAGGGCAAGGGCGTGAACCTGCCGCCGGCGGGCTATCTGGAGGGGGCGCAGGAGCTGTGCCGGGGCGCGGGGGCGTTGTTCGTATGCGACGAGGTGCAGACGGGCCTGGGGCGCACGGGGAGGTTCCTGGCGGGGGAGCGGTGGGGCCTGCGGCCCGACATGATCTGTCTGTCAAAGGCGCTCTCGGGCGGGCTGGTGCCGATCGGGGCGGTGCTGGTCTCGCGGGAGGCGTTCGCGCGGGTGTTCGACGGCATGGAGCGGGCCGTCAGGCACGGCTCGACGTTTGGGGGCAACGACCTCGCGGCGGCGGCCGCGCTGGCGACCCTGCGGGTGCTCGACGAGGAGGGGCTCGTGGAGCGTTCGCGGCGGATGGGGGAGCTGCTGCTGGAGCTGACGACGCCGCTTGTGGAGCGCTATGAGGTGGTGCGCGACGTGCGCGGGGTGGGGCTGATGTGGGCGATCGAATTCGGGCCCCCGCGCGCGCGCGCGAGCAGAGCACTGTGGCATGCCGTGGAGGGGCGTCAGGCGGGGCTGTTCGCGCAGCTGATCACGGTGCCGCTGTTTCACGAGCACCGCATCTTCTGCCAGGTGGCGGGCCACCGCATGAACGTCATCAAGGGGCTGCCGGCGCTGGTGGTGGAGGAGTCGGAGATCAGGCGCTTCGCGGCGGCGCTGGAGGAGACGGTGGCGGCCGCCGAGCGCTATCCGCGGGCGCTCATGCGCTTCGGCTTGAGCACCGGGCTCAGGGCCGCGGGCGCGCGCCGCTAGCCTGTCGGGCCGTGCCAACACCCCGAGAGGACATACGCAACGTGGCCATCGTCGCGCACGTGGACCACGGCAAGACCACCCTGGTGGACGCCATGCTGTGGCAATCCGGCGCCTTTCGCGAGGGACAGGACGTGGCCACGCGGGTGCTGGACTCGATGGACCTGGAGCGCGAGAAGGGCATCACGATCCTCGCCAAGAACACCTCGCTGGTGTACGAGGGGGTGAAGCTGAACATCATCGACACGCCCGGCCACGCGGACTTCGGCGGGGAGGTGGAGCGGGGGCTGACGATGGTGGACGGCGTGCTGCTGCTGGTGGACGCCTCCGAGGGTCCGCTGCCGCAGACGCGGTTCGTGCTGCGCAAGGCGCTCGAGGCCAAGCTGCCGGTGATCCTGGTGGTCAACAAGGTGGACCGCTCGGACGCGCGCGTGGCGGAGGTCGTGGACGAGGTCTACGAGCTGTTCCTGGACCTCGACGCCGAGGAGGATCAGATCGAGTTCCCGATCGTGTACTGCAACGCCAAGGCGGGTGTCGCCTCCCGCGGCTACGAGCCCGGCCCCGACGGCTTTCCCGCGCAGGGGAGCCTGGCGCCGCTGCTGGACCTGCTGCTGGAGCGCATCCCGCCGCCGACCTACGAGGAGGGCCACCCGCTGCAGGCGCTGGTGACGAACCTCGACGCCTCCCCGTACGTGGGCCGCCTGGCGATCTGCCGGGTGTGGAACGGCAGCATCCGCAGGGGCCAGCAGATCGCCTGGTGCCGGGCGGACGGGTCGATCGAGAAAGCGCAGGTGGCGGAGCTGTACGTGACGGAGGCGCTGAACCGGGTGGACGCGCCGGAGGCGGGCCCGGGGGAGATCGTGGCGATCGCGGGCATCGCGGAGGTGACGATCGGGGAGACGCTCGCCGACCTGCAGGACCCGCGGCCGCTGCCGGTGATCACGGTGGACGAGCCGGCGATGTCGATCACGATCGGCGTGAACACCTCGCCGCTGGCGGGCAAAGAGGGCGACAAGCTGACGGCGCGGCAGATCAGGGGGCGCCTGGATCAGGAGCTGGTGGGCAACGTGTCGCTGCGGGTGGCGGACACGGAGCGGCCGGACACCTACGAGGTGCAGGGGCGGGGCGAGCTGCAGCTGGCGGTGCTGGTGGAGATGATGCGCCGGGAGGGCTTCGAGCTGACGGTGGGCCAGCCGCAGGTGCTCGAGCGGGAGATCGACGGCAAGCGCCACGAGCCCGTGGAGCGCCTCTCGGTGGACGTGCCGGAGGATCACGTGGGCACCGTCACCCAGCTGCTGGCGGCGCGCAAGGGGCGCATGGAGCACATGACCAACCACGGCACCGGCTGGGTGCGGATGGACTACCTCGTGCCCGCCCGCGGGCTGATCGGGTTTCGCACGGAGTTCCTCACCGAGACGCGCGGCACGGGGATGATGCACCACGTGTTCGACCGCTGGGAGCCGTGGGCGGGCGACCTGCTGACGCGCACCACCGGCGCGCTGGTGGCGGACCGGCGGGGGGAGACGGCGACGTACTCGCTGATGAGCCTGCAGGAGCGCGGCTCGCTGTTCGTGGGGCCCGGGGAGGAGGTCTACGAAGGGATGATCATCGGTGAGAACGCCCGCGCGGAGGATCTCGACGTGAACCCCTGCAAGGAGAAGCACCTCACCAACATGCGCTCCTCCACGGCCGACGTGCTGGTGCGGCTGGACACCCACCACAAGCAGACGCTCGACGAGGCGCTGGAGTTCTTGCGCGAGGACGAGGCGGTGGAGGCCACGCCGGAGTCCGTGCGGCTGCGCAAGGTGGTGCTGAGCAAGATCGACCGCGGCAAGGCGATGAAACTGGCGCGCAAGTAGACGCGCGGGGAACTGGAGACACGAAGGGGCGCGTTCGGGTAGGCTGCCGCCGGATGATCGGCAGGGATCGAAGCGCGAACAGTGCGCTGGGCAGGCTGGCGGGGGCGTTGGCGCTCGTGCTGGCGCTTACCGTGGCGGCGCTGGCGGGCCTGACGGGGTCCGCGGGCGCGGCGACCACCACCACCACGACGATCGTCTACGCGCCCGAGAGCCAGGCGACGCTGGACGGCCAGCTGAAGGCGCACGAAGTCGAAGCGATCGTCGTGAACAAGCACCTGCGCAGCCTGCGCGTGACGCTCAAGGACGGCCGTCATGTGCTCGTCAAGTACCCGCCCCACCACGAGCCGGAAACGGTGGCCGCGCTGAAGAAGGCGGGGGTGAGCGTGGCGATCCTCACGCCCGCGCAGGCGAAGGCGGAAGCGCCCAAGAAGGCTTCTCACCACAAACTCCGCTACATCGCCGGCGGCATCCTGATCGTTGTGATCGTGGTGGTGGTGACCGTGCTGCTGGTGGACCGGCGGCGCAAAATGCGCGCCGAATAGCCGGCGGCGGCGCGACTCAGAAGCCGGTGTTGGTCTTGACGCGCTTGCGGTCGGCCTCGTGCAGGCCGCCCTTGGCGTCGAGAGTGGTACAGGCTTCGAGGATGTCCGAGCCGAGGGTGATGGTGAGGGCGTGTGAGAGCGTGAGCTTTACCAGCGCGCGCATGATCTTCACGTGTTCGGCGTTCGGCGGCAGCGTGTAGGCGGGGACCATCCAGCCGCGCTCGGCGGCGAGCTGGGCGGCGACGTCGAACTCGTCGTAGCCGGGTTCGCCCGAGAGTTTGAAGGCCACGAGGGGAAGCTGCTCGTCGTCGTCTGAGCCGACGATCTCGAAGCGGCCGCAGTCGGCGATCTCCTTGGCGAGCGTGCGGGCGTTGTACTTCATGGTCTCCATCACGAAGCGGTAGCCGGAGTGGCCGAGACGGATGAGGTTGTAGTACTGCGCCAGCACCATCGCGGAGCCGGTGGAGAAGTTCAGCGTGAAGGTGGCGTCGGTCTTGCCGAGGTAGTTCTCGTAGAAGACGAGGTCCTCGGGCAGGTCGGAGGGCTCGCGGAAGATCAGCCAGCCGATGCCGGGGTAGACGAGGCCGAACTTGTGGCCGGATACGTTGATCGAGCGGACCTGCTCGAGGCGGAAGTCCCACTCGGAGTGGGGATAGAGGAAGGGCCACACGAAGCCGCCGGAGGCGGCGTCCACGTGCATCGGCACGTCGAGACCCTTCTCGCTCTTGAGGGTGAGGAGGTGGTCGTTGATGCCGCGGATGTCGTCGGCGTGGCCGGTGAAGGTCGTGCCCAGCACGGCCGCCACGGCGATCGTGTTCTCGTCCACGTGGGGCTCGATGTCCTCGGGTCCGATCGTGTACTTGTCGGGGGCGAGGGGCACGATGCGGGGTTCGACGTCGAAGTAGCGGCAGAACTTCTCCCACACCACATGGACATCGCCGCCGAAGACGAGGTTGGGGCGGTCGGTGGGCTTCCCGGCTGCCTCCCGGCGGGCGCGCCACTTCCACTTCAGGGACAGGGCCCCGAGCATGATCGCCTCCGAGGAGCCCTGCGTGCGGGCGCCTTTGGCCTCGCCGGGGGCGTTGAAGAGACTGGCGAGCATGCGGATGCAGCGCTGCTCGATCTCGGCGGTCTGGGGGTACTCGGCGTGGTCGATGAAGTTGGTGTGGAGGGATTCCTGAATCACCCGCACCGCCTCGGGCTCCATCCAGGTGGTCACGAAGGTGGCGAGGTTGCGCATCGGCAGGCCGTCGAGGACCATCTCCTCGCCGATCAGCCGCATCGCTTCCTCGGCGCCCATGCCGGTCTTCGGGAGCTCGTTGTCGGGTGCCGGCTCGAGCAGGAAGCGATTGCCGAAGCGGCTCTCGAGGTGAGCGATCTCGGCGCTCGTGAGCTCGTGAGCGGGCATCGCCGTGGATCATACTCGGGCGGGTGGGCCGGCGAGCGGCGTCGCGGGGTATGGTCCCGCATAGATCGTGCAGACAGTTGGCTGCGACATCGAGGCGTTCGTGTAGTTGTGGCAGTAGAATGCAGCCATGAGCAGCCGTCACAGGACACTGCTGGAGCCCGGTCACGAGGCCGAGTGGGCGGAGCTCAATCGCGAAAAGCGCGAATACCACCAGCGTACGACACGGGCGATGACTCCCTCCGAGCGCATCGCGGAAGGGCAGAAGCTCTCCCAGCAGGCGGTTTCGCTGCTCGCCGCCTCCATACGGGCTGGCAATGTCCCAAGACGAGCCTTCTGGTCCTGACCTCGACGGTGTCGTCGCCGACGCCAATGCCGTCGGGCTGAAGTATGTCGTGATCGGGGGCTTCAGCGTCATGGCCAACGGGTTCCTGCGGGCGACGAAGGACTCCGACCTGCTGGTGCCAGACGGTGGAGAGACTGACGAGGCGATCCTTCGCTTCTTCGACAGGGTTCAGGCTCGTCGCCTGCGTGACGGCAAGGTGCTGACTCGTGAGGACGTGATGGGCGCTCCCAACCTTCGTGTCAGCAGCCGCCATGGCATCATTGATGTGTTGCGCGGGGGTCTCCCGCCGCTCGACTATGACACGGTCGCCGAGGGCGCTGTCGACGCCGAAGTTGGTGAACAACGCGCGCTTATCGCTGGCCTACGCAGCATCGTGGGGTTCAAGCGTCTCGCCGGACGCCCGCAGGATCGCCGAGACCTCGAAGAGCTGGAGGCGTTCCACGGTGAGCTCCCGATCGAGCCGATCCCGGGCGTGGACGAGTAGCTTTTCGCGGCTCCGCCACGGACCGGCCCGCGAGGTAGGCGAGCACGCAGCCGAGAGTGCCGACGGCGACTACGAAGAGGACCGGTCCGGAGTCCTCCACGAGGGCGCCGACCACGCCCGCGGTGAGGCCGCCGGCGAGGGTCGCCCGCCACGCCGGGTCGCCGTCTACGGGGGCAAGCAGGCGGCGACGGTGGCGCAGGCCCACGGCGACGGCGAGCAGGGCGAGGGCAGTGACGAAGGGCATGGCGTGATTGCGCAGCTCGCGCCAGGCGGCTTCGTAGCGGCGGACGATGAGGTCGTGGATGTCGGCGGGCGAGCGGGCGTGAAGCACGCTGCCGGTGTAGTGGCCGGCGCCGTGGGCGGTGGCGAGGTCCAGGAGAGCGAGCACGACAAGCGCCAGGACGGGGGCGGCGAGGACGGTGAGGGCGCGGCGGCGGGTGAGCGCGCCGGGCAAAAGCATCACGGTGGCCACGGCGGTGGCGGCGGCCACGAGCACAGCGCCGCCCACGCCGGCGCCGATGCGGGCGGAGCCCTCGAGGACGGCGAGGAGGATGCCGGCGAGGGCCATGGCCAGTGCCGCGCGGCGACCGCGGACGGCAGGGTGGAGGGCGGCGGCGACGGCCGCGAGGACGAGCACG
>DATJMB010000068.1:0-5384 GCA_035508995.1 Solirubrobacteraceae bacterium | reverse complement strand
TCGCGCACCTCGGGCGGGAAGTCGGCCATCTCGTACACCTGGCGGACCTCGATCGTCGCGTCGTGGCCGACGACGGGACAGCGGCAGGCCCACTCGACGGCCTCCTGCTTCGAGGAGGCCTGGATCACCCAGTAGCCGCCCACGACCTCCTTGGCCTCGGCGAAGGGCCCGTCGGTGACGTGCGGCTTGCCGTCCGTGAACGTGACCCGCGCCCCCTTCGAGGTCGGATGCAGACCGTCGAGGGAAAGCAGCACGCCGGCTTTGGCGAGCTCGTCGTTGTATCTGCTCATCGCCCCGACCGCCTCCGGGCTGGGCCCCCAGTCGGCCTCCTCGAGGTTGCTGGGGATCATGATCATCATGAAGCGCATCGTCATCTCCTTCGGTTGTGAATGTCTTTGCCGAGCGGCGGCTCCGGGAGGCCCGCGATTCTCGGCTCTACCCCGACGACGAACGGGGATGCCCGAAATCGACAGGCTGGGCGGGTGTTCTCGTGAGGAGTATGGTCTGGTGATGGGGAGCACCAAAGCGGCGGGTGCAAGAGGGCAGGCCTCCGCGGCCGCGAAACGCAAGCGCGCGCCGGCGCCTCGCGCCGCGGCCGTGGCCCACGGCGCGGTCGTGCCCCACCTGAGCGTGGCCGAGCGGGTGGCGCGCGGCAAGGCGGCTCGCGCGGAGGTGCCGCGCTCGAGCCACGGCGAGTTCACGCCCATGGCCCATCGCGCCGACCCGCTGGAGCTGCTGGGGCGCCAGGCGGCCTCGCGGGTGCCGGAGCTGGTGCCGATCCGCTACGGACGGATGCTGGTCTCGCCCTTCACCTTCTACCGGGGGGCGGCGGCGATCATGGCGGCGGACCTCGCGGCGACGCCGCGGTCGGGGCTTCAGGTGCAGTGCTGCGGGGACGCCCACCTGTCGAACTTCGGCGTGTTCGCCTCGCCCGAGCGGCGCCTGGTGTTCGACCTCAACGACTTCGACGAGACGCTGCCGGGACCGTGGGAGTGGGATGTCAAGCGGCTGGCGAGCAGCATGCTGATCGCCGCCCAGGACAACGAATACGCGGTCAAGGACCAGGACCGGGCGGTGCTGGACACGGTGGAGGAGTACCGCACGGCGATGGCGAGCTTCGCGGCGATGAAGAACCTCGACGTGTGGTACTCGCACCTGGACGTGGAAGCCGCGCTGCAGGAGCTCGGTCCGCAGATCAACGCGAAGATGGCCAAGCGCACGGAGAAGAACCTCGCCAAGGCGCGCACCAGGGACAGCATGTCGGCGTTCTCGAAGCTCACGCGGGTGGTGGACGGCGAGCGCCAGATCGTCTCCGATCCGCCCTTGATCGTGCCGCTGCGAGATCTCGTGAGCGGCGCCGAGCGGGAGCGGATGTTCGCCTGGCTGCACGAGCTGCTGCGCTCCTATCGGAGCACGCTCGTGCACGAGCGCCAGCTGCTGCTCGAGCAGTTTCGGCTCGTGGACTTCGCGCACAAGGTGGTGGGCGTGGGCAGCGTGGGCACGCGCGCCTGGATCGCGCTGCTGCTGGGGCGCGACGGCGGCGATCCGCTGTTCCTGCAGATGAAGGAAGCGCAGGCGTCGGTGCTCGAGGACTTCCTTGGTGCCAGCGCCCAGAGGAACCACGGCGAGCGGGTGGTCGTGGGCCAGCGGCTGATGCAGGCCAGCAGCGACATCTTCCTCGGCTGGCTGCACGTGGACGCCGGCCTCGACGGCCAGCCACGGGACTTCTACGGACGCCAGCTGCGCGACTGGAAGGGCTCGGCGGAGATCGACCGTCTCACGCCCCGAGCGCTGGCTCAATACGGGCGGCTGTGCGGTTGGACGCTGGCGCGCGCCCACGCTCGCTCGGGCGATCGGATCGCCATCGCCGCCTACCTCGGCAAGGGGTCGAGCTTCGAGCGGGCGATCCTGGGCTTCGCGCGTGCCTATGCGGAGCAGAACCGGCGCGACTACGACACGCTCGCGGTGGCCGTGAAGTCGGGCCAGATCGTCGCCGAGACGGGCGTGTAGGCCCTCGTCCCCGGCGGCTAGGCCGGACGCCTGGGGGAGGGCGACTCGGGCGGCTGCTCGGCGGTGGGGATGCCGGGCGGGATCGCTTCGCCGCGCTCGATCGCCTGGGCCAGGCGCTGGCGCTCGGCGAGCACGCCGGGGTCCAGTGCGCCCGAGCCGGCGATGTAGGAGATCGGGTCGCCGCCGGGTCCCCGCAGCACGAATGCGCAGGCCACCGCGATCAGAGCGCCGACGAGGGGCCCGAGCACATAGACCCAGAAGCTCGCGAAGTCGCCGCTCACGAGCGCCGGGCCGAAGGAGCGGGCTGTGTTCATCGAGGCGCCGCTCACGGGCGCGGACCACAGGCCGGCGAGGGCGATGTAGCCGCCGACGGCGAGCGCCGCGATCGGGCCCACGTTCTGGGCGGCGGAGGCGGTGCCGAGGATCACGCTCACGAGGCCGAGGGTGAGGACCGTCTCCAGCAGCAGCGCCTGCCAATCGGCGTAGCCGGTGCCGGGCAGAGTGGCGCCGAGGTGGGCCACGTCTCCGAACACGGCCTCCAGGAACAGGCAGGCGAGGATGGCGCCCAGGAGCTGGGTGAGGATGTAGCCGGGCACCCTTCCCCAGCGGAAGTCCCGGCGCAGGGCGAAGGCGATCGAGACGGCGGGGTTGAGGTGGGCTCCGGAGACGGCGCCCATGAAGAGGATGATCGCCATCACCATCAGCCCGGGCGCCACCACGGCGGCGGCGAGGCCGATCTTGCCCTGGGAGTGCAGCATGGCGCCGCCGGCGGCCACGAGCACGAGGAAGAAGGTGCCGAGCAGCTCCGCGAAGAGCCGGCGCCACTCCAGGCGCATGTCGTCGAACGGAACCCTCGCGCCGAGGCCCGCGCCCGGCGTGCTCACGCGCTGGCTGTGCCCGTGGAGCTCACCCGGAGGGGAGCTCACCCGGAGGCGAGCTCCACCGCTGGCAGGTCGCGGACCTCGTCTCTGGAGAGGGTCAGGCGCACCCCGTCGGGGTCGACGCTCCGCACGGCGCCGATTGGGATCGCGACGTCGTGCTTGCCCCACAGGTGGCCCTCCTGCAACAGCAGATGGGTGACGTGGTGGTCGGAGGGGTCGATCACGAGGCCCTTGATGCGGCCGATGTCGCCGTCGGTGGCGTGGACGTGTTCGTCGCGGCGCACCTCCACCTCGTCGGCCGGGACCTTGTCGTAGGTGACGGGCAGGACGCCACCGCCGTAGCCCATGCCGAGGGCGCCGGCACCCATGCCGAGACCGTAGTAGGGCCACATGTACGCCTCACCCGCCTCGTAGCCGAGCCTCGGGTCGGGCTCGGTCAGGAAGTGGGTCTCCTCGGCGTCGGCGAGCTCGAGGAAGGCGGCGGGGCCGCAGGAGAGGGAGATCTCCGGCGCCGAGGAGCGCACGAGCTCGATCGGCACCAGGCGGGCGGGCTCCCAGCGCTGGTGGGGGGAGACCACAAGGTGGGTGAGGGTGCGGGCGAGGGGATCGACGACCACCCGGCTGAGCTGGCCGCAGGGCTCGTCGCCCGCACGGACCTCGGCGCCGATCGTGTACTCGCTCGAGTCTGTCATCGCAGACAGATCCTAGAGCGGCGCGAGACCGGGCAGCGCGCGGTGGCGCCGCTCAGTCCGATTCTCCGCCGAGGCTGCGCAGCATCATCGCCTCGGCCATGCGCAAGAGGCCGATGGTGGTGTGGGGGCGGGCTTCGCTCGAGCGCACGGACACGCTCGAGCCGTGGGGGCCGATGACCTCGACGATCGTGCACACGTCGCCGATCTCGCAGTCCTCGCCGAAGCGGGCTTCCAGCGCCTCCATCTGCTCGGCGACGACCCGGCCCATCTTGGTCTGGTCGAATGTCATCTGCTGCTCCTTCTCGTGGTGGCGGATGAAAGGGAGTTCACCATGCGAGCGCCGTTCGGTCCAGCGCGGCGCTCGGCGGAGCCGGCCGGGTCCGGTGGCGGCGGCGGGAACAGCGAGGCTATTTGCCCAGCTGGCCGATGTCGATTGCGTTGGCGGGGGCGGTGAGATCGACGGGCTGGTTCCAGTCCGAGAAGCTCACCTGGCCGGTTTCGGCGCCGTGCTTGCGGATCTGCACCGGGTAGGGGTCGCCGGTGGTGGCCACGAACAGGGAGCCGCTCTTGGTGGAGTCGGTCAGTTCGATGACCGGCTGGCCGTTGACGGTGGAGGTGGAGCCCTTGGTGAGGCTGCCGGTGCTGGCCAGGGACTGGTCGAGGATCTTGCCGAGGTTCGCGAGCGAGGCGAGGCTCGCGAGTTCGCCTTTGTCGGCGGGCGCCTTCAGCCACTTGCCCTGGAAGAGCTGGGCGGCGGAAGAGCCGCCGAAGTGGTCGTAGAAGGAGGGGCTGCCTTTGATGTAGATGGTTTCGTCGACCACGATCAGTTCGAAGGAGAGGCCGTTCTCGGAGAGCTTGCCCTTGCCACCCTTGCCGGCGGCGAGGCTCATGTCGAGGGTGATGGGGGTGCCGTGGCTGGCGAGGGTGCCGGTCACGTGCACGGAGCTCGCGGCGGAGGCGGCGGCCTTGGTGGCGACGAGGATCTCGTCGGCGGATTTCGAGCTCACGCCGTTGCCCGAGGAGGAGCCGCCGCCGCAGCCGGCGATGGCGACGATGGCGGCGATGCCCAGCAGCACGGCGAGGGCGCAGAGGGACAGACGGAGGCGCGGGCGGGCCGCGGTGGGGGAGCCGAGCACGGGGGCCAGCGTATAGGAGGGCCACCACGGAGGTCCGGGGGAGGGCCCGCGGGAGCTGTTTGCGGCTTGGCCATGCGCCGAACGAGCGCTTTCAGGGCTAAAGAGACGCGTCCAGGGTGCCGAACGCGAGAGAGGACAAGTGCGCGACAGAGCCTTCGCCGATATGACCGCAGCGATTCAGCTGCGCCCCCAGCGCTCCACGCGGCTGCGATGGGCCGCGGGATTGGGCGTGGTGGCGGTGGTGCTGGCCGGCGCGGGCAGCGTGGTGGTGCCCACGCAGGCGGGAGCGATCGCCCTGGTGGTGGCCACGGCCGCGGCGGCGGCGGCGGTGGGCTGGCTGGCGGGGGAGCGCCACCGGGCGCGACTGCAGCGGGAGATCATGGACCGCTCGACCGAGCTCAGCAGGGCGATGAGCGAGCTCGAGATCGCCCAGGCGGAGACCGTGAGAAGGCTCTCGATGGCGGTCGAGTTCAGGGACGAGGACACGGGCGCCCACATCGAGCGGATCGGGCGCTTCTCCACGCTCTTGGCGGAGCAGATCGGCATGGAGCCGGAGCTCTGCGAGCGGATGAGCCACGCGGCGCCGCTGCACGACGTGGGCAAGGTGGCGATCCCCGACGCGATCCTGCTCAAGCCGGGTCCGCTGACCCCTGAGGAGCGGGCGA
>DATJMB010000067.1:0-4251 GCA_035508995.1 Solirubrobacteraceae bacterium | reverse complement strand
AGGCGCGTGAGCCCGCCCTCGATGTCCGAGCGCGCGCGCCACAGCTTGGGGTTGAGGCGCACGCGGTTGAAGTAGCGGGAGATGGCGCCGACGTTGGGGGCGATGGACATGCCGTTGTCGTTGAGCACAACCACGATCGGCGTGCCCAGGCCGCCCGCCTGGCCGATCGCCTCGATGGCCACTCCGCCGGTCATGGCGCCGTCGCCGATCACCGCCACCACCTTGCCGTCCTCGCTCTCGCCGGCCTCGGGGCCCTGCGGGCGGGCGGCGTCGCCCGCGGGGCGCTCCTCGGCGAGGCCGCGCCGGGCGGCCGCCACGCGGGCCTCATGGCGCATGCCCTCCTTGATGCCCACCGCGTAGCCGATCGAGGTGGAGGCGTGGCCGGCGCCCATGATGTCGTGCTCTGACTCGCCGATCGAGCAGAAGGGCGCGAGGCCGCCGTACTGGCGAATGGTGGCGAGGCGGTCGCGCCGTCCGGTGAGCACCTTGTGGGGGTAGGCCTGGTGGCCGACGTCCCAGAGGATCTTGTCGTGCGGGGACTCCAGCAGCGAGTGCAACGCCACCGCCAGCTCGCAGGTGCCGAGGTTGGCGCCGAAGTGGCCCCCGATCTCGCCCACGGTGTCGATGATGTGGCCCCGCACCTCCTCCGCCAGCTGGGCCAGCTCGGCGTCCGAGAGTCCCTTCAGATCCTCGGGTCCCTCGACGCCCGCCAGCAGCGGCCGGGCGGCGGCCTCAGGCGCCTCGTCGTCCCCGGGCTGGGCTCTGGCGGTGTCGCTGGCGGGATGCTTGCGGCTCATGAGGTGCGGGTGTAGATGAAATCAGCTATCTGCTCGAGCTCGGATGTGGCATCGCCGTCGGCGCCAGTCGCGGCGGCGGCCTCGGCGAGGGCCTCGCGGGCGGTCCGGTGGGACTCCGCCGCCAGCTCCGTCGCTCTGTGGATGCCGAACTCGCTCACGTATGTTCGCCTGCCGTGCCGCTCGTCGCTTCCCCGCGGCTTGCCGAGGGCGGCGTCCGTACCGGTCACGTCGAGGATGTCGTCCACGATCTGAAACAGCACGCCCAGCTCGGCCGCGAAGCGTCGAAAGCCCATTGTGGCAGGTCCGTCGATGCCGCCGAGCAACAGCACGCACACCACCGAGGCGCCGATCAAGCGGCCGGTCTTGAGCTCGTGCAGCCGTCGCAGGTCGCCGGCGCTCTCGGGCGTGCGTGGCCTGACATCGGCGTACTGGCCGCCCACCATGCCCTCCACGCCGGTGGCCGCCGCGAGCTCCGCCGCCGCGGCGAGCACCCGCGCGGGCTCGCACTCGCGGCTGGCGAGCAGGTGATGGAAGGCCTCCGCGTAGAGGCCGTCGCCGGCGAGGATGGCCACGTCCTCGCCGTACTTGACGTGACAGGTGGGCATGCCGCGGCGCAGCTCGTCGTCGTCCATCGCCGGCAGGTCGTCGTGGATCAGGGAGTAGGTGTGGATCAGCTCCACGGCGCCCGCCAGGGGCAGCACCTGGCGCTGGCTCATGCCCACGGCGCTGGCGGTGGCGAGGGCGAGCACCGGCCTGATGCGCTTGCCGCCGGCCAGCAGCGAGTAGCGCATCGCCTCCTGCAGGCCGTCGGTGAGGGGCTCGCGGGAGAAGCGCATGTCCGCGAGGTAGCGGTCGATCAGCTCGCGCAGGTGCTCCGGGTACTCCTCCCCCGGCCGGCTCTCTCGCGTGGTGCTCTGCGGCCTCACGGGCGCGGACGCCGGGCCGCTAGAGCAGCGAGTCCTGGCCGGGGGCGACGGGGGAGGACTCGGCGCGCACCCGCGCCTCCAGCTCCGCCGCGGCCTCCCCCGCGAGGCCCGCGCAGTCCTCCACCAGGGTGGCGGCGGCGTCCGCCGACAGCTCCCCCGAGCGCAGCTGCTCGGCAGCGCGCTCGAGCTTGCCGATCAGCTCGTCCAGCCGGTCGTCGACGATTCGCTCGCTCTCGTTCATGGCACATCCAAGCTCCCGGCCGTCGTTGTGGGCTCCACCGGCGCCATCCGCGATGCGCTAGGAAGCCCCCTGGGGGGCATTCTCGCGCACCTCGCGCAAGACCGCCGCCAGCACCCCGTTCACGAAGGCGGGCGCGTCGCTGCCGCAGAAGAGCTTGGCGCTCTCCACCGCCTCCTCGATGGCGCCCTCGGCCGGGATCGGCTCCCGCCCGGGAACCGCCCGCGGATGGAGCATCTCCACGAGCGCCACCCGCATGATGCTCCGCTCCAGCGGCTGCACCCGCTCGATCGACCAGCCGTGGGCGTGGCGGTCGAGGATCTGGTCGAGCTCCTGGGCACGCTCGCTGGCGGCGGTGGCGAGCGAGCGGGTGAGCTCGGAGGCGCCGCGCTCGAAGGTCTCCGAGAGGGGCCTGCCGGTGAGGTCGTGCTGGTAGAGGGCGATCACCGCCGCCCGGCGCTGCTCGGCGCGGCGCAACGCTAGGCCCTCACGGCGCCCACACCGCTCGCCTGGGGCTCATGCACGGGAGACATATTCGCCCGAGCGGGTGTCCACCCGGATGCGCTCGCCGACGTCCACAAACAGGGGCACCGAGATGGTGGCGCCGGTCTCCAGGGTGGCCGGCTTGCTGCCGCCTCCCGAGGCGGTGTCGCCACGCAGGCCCGGTTCGGTCTCCGTCACCTCCAGGTCCACGGCGCTCGGCAACTGCACGTCGGCGGGCTCGTCGTCGATGAACAGCAGGTCCACCTCGCTGCTCGGCTTGGTCCAGCGCAGGGCCTCCTGCAGGGCGCTCTCGCTCACGGCGATCTGCTCGAAGGACTCGGTGTCCATGAAGTGGGCGTCGGCGCCGTCAGCGTAGAGGAACTGCATCTTGCGCGTCTCGGTGCGCACCGGCCGGAACTTCTCGCCGGCCCGAAACGTCCGGTCCACGACCGCCCCGTCGGATGCCCGGCGCAGCTTGGTGCGCACGAACGCGCCCCCCTTCCCGGGCTTTACGTGCTGGAACTCGAGGATCTTGTAGACGGTGCCGTCCACGTCGATGTGGTTGCCGTTCTTGAACTGGTTGGTGCTTATAGCCATAGACGTTTCCAGAGAGATCAAATAGCGTTCGCTGGGGGCACTTGAGCCTGCAAGATAGCTGGCCCTGGACATGATGGCGGCGCCCAATGCAAGAGCATCCTCAAGCAGCAATGCGCCTCGACGCGGTAGCTGACACACGCTTGGTTCGTAGAACCATCGAGCGTACCCGCTCGGGAGCATCCTCCCGTCCTGGTATTATCGTCCCATGAGTAGTCTTGCGTGGAGAGTCGGAGAGCTGGCCGAGCAGCGCGGATTCAATACACGCCGACTGGCCAAAGCCGCGGGACTTGACGAGAAGACCGTCCGCAACATCATCGCAGGACGCGCCACGCGCGTTGACCTGGACACGGTCGCTCGCCTCTCCTCTACGCTGGGAGTTGCGCCCGGAGCACTATGGACGAGCCGACCCGACCCGACAAAGGCATGGATGGTCACGGCGGGAGCTGCTGGTCAAGCCCAGGCCGGCGAGCTGGATGATCTTCTAGCTGGCCGCGGGGCCAGTTCCGACTCCGCGCTGGAGCGAGCTACCCGGTCGCGGTGAGTCGCTGCTATCTCGATACGAACTTCTTGTACACGCACTTGCGCTCCAAAGCGGAGGCTGTAGCTGCTCCGCTTGAGCAATGGCGACGCTCGGTCTCGACCCAGGTGGCGGCCGATGGTGGCGTGATCAGCGCTCTCGTCTTGGATGAGCTCGCGTATCGCCTCATCCTCGCTTGGCTGCGCGACGACGGTGTCGCAGACCCCCTGACTAGGTACCGCACCGAGCCACAGATCACCATGCGAGCGGTGCGGCGACGCCTGACGACCACATGGCGAGCCGTCGACTCGCTCGCACTCGAGCTATACCCGACCGAACACGCTGTCGTCGCAAAAGCGCAGGCCCTCATGGCCAAACCCGGCCTCGGCCCGCGAGATGCTTTTCACGCCGCTCACGCCCTTGCATCCGGATGCGAGCTAATCGCAAGTACCGACGTCGCTTTCAAGCAGGTGCCGGGACTGAGTTGCCTGGCACCGTGAAGATACGTTCTACGCACGTTCTTGAACTGGTTGGTGCTTATAGCCATAGCCGTTCCAGAGTTCAGATAGCGTTCGCCGGGGCCACTGAGCCTGCAAGATAGCTGGCCCCGAACGTGATGGCGGCGTCCACTGCGAGAGCATCCTCACGCAGCAGTGCCAGTCGCACTACGCGCGCCGTGGTACGGGCGGGCGG
>DATJMB010000066.1:0-5925 GCA_035508995.1 Solirubrobacteraceae bacterium | reverse complement strand
ACATGTGCCGACCAGTGGGGCCGCACATGTGCGGCCCCTAGGGGTGCCGCATGCGGCACCCCCGCCATGCCGCATGCGGCATGGGCCTCCCAATCAGCGCGCCCACAGGGGAGCCGGACGGCGCTTCCTCAAGCGCCCAGGATCTGGGCGGCGAGAATGGCGGCGTTGCGGGGGTTGTCGAGGCCGACGCAGGCGACGGGGACGCCGGGGGGCATCTGGACGATGGAGAGGATGGCGTCGAGGCCGCCGGCGGCGGTGAGGCGGCCGGAGAGGGGGACGCCGATGACGGGGAGGTCGGTGTGGGCGGCGACGGCGCCGGGGAGGGCGGCGGAGATGCCGGCGCCGGCGATGATCACGCGCAGGCCGCGCATGTGGGCGTTCTTGGCGTAGTCGGCGACGACGTCGGGTTCGCGGTGGGCGGACATGACGCGGATCTCGTGGAGGATGTCGCGGGCTTCGAGCTCCGAGGCGGCCTTCTGCATGGCGTCCATGTCGGACTTGGAGCCCATCACGATGCCCACGCGGGGGGCGTCCACGTCGATGTCGTCGAGCTGGGCGCGGACCTCGGCCTCGGCGAGGGGGGAGATGGGAGAGACGTCACCCATCGAGGGCCTCCAGCGGGAGCTCGGCGGCGCGGGCGGCGATGTCGCGGCGGAGCTGCATGCCGGGGAAGGAGATCATCTCGCTGGCAGCATACGCGGCGGCGCGCGCGGACTCGGGATCGGGGGCGAGGGCGGTGAGGTTGAGGACGCGGCCGCCGGCGGTGAGGAGGCTGCCGTCGGGCGCCAGGGTGGTGCCGGCGTGTGTGAGCTCGATGCCGGGAGGCACTCGATCGAGGCCGGCGATGGGATCGCCGCTGGAGGAGGAGGCGGGATAGCCGGCGCTGGCGAGGACCACGGTGACGGCCCACTCGGGCGCCCAGCGGACCGGCACGGGTGTGCCGTCCTCACCGGCGAGGCCGCCCGGACGGGCGCAGCGCAGGAGCAGGTCGAGGGGGTCGGAGCGCAGGCGGGGAAGGACGGCCTGGGTCTCGGGGTCGCCGAAGCGGACGTTGTACTCGAGCACGCGGGGGCCGTGGGCGGTCATCATGAGGCCCGCGTAGAGGACCCCCCGGTAGGGGGTGTGGCGAGCGGCCATCCAATCGACGACGGGCTGGACGAGGGTGCGGGAGAGCTCGCGGATGTCCTGCTCGCCAATGCCGGCCACGGGGGAGTAGGCGCCCATGCCGCCGGTGTTGGGGCCGGTGTCGTGCTCGCCGATGCGCTTGAAGTCGCGGGCGGGAGCGAGGGGCAGGGCGGCGCGGCCGTCGCAGAGGGCGAGCAGGGAGAGCTCAGCGCCGAGGATCAGCTCCTCCACCACGGCGCTCGCCGGGCGGGAGTCGCCGGCGGGAGCGAAGCGGTGCTCGAGGAAGATCTCCCGCAGCGCCTCCTGGGCCTGCTCGGGACTGGCGGCGACGGTGACGCCCTTGCCGGCGGCGAGGCCGTCGGCCTTCACCACCACGCCGGGAGCGGCGAGGTCCTGGACGGCGGCGAGGCCCTGCTCGAAGGTGTGGACGTGGCGGTAGCGGGCGGTGGGCACGCCGGCCTCCTCCATGGCGCGCTTGGCGAACGCCTTCGAGGCCTCCAGCTCGGCGGCGGCGGCGGAGGGGCCGAAGGCGAGGTGGCCGCGGGCCTCGAGGGCGTCCACGAGGCCGGCCACCAACGGGGCCTCGGGGCCGACCACGGTGAAGTCCACCCGCTCGCGCTCCACGGCGGCGACGATGGCGTGGACGTCCTCGGCGGGCACGTCGAGCAGGCGAGCGTCGCGGGCGATGCCGGCGTTGCCGGGTGCGCAGAGCACCTCCTCGGCGTCACGGGAGCGGGCGATGGCGCGCACGAGGGCGTGCTCGCGGCCGCCGGCGCCGACGACGAGAACCTTCATCGGATCGGTCCCGTCAAACGCTCACAGGGAGGCGATGAACTCGTCGACGGGTATCGCCGAGAGGGTCTCGTAGCGGCCGGTGCCCCGGGAGCCGAGCTCGAGGGATACGCGAGCCATGGTCTTCTCGTCGGGGGCCTCCACCACGGAGATGAAGTCCACGTGACCGAGGGTGGCCCACTGAGCCTTCACGGTGGCGCCCAGCTGCTGGACCTCGTTGTTGACCTCCCTGATGCGGTCAGGGTTGTTCTTGACGGTCTGGACCCCCTCGGGGGTGAGGGTGGAGAGCATGATGTAGGTGGGCATGGGGCAGGTTCCTCCGGTCGGTCGTGGGCCGTCACATCCTGCGCGCGCTCGCGCAGGTCGTTTGTAGCGGATCGCCGGGACGGCGGGCGGCGCGGTCTGGAGATGGGCGCGCACCGGGAGCTGTGCTAGCCGAGCCTGTGGTCTGTCCCGTTCGGCCGTGAGAGTCGGAGGGAGGGGCATGGGAGCGCCCGACAACGAGCCGAAAGCCGGCGCGCGACGAAGTGTTGGCAACTCCCAACACCTATGGTAAGATCACGGCGCAAGCACCCCCGCAAGGAGGTCGAGGCGGTGAACGAGCACACATTCACATTTCGATTTCTCGCCCCAGGCAGGACGCTGGACGATCTGTCGATCGACCTGTACGATCACATCGACGAAGCGTCACTCATGGGACCGGATGAGGACGGCTCGTTCCTATACGAATTCGACCGCCGCGCCGCGAGCCTGCCAGACGCGGTGGCGACAGCGCTGAGCGAATTGACGAGCGCCCTACCCGAGGCGGCAGTGATCCGGGTTCACGAGTACGACCTGGCAAGCATGAGCGACATCGCCGCGCGGGCGGGACGAACGCCCGAGAGCGTGAGGCTGCTGGTGAACGGCAAGCGCGGGCCTGGGGGCTTTCCACCGGCGGCGGGAGACCTGGGTGGACGGATGAAGGTCTGGCGCTGGGCGGATGTTGCGCAGTGGTTCGAGGAGGTGCTCGGAGAACCGCTCCCCGACACGTCCGACAGCGCATTCCTGCAGGCGTTCAACGACGCACTTGACATCCGGCGGCTGGCGAGCGGGTTGGGGCGCTCACAACGCCGGGCCATCGCCGAGGCTCTACCGCGCGAGCTGGCGTTCGCTTAGCAACAAGCGTCGGCTCACTCGCAGACCGAGATCGTCGCTTCGGCTTCGGAGGGGTTCCGGTAGATTTTGACTATGTCAATCATGAGCGTAGAAGGAAATCCCATCTCGAATATCGATAAATGGCCCCATGCGCGCCTGATCCCCACCTACGGCATTCGCAGCCAGGAGGAGCGAGAGAAGCGTGCGACTGCGTGCCTGCTCGCGGTTATGCACGGGGTGCCAGAGTTCGGACACGCCCTGCTTGGGGATCTGGGCGCCCCGCGATCCCCGAGTGTCGACACGTTCGCCGAGGTTCGCTTCAAGAACGTCGATGGCAAGACGGACATACCCGACGGAGCGATTGTGTGCGTGCGAGGCAGCAAGCGCTGGACCTGCCTCGTTGAGGTCAAGACTGGTTCAGCCGCACTGAAGAACGAGCAAGTGGAGAGATATCTTGATATCGCACGCGACCAAGGCTTCGATGGGGTACTCACGATCTCGAATCAGATCACTCACGGGCCTACGGAGTCGCCCGTGTGCGTGGATGGCCGCAAGCTCCGCAGAACGAAGCTCTGGCACTTCTCATGGTGGCAAGTCCTGACAGAGGCTGTCGTCCAGAGTCGCTACCGCGGGGTGTCCGACCCCGACCAAGCTTGGGTGCTCCGCGAGCTGATCCACTATCTCAGCAGCGATGCGTCTGGAGTGTCCGGCTTCGAGGACATGGGCGAGCATTGGGTGCCTGTTCGCAGTGCCGCTCGGGATGGGACTCTTCGGCAGGGCGACCCGAGCATCCGCCAGGTGGCCGAACGTTGGGAGCAGTTCACCGAGTATCTTTGTCTCAGCTTCTCCCAAGAACTGGGGTGCAACGTCGTCTCGCTCCGTCCCCGTAAGCAGACGACCAGCGGCCGGATCGACAAGGTGGAAAAACTGCTGGCGACGGGGGGTGCTCTCGAGGCGACGCTTCGCGTTCCAGATGCGATTGGCGATCTGCAAATTTGCGCCGACCTCAAAGCTCGCCAAACGTCGCTCGGCGTCCATGTCGACGCACCCACCGAGGGACGGCCCAAGTCGAGGATCAACTGGTTGCTGCGTCAACTTGACGGAGCTTGGCCGGATCTGCGCATCGAGGTCTGGTACCCACACGCGCGGGAGAGCGTCGCCGCGACGCTGGAGCAAGCACAAGCGAAACCGGATGGCCTGCTCTGCCCAGCGGACGGCAAGCGCGATCCACGTTCCTTCACCGTGACGCTAAGTCGACCGCTTGGACAGAAGCGAGGTCGGGCCGAAGGCTCGTTCGTGCAGGAGACACGAGCGCAGGCGATGACCTTCTACCGCGACCTCGTTCAGAACCTCAAGGCCTGGCAGGTGAGACCTCCGCAGATTCGGACGGAGCCCGACCCCACCACGAACGGCTCTACCTCACCGCCCGACGTCCTGCCGCTGTTGCCCAAAGACGTCATACGCTCGGGTGAGAACAACGATGGAGCGGCCGATGTCAACGCGACGGCTTCGGCGACGCACAACCAGGACGAGCCTGTGCCCACGGAGCGTTCCGCCCCGCATGAGGCCGACTCCGTTGAGTTCATCTCGGACTCGGCGATCAAGCATGTCTTCGGTCCGGCTCGAGCCGTCGACCTAACCAGCCCCCTCGCGGATCGGACCCGACGACTGAAAGGCTGAGCAGTTGTAGCCGCATGGCGGATTGTTGCCGCGGGCGCGGGTAGGATCGTTGCAGGCAATCCACGAACGTCGGGGTGATGGCGACGAACAAACTGCGAAACGGCACAAGGATGAGCAAAGACGACCCACGGGTTGTGCGTGCGGCGTTCACGCTTCGCGAGGCAGCAGCGTATCTCGGGCTGCCGAGCTCCACGTTGCAGAGCTGGGCGCGTCCGAGCGACATATCCAAGCCGATAATCACGTGCTTCCCGACTCGAGGGCGGGAGGCGACGGTGCCGTTCATCGGCTTCGCCGAGGCGTACGTCCTGTCCGCGTTCCGTCGTGCGGGTGTGCCGATGCAACGCATCCGACCGGCGGTGGAGGTGCTGTCCTCTGGCATCGGCGTCGAGCACGCGCTCGCCTCCGAGCGGCTCTACACTGACGGCGCGGAGGTGCTCTACGACTATGCGAGCGGCGAGCATGATGAGGATCTGCGTGGGCTGACGGTCGTGCGCACCGGCCAGCGGCAGTTCGCGGAGATTGTGCGGGACTACTTGAAGCGCATCACCTACGGCGATGACGGCTGGGCCTCCCGGGTGCGCCTGCCGGCGTACCGACACGCGCAGGTGATCGTCGATCCGCGCCGAGCCTTCGGGATGCCGCTCGTACTTCATGGCGGGGCTAGGGTCGAGGATCTCGTTGACCGCTTCGTGGCAGGCGACTCGCTCGCAGATATCGCTGAGGACTTCGGCGTCCCCGAGCCGGAGGTCGAGGACGTGGTTCGTGTCGCCACCCGAGCGGCGGCCTGAGGACCCGTCAAGGGCAGCGTCAGACCTCCGGGCGGAGACGATCGGGGCGCCCGAGTTCTTCATCGACCGCAGCCTGGGGCGAAAGCATCTCGCTCAAGCTCTCCGGGACCTCGGCCTCACGGTCCACACGATGGCGTCGGTCTACGGCGAGCGGGCTGGCCAAGAGCTGGAGGACGAGCGCTGGCTCACCGATGTCGGCGAGTACGGCTGGATCGTCCTGATGAAGGACGATGCGATCCGCCGGCGCCCATCTGAGCGCGATGTCTTGGCGGCCGCGAAGGTGCGGGCCTTCTGTCTGACCAACGCCCAGCTGCGAGCCGCTGATCAGTCGGCTAGGTTCGCGGGAAATATCAGGCGCATCTTGCGTCAAGCCGAGAAGCCAGGCCCCTACATCTACGGGGTCTAC
>DATJMB010000065.1:0-2245 GCA_035508995.1 Solirubrobacteraceae bacterium | reverse complement strand
CCGATGACGATCGCGTGCCTGCTGCGCAACACGCTCGACGCGGCGCGCGCGCGGGCGGGGACGGGAGCATGAGCCTCAAACGGCTGCGAGCTGGCGAGCTGGTGGCGTTCGTGGGCGCGGTGTGCGTGATCGTGTCGTTGTTCGCGCCCTGGTATGAGAACGCGGGCGGGAAGCTGAGCGGCTGGGACACCTTTGGCGTGGCTGCGGGGTTGCTGCTGGTGGCGGCGATCACGGCGCTGTGCCTGGTGGTAGCGACGGTCACGGAGCGCAGCACGGCGCTGCCGGTGGCGGCGGCGGTGTGGAGCACGCTGTTCGGGATCGTGGGGGTGATCGCGGCGATCGTACGGCTGCTCGAGCGCCCGCAGGACGCCACCGAGCTGTGCGCGGGGGCGTGGCTGGGGTTCGTGGGAGCGATCCTGATCCTGGTGGGGGCGTGGCTGTCGATGCGCGACGAACGGCCGGCGCTGTATGAGCCCGCGCGGCCCACGCCGCGGGAGCCCCCGCCGGCCTAGAATGCGGCCGTGATCGATCGGGAGGAAGTGCTGCACGTCGCGCGGCTCGCACGGCTGCGGCTGCGGGAGGAGGAGATCGCGCCGCTGGCGGCGGAGCTTTCGGCGGTGCTCGAGCACGTGGCGCGGATCGGGGAGCTGGATCTGGAGGGCGTGGAGCCGATGTCGCACGTGGTGAGCGACGACCTGGCGCCGGCGCACGGGTTGCGGGAGGACGTGCCGAGAACGTGTCTGGCGCGCGAGGTGGCGCTGGCGCAGGCGCCGGCGGTCTCCGACGGCGGCTTCTCGGTGCCGAGCCCGCAGGCGTGAGGGGCGAGAGGATGGATGAGGCGCAGGCGATCGAGCTCTCAGCCACGCAGGCGGCGGAGGCGATCGCCCGCGGAGAGCTCTCGGCGCAGGAGCTGTTCGAAGCCTACCGGGAACGGGCGCGAGAGCACGGGCGTGAGGGGCGGGACGGGCTGAACTGCTTCACCTGGATCGCGCCCCCCGAGGGCTCGGGAACGAGCGGCGGGAGCGGCGGGGAGGACGTGAGGGACCTGCCGCTGGGAGGGGTGCCGCTGGCGGTGAAGGACCTGTTCTGCACGGAGGGGGTGCCGAGCCAATCGGGGTCGGCGATCCTCGCCGGCTACGAGCCGCCGTACACGGCGACCGCTGTGCGCAAGCTCATACAGGCGGGGGCGACGATGCTGGGAAAGACCAACCAGGACGAGTTCGCGATGGGCTCCTCGAACGAGAGCTCGGCGTTCGGGCCGGTGCTCAACCCCTGGGATCGCAGCCGCGTGCCGGGGGGCTCCTCGGGCGGCAGCGCGGCGGCGGTGGCGGCGGGGCTCGCGCCGTGGGCGCTGGGGACGGACACGGGCGGCTCGATCCGCCAGCCGGCGGCGCTGTGCGGGATCGTGGGCCTCAAACCGACCTACGGGGCGGTGTCGCGCTACGGGATGATCGCCTTCGCCTCCTCGCTGGACCAGGCGGGGCCGCTGACGCGAGACGTCACCGACGCGGCGTTGCTGCTCAAGCACATGGTGGGGCGGGATCCCTGCGACGCGACCTCGCTGGAGCTGCCGCAGGAGATCGAGCTGCCCCAGGGCGAGCGGCTGGCGGGAGTGCGGCTGGGCGTGCCCGCCGAGCTCGCCGGAGGAGCGGGCGAGGGCACCAACGGCCTCGCGGAGGGAGGAATCGAAGCGGGGGTGCTGGCGGCGTTCGACGCCACGCTCGAGCGCGCGCGGGAGCTGGGGGCGGAGATCGTGGAGGGCGTGAGCCTGCCGCACGCGCCACACGGGCTCTCGGCCTACTACGTGCTCGCGCCCGCGGAGGCGTCCTCGAACCTGGCGCGCTTCGACGGCGTGCGCTATGGCCTGCGAAGCGTCGATCCCACCCACCCCAACGACCTGCTGGGCATGTACGAGAGCACCCGCCACGACGGCTTCGGGGCGGAGGTCAAGCGGCGGATCATGCTCGGCACCTACGCCCTCTCGGCGGGCTACTACGACGCCTACTACGGGCGGGCGCAGCGGGTGCGGACGAAGATCGCCGAGGACTTCGCGGCGGCGTTCGCCCAGGTGGACTACCTCGTCACGCCGACGGCGCCGAGCGTGGCGTTTGCGCTGGGGGAGAAGACGGGGGATCCGCTGTCGATGTACATGAACGACTACTGCACGGTGCCGATGTCGCTGGCGGGAATCCCGGCGATCTCGATTCCCTGCGGGCTTTCCGACGGGCTGCCGGTGGGCTTTCAG
>DATJMB010000064.1:0-5632 GCA_035508995.1 Solirubrobacteraceae bacterium | reverse complement strand
TCGCGCAGGCGCTCTGCCTGCGTTCCCTTCCCCGCCCCCGGCGGGCCAAGCAGGATCAGGTTGAGCTCGGACAAGACCAGTGCAGCCTAACCGCTACCGGGAGGCGGGCGCCACCGTGAATAGCCGCAATCAACCAGCCGCTGCCCGCGGGTGGCGCTCGCCAAGCGTAGTCGTCTTCGTGACGGCCGCCACGAAGTCGCGGCCCGTCACGGAGACCCACGAAGCTCTACTTGAGGAAGCCCTCGTACGACCGCATCATCAACTGGGCCTCCAACTGCTTCATGGTTTCCAGGGCCACGCCGATGACGATCAGGATGGAGGTGCCGCCGAACTGGAAGTTCTGGTGGGTGCGGGCGAAGAGGATGGCGGGCAGGGCGGCGACGGCGGCGAGGAAGAGGGCGCCCGGGAAGGTGAGGCGGGCGAGGATGCGATCGAGGAATTCGGCGGTGGGGCGACCGGGGCGGACGCCGGGGATGAAGCCGCCGTACTTCTTGAGGTTGTCGGCCTGGTCGACGGGGTTGAAGGTGACGGCGGTGTAGAAGTAGGTGAAGATCAGGATGAGGACGGACTGGCCGAGGATGTAGTGCCAGCCGTTGGGGGTGAAGAAGTCGGCGATGGAGCGGCCCCAGGGGGTTTTCACGAGCTGGCCGACGGTGGGTGGGAAGGCCATCAGGCTGGCGGCGAAGATCACGGGGATGACGCCCGCCATGTTCACGCGCAGGGGCAGGTAGGTCTGGCCGCCCTCTGTCATGCGGCGGCCGATGACGCGCTTGGCGTACTGGATGGGGATGCGGCGCTGGCCCTCCTGGACGAACACGATGCCGGCCACCACGGCGAGGACGAGGAAGGGCATCATCACCTTGAAGACCTGGTCCTGGGTGGTCCACCAGGTCTGGATGCCGGAGGGCAGGCGGGAGACGATGGAGGCGAAGATCAGCAGGGAGATGCCGTTGCCGATGCCGCGCTGGGTGATGAGCTCGCCGATCCACATCAGCAGGATGCAGCCGGTGGTGAGGCAGATGACGATCAGGAAGATGTGGGGGGCGTCGAAGTGGGTGACGACCGATTCGCCGGCCTTGGCCTGGAGGGAGTGGAACAGGAAGACGTAGCCGATGGACTGGGCGAAGGCGAGGCCCACGGTGAGGTAGCGGGTGTACTGGGTGATACGGGCCTGGCCCACCTCGCCTTCCTTGGAGAGCTTCTCCAGCGAGGGCACCACCACCTGGAGCAGCTGCAGGATGATGGAGGAGGTGATGTAGGGCATGATGCCCAGGGCGAACAGGGCGATACGGCCCAGGCCGCCGCCGGAGAAGAGGTTCAGGTAGCTGAGGATGCCGTTGCCGGAGAACTGCTTCTGGATGTTGTTGACGGCCGTGAGGTTGATGCCGGGCACGGGGATGTGGGAGCCCAGGCGGTAGATCAGCAGCATGGCTCCCGTGAAGGCGAGCTTCTTGCGGATGTCCGGGACTTTGAAGGCGTTGAGGATGGTGGCGAGCATGGCCTTGTTTCCGCCTGTCGGTGACCCTGGGCGGAGTGCCCGATTCTAGCTCGCGGGCGGGGAGGCGATGCCCGGTGCCCGGGGCTCGATGACCTCGCAGCTGCCGCCGGCGGCCTCGATGCGGTCTTTGGCGGCGGCGCTGAAGGCGTGGGCCTGGACGGTGAGGGCCTTGGTGATCTCGCCCTTGGCGAGGATCTTCACGGGAACGGCCTTGCGGGTGGCCAGGCCGTGGGCCTTGAGGGCCTCGACGGTCACCTGGGCGCCGGCGTCGAAGCGCTTCTCCAGCTCGGCCAGGTTCACGGGTTGGGTGTGGGTGCGGAAGGGCTCGAAGGGCATGGACTTCTTCATGTGGGGGCCGCGGAGCTTTCGCATGCGCATGTGGATCGGCATCTGGCCGCCCTCGAAGCGGGCGCGGCGCTTGGAGCCGGAGCGGGAGCCGGCGCCCTTCTGGCCGCGGCCGGAGGTCTTGCCGGTGCCGGAGCCTTCGCCGCGACCCACCCGCTTGCGGGGCCGGCGGCTGCCGGGGGCGGGGGCGAGGTTGTGCAGGCCGATGCGCTCGGGGGTCTCCGTGTCTTTGGCGGCGGGGCTCACTTGGAGGCCTTCCTCTGGCCTGTCTCGTGGAGCTCCACGATGTGTCTCACCGCGTGAACCATGCCGCGGGCCTGGTGGTTGTCGGGGATCTCGACGGTGTGGCCGATGCGGCGCAGGCCCAGAGAGCGAAGGGTGTCGAGCTGGCGCTTGTTGGCGCCGTTGCTGGAGCGGCGCTGGGTGACGGTGAGGGTGGCCATCAGGCGCTCGCGCCCTCGGGGGTGGGCTCGGGGGACTCCCCGACGGCTGTCTCCGTCTCGGCGGCGGCGTCGGCGTCGGGGGCGGAAGCGGCGTCGCGGGCGGCGGGCTCAGCGGGCGTCCCAGAGCCGCTCGGGGCGGTGCTCGGCTCGGGCTGGCCGTCGGCGGCCTTGGGGGCGAGGCCGAGGACGGCGTCGACGGAGAGGCCGCGCAGCTCTGCGACCTCGGCGGGGGTGCGCAGGGAGCGGAGTCCGGCGACGGTGGCCTTGACGAGGTTGATGGGGTTCTGGGTGCCGAGGCTCTTGGAGAGGATGTCGTGGATGCCGGCGAGCTCCAGCACGGCGCGGACGCCGCCACCGGCGATGACGCCGGTGCCGGGAGAGGCGGGCTTGAGGAAGACGCGGCCGGCGCCGAAGATGCCGGTGGTCTGGTGGGTGATGGTGGAGCCGTGGCGGGGCACCCTGAAGAGGTCCTTGCGGGCGCGCTCCACGCCCTTCTGGATGGCGAGGGGCACCTCGTTGGCCTTGCCGTAGCCGACGCCCACCACTTCGCGCTCGTCGCCCACCACCACGAGAGCGGTGAAGGAGAAGCGGCGGCCGCCCTTGACGACCTTGGCGACGCGGTTGATCTCGACGACCCGCTCCTGGAGGTCCAGGCCGGCGGGGCTCACTGAGCGATCGTTGACTACGGGCATACGGTGGCAGAGGGTAGCGGGCTCAGGCCAGCAGGCCGGCCTCGCGGATGGATTCGGCGAAGGCCTTCACGTGGCCGTGGTACTGGTAGCCGCCGCGATCGAAGACCGCCTCGGAGATTCCAGCGGCCCTGGCGCGGTCCGCCAGCAGGGCGCCGGCGCGGGTGGCGGACTCGGCTTTGGTGAGGGTGCGCAGCTCGGGCTCGTACCAGCTCACGGCGGCGAGCGTGCGACCGGCGACGTCGTCCACGAGCTGGGCGGAGAGGCCGCGGTTGGAGCGAAACACGGAGATGCGCGGCCGGGTGGCGGTGCCGGAGACCTTCGCGCGTACGCGGCGACGGCGTTTGAGGCGTTGCTGGGGCTTGGTCATGACGGTCATGCGCTAGGCCCTCTTCCCGACCTTGCGCTGTACGTACTCGCCCTCGTAGCGAATGCCCTTGCCCTTGTAGGGCTCGGGGGGGCGCTGCTTGCGGATGATGGCGGCGGTCTCGCCCACGAGCTGCTTGGAGATGCCCTTGACGACCACGCGGGTGGGTTGGGGTACCTCGAATTCGATGCCGTCGGGGGCGGGGATGGGGACGGGGTGGGAGTAGCCGACGGCGAGCTCGAGGTTCTTGCCCTTGAGCTGGGCGCGGTAGCCGACGCCCTGGATCTCCAGGCGCTTCTCATAGCCTGCGGTGACGCCCTGGACCATGTTGGCGACGAGGGAGCGGGTGAGGCCGTGCAGGGCACGGTGTTCGCCGCGGTCGGTGGGGCGGGAGACGAGCAGCTGCTCGCCCTCCTGGACCACGGTGATGTCGCGGGAGACGCGCTCGGAGAGCTCCCCTTTGGGGCCCTTCACGCGGACGGACTCGGGCTCGATGGCCACGGTGACGCCGCTGGGGATGGGGATTGGCTGTCGGCCGATTCTGGACATGATCTCGCTCGTGGGGGCGCCGGTCACCAGACCTCGGCGAGCACCTCGCCGCCGACGCCGGCGGCGCGGGCGTCGTGGCCGGTCATGACTCCGTGAGAGGTGGAGATGATGGCGGTGCCCATGCCGCCGAGGACCTTGGGCATGTGCTTGGCGTCCACGTAGGTGCGGCGGCCGGGCCGGGAGATGCGGCGCAGGCCGGAGATGGCGGAGCGGCGGTCGTTGGTGTACTTGAGGGTGATCTGGATCAGCTGGCCGGGGCCGCCGTCGGGGGCGGGAACGACGGTCCAAGCTTCGATGTAGCCCTGCTCGGCGAGGATGCGGGCGAGCTCGGACTTCAGACGGGAAGCGGGTATGTCGACGGTCTCGTGGGCGGCGCGGATGGCGTTGCGGACGCGGGTGAGAAAGTCGGCTATGGGATCGGTCATGGACATTGGTGTCTATACGTTCGCTATACGGCAGGTCTTTGAAGGGTTCTTTTTCTCGGGCAGGTGCTCATGAGGCCTACCACGAGGACTTGGTCATCCCGGGGATCTGGCCGTTGTGGGCTAGCTCGCGCAGGCAGATGCGACAGATGCCGAACTTGCGGTACACCGCGCGGGGACGACCGCAGCGGTTGCAGCGAGTATAGGCGCGGGTCTTGAATTTGGGGGCGCGGGACTGCTTGACGCGCATGGATACCTTGGCCATCAGTTGGAGTCCTTCTCGTTGTCGGTGGTGTCGCCCGAGCCGTCGTCGGCGATCTCGCGGAAGGCGCCGGGCATGCCCTGGCGGGCGAAGGGCATGCCGAAGGCGTGGAGCAGGGCGAAGGCCTCGGGATCGGAGGAGGCGGTGGTGGTGATGGTGACGTCGAGGCCACGGACCTCGTCGATGGAGTCGTAGTCGATCTCCGGGAAGATGATCTGCTCGCGGACGCCCAGGGAGTAGTTGCCGCGGCCGTCGAAGGAGCGGGCGGAGAGGCCGCGGAAGTCGCGGATGCGGGGGATGGCGATGGAGATGAGGCGGTCGAGGAACTCGTAGGAGCGCTCGCCGCGGAGGGTGACGGCGACGCCCACGGGCATGCCCTCGCGGAGTTTGAAGGCGGCGATGGACTTGCGAGCACGGCGCACGGAGGGACGCTGGCCGGCGATGGTGGCCAGCTGGTCCTGGGCGGCACGGAGGGCTTTGGAGTCCTGCTTGGCGGAGCCCACGCCCATGTTGAGGGTGATCTTCTCGAGCCCGGGTGCCTGCATGGGTGAGGAGTAGCCGAAGCGGCCGATGAGGGCGGGGCGGATCTCCTGCAGGTAGCGGACCTTCAGGCGGGCGGGCGGCGCGGGGGCTGTGGTATCGGTGGCGTTCACGTGAGTGCGGTGTGGCTCGTGGCTCTAGTCGATGGGGGCGCCGGTGCGGACGGAGACGCGAGAGCGTTTGCCGTCCTTGCGCTCCACACGGATGCGGGTTGGGCTTTTGGCTTTGGGGTCGAGGATCATCACGTTTGAGACATGGATGGGGCCCTCGCGCTCGATGACGCCACCGACGGTCTGTTCGCGGCCGGGGATCTGCTGGGGCTTCATGTGTCGCTTGAGCATGTTCATGCCCTCGACGTAGACGCGCTGGTTGCGGGGCTCTGTGCGGAGCACGCGACCGGTCTTGCCGCGATCCTTGCCGGAGATGATCTGGACCTGGTCGCCGGCGCGGATCCTCAAGCTGGGGCGAGTGCCGGAGCGGGCCTGTGGCTTGCGAGCCATCTCAGAGGACCTCGGGG
>DATJMB010000063.1:0-5150 GCA_035508995.1 Solirubrobacteraceae bacterium | reverse complement strand
GCGCGGCTGAGGTGCACGGCGTCGGCGTCGGTGCCGGGGGCGCGCGCGGAGGCCTCGACGGTGAAGGGGATCTTCTCCTCGGTGGCGGTGTCGTGGAGGAGCTCGAAGAGCTCGGGGTGGATGGTGGAGCCGCGGGTGAGCACGGGGCCCGAGCCGAGCTCGTGCTTGCCGAGCTCCTTGACCTCCACGCCGGGGGCGTCGGTGGCGTGGGTGACGTCGATCACGATGGCGGCGTCGGGGCGCAGCGCGAAGGCGCTCGTGCGAGAGCCCCCGAAGGTGATCTCCTCCTGGGCCACCGCCACGGCGGCGATCTCCCACTCGCTGCCGCCGCCCTCGGCCACGAGACGGGCAGCCTCGAGCGCTACGAAGGAGCCGATGCGGTTGTCCATGGCGCGGGAGACGAGCCTGCCGTCGAGCAGCCGCTGGGGGGCGGCGTCGATCACGGCGACGTCCCCGATGCGCACCAGCTCGCGGGCGTGGTCACCGTCGCGGGCGCCGATGTCGATGTGCATCTCGCGCAGTTCGGCGATCTTCTTGCGCTCCTCGTCGCGGAGCAGGTGGATCGGCTTCTTGCCCACCACCCCCTTCAGCTCGCCGCCGCGGGTGGCCAGGGAGACGCGCTGGCCGACGAGGATCTGGGGGTCCCAGCCGCCGACGGGCAGGAACCACAGGTAGCCGTCGTCGTCGATGTGGGTGACGATCAGGCCGATCTCGTCGATGTGGCCCATCACCAGCAGTCGCCGGGCGTCGTGGGGAGCGCCGTGCTTGGCGGCCACGCAGGCCAGTGGGGTGCCGATGGTGTCGGTGCTCACCTCCGCGAACTCACGGGCGGCCCCGCGCCAGACCTCCGCGGCGGGCGTCTCATAGCCCGAGGGTCCGTGGGCTTCGAGCAGGTCGAGGAGCAGCTGGGGAGCCGCCGCTGCCGGCTCCCTGGATGGGGCCTCGCTCATGCGTGGGCGACCACGCCGGCGGGCTGGCCGGCGGGACCGGATGCGAGCAGCGCGCGGAGCACGAACTGGAGAATACCCCCGTGCCGGTAGTAGTCGGCCTCTCGCGGCGTGTCGATGCGCAGGCGCGCCTGGAAGGAGATCGGCTCGCCCTGGGAGGGACTGGCGATCACGGCGAGCTCCCGCGGCGGCGGGCCGCCGGCGCCGATCGCCGCGAGGCCCGCGATGGCGAAGGTCTCCTCGCCGGTGAGGCCCAGCGAGGCGGCGCTCTCGCCCTCGGGGAACTGCAGCGGCAGCACGCCCATGCCGATCAGGTTCGAGCGGTGGATGCGCTCGAAGCTCTGGGCGATCACCGCCCGCACGCCCAGCAGCCTGGTGCCCTTGGCGGCCCAGTCGCGGGAGGAGCCCGAGCCGTACTCCCGGCCGCCGAGCACCACCAGGGGCACGCCTTCGGAGGCGTAGCGCATGGCGGCGTCGTAGATCGACATCTGCTCGGAGAGCGGCGGGCCGCCGTCGTCGGACTCCCGCAGGTGGCGGGTGACGCCGCCTTCGGTGCCCGGCGCGAGCTGGTTGCGCAGGCGGATGTTCGCGAAGGTGCCCCGCACCATCACCTCGTGGTTGCCCCGGCGGGAGCCGTAGGAGTTGAAGTCCCGCGGCGCCACCCCCTGCTCCTGCAGGTAGGCGCCGGCGGGCCCGTCGCGCTTGATGGCGCCGGCGGGGGAGATGTGGTCGGTGGTGACGCTGTCGCCGAGCAGCGCCAGCACCCGCGCCCCTGCGATGTCCTGCAGCGGCTCGGGCTCGCGGGGCATGTCCTGGAAGTAGGGCGGCAGGCGCACGTAGGTGGAGCGCTCGTCCCAGGCGAAGCGCTCGCCCTCCGGCGAGCCCAGGCCGTTCCAACGCTCGTCGCCGGCGAACACCTCGGCGTAGCTCTTGCGGAACATGTCCGCCTGCACCGCCTGCTCGATCGTCTGCGCCACCTCGCGCTCGGAGGGCCAGATGTCGCGCAGGTGGACCTCGTTGCCCTCGGCGTCCCGGCCGAGGGGCTCGGCGAGGATGTCGATGTCCATCGTGCCCGCCAGCGCGTAGGCGACGCACAGGGGCGGCGAGGCGAGGTAGTTCATCTTCACGTCGGGGTTGATGCGGCCCTCGAAGTTGCGGTTGCCGGAGAGCACGGAGGCCACCGCCAGGTCCCCGTCCTGCACGGCCTTGGAGATCTCCTCCGGCAGGGGGCCGGAGTTGCCGATGCAGGTGGTGCAGCCGTAGCCCACGAGGTTGAAGCCGAGCCCCTCCAGCGACTCGGTGAGACCCGCCCGGTCGAGATATTCCGTGACCACCTTCGAGCCGGGCGCCAGCGAGGTCTTCACCCACGGCTTGCTCTGCAGGCCCCGTGCGAGGGCGTTGCGGGCGAGGATGCCGGCGCCGATCATCACGGAGGGGTTTGAGGTGTTGGTGCAGCTGGTGATGGCCGCGATCACCACGTCGCCGTGGGAGAGCGTGAAGGACGGCGATTTGTGGATTGTGGGGGGAGCGGAGGCGGGAGAATCGGAGGCGGGGAAGGACTCCTCCACGGCCTCGTCGTAAGCGTCCAGCCGGGCAGCGGGGGCCTGCTCGCGCAGGGCCGCCCGGAAGGAGCCCTTGGCCTGCGTCAGCGGGATGCGGTCCTGGGGGCGCTTGGGGCCGGCGAGGCTCGGCTGCACGGAGGCGAGGTCGAGCTCGATGCGGTCCGAGAAGCGGGGCTCGGGTGAGCTCGCCTCGTGCCACAGGCCCTGCTCGCGGGCATAGGCCTCCACGAGCGCCACCCGCTCGGGGGGGCGTCCGGTGAGCTCCAGATAGCGCAGCGTCTCGGCGTCGATCGGGAAGATCGCGCAGGTGGAGCCGAACTCGGGGGACATGTTGCCGATCGTGGCCCGGTCGGCGAGCGGCAGGCCGGCGAGGCCGGCGCCGTAGAACTCGACGAACTTGCCCACCACGCCCCGCTCGCGCAGCATCTCCGTGACGGTGAGCACGAGATCGGTGGCGGTGGCCCCCTCGGGCAGCTCGCCATGCAGCTGAAAGCCGAGCACCTGGGGGATCAGCATCGACATCGGCTGGCCGAGCATGGCCGCCTCGGCCTCGATGCCGCCCACGCCCCAGCCGAGCACGCCGAGGCCGCCCACCATCGTGGTGTGGGAGTCGGTGCCCACGAGCGTGTCCGGATAGGCCTGCGTGCCTTCGCCGTCGCCGCTCGCAGCCGCGCCGCTGACGTCGCCGAACACCACCCGGGCGAGATACTCGAGGTTGACCTGGTGCACGATGCCGGTGTCGGGGGGCACCACGGCGAAGTGCTCGAAGGCGCCCTGGCCCCAGCGCAGGAAGGCGTAGCGCTCGCGGTTGCGTTCGAACTCCCGCTCGGCGTTGACGGCGAAGGCGTCGCGGGTGCCGAAGGCGTCCACCTGCACGGAGTGGTCGATCACGAGCTCGGCGGGGGCGAGGGGGTTGATCTTGGCGGGGTCCGCGCCCATGGCGGCCATCGCGTCGCGCATCGCCGCGAGGTCCACCACGGCGGGCACGCCGGTGAAGTCCTGCATCAGCACCCGGGCGGGGGTGAAGGCGATCTCGCGACTCGGCGTCGCGGCGGGGTCCCAGCCGGCGAGGGCCTCCACGTCGGCGGCCTGCACCGAGCCGTTGCCCTCGTTGCGCAGGAGGTTCTCGAGCAGCACCTTCAGGGAGAAGGGCAGGGTGGCGACGTCGAAGCGATCGGCGAGGGCATCCAGGCGGAAGATCTCGTACTCGCGGTCGCCGACGGCGAGGGCGGCGGCGGCGCCAAAGCTGCTGCTCGACATGTGCCTCCTAGACGTTGGGGTGCCTTGGATTGGATACCCGCGGGAGCGGCGGGTCCTTCATCCAGTCTCGCAGAAGCACGCCGCTCAGCGGGCGCGGGCGGAGGCGCGGGTGACGCGGCCCTTGCCTTCGCGCTTGGAGCGCAGCAGGGCGCCGTCGCAGGCGTGCAGCAGGGCGTCGGCGTTCATCGGCGCCTGCCACTGGCCCACGCCGATCGAGGCGCCCACGCCGCTGTCGTCCTCCTCGGTGAGCGCCACCAGCCGGGCGAGCGCGCGGGAGGCGGCGCTGGCGGCGCTTTCGAGATCGGCGTTGGGGAGGATCACCACGAACTCGTCGCCGCCGTAGCGGGCCACGCGGTCGAACTCGCGAAACTCCCCCACCAGCGCGCGACCCACTTCGCGCAGCACGTGATCGCCCGCCTGGTGGCCGTGGCGGTCGTTGACGAGCTTGAAGTTGTCGAGATCCACCAGCAGGCAGGAGAGGGGGTTGCCGGTGCGCATCGCCCGGCCGATCTCCTCCTGCAGGCGCCGGCGCATGGCGCGGTGGTTCATGCAGCCCGTGACCGGGTCGGTGCCCGCCTCGGCGCGGGCCCGCACGAGAGCCACGCCGGTGGCCGCCTGGTCTACGAGGGTGCGGGCGATCTCGCCGGCGTGCTCGCCGAAGGGCGCGCCATGATGGCGCACGAGCGTGACCACCGCCTCCACCTCTCCGGCCACCGTGAGGGGCACGAACAGGCCACCGCCCCCCTCGCCGGCGGCCGCGAGGCGCGGGGCGAGGACGGCGAGCTCGCCGGGGTCGGTCACCAGCAGGCTCTCGGCGTGCTCGGCCACCCGAGCCACCCCGGGCGGGCGCTCGGAGCGATCGAGCAGGTAGCTGAGGCGGCCGTCGCCGTCGAACATGTACACCACCACCAGCTCCTGCTCCTCGGGGGGCGGCGCCAGGTGGTGGACGTGGACCTCCTCGGCGGCCGGTGCGAGCAGCAGCTCGCGGGCGAGGCCCCTGAAGACCGTCTCGGTGTCGCCGGCGCCGTCGGCGAGCAGCGTCAGACGCCGCACGCCAGCGAGCAGAGAATCGGGATCGCTCTCCTGCGACACCCCTGAGGCATCCATACCAGTACCGCCCATCGGTCCAATTTACGCCATCGGGTCGATGCCCCAGAAGCCTGCTCCCTGGGCCCATACCCCCGCTGCATGCTAGACCATTCGAGCCGCGCGGCAGGGAATCTCGCGCTCGGCGGACGGCGGCGGCGCGGGCGTGGCGCGCTTCGGGGGCCGCCCGTGAGCGGCCCCCGAGCACGGTGCTGCGATGGTCAGCCGAAGGTGACGGTGGTGTACGCCACGGAGGTGGGGGCGCCCTTCTTGCTGGGCACGAAGCCCACCCGCA
>DATJMB010000062.1:0-9504 GCA_035508995.1 Solirubrobacteraceae bacterium | reverse complement strand
GAGACGTCCGCTGCACGGCGCCGGTTGACGCGGGCGCGTAGCATCGTCAGGCGATGCTCTCCATCACCAGCAAGTCCCCCTACGCGGTGCTCGCGCTCGCCGAGCTGGGGCGCAGCAGCAGCGGCGATCCGGTGCCGATCGGAGAGCTGGCGCGGCGGCGGGAGATGCCCGTGCAGTTCCTCGAGCAGCTGTTCGCGGTGTTGCGGCGAGGCGGCGTGGTGAGCTCCCAGCGGGGGGTGAAGGGGGGCTACCGCTTCGCCCGGGAGCCGGCGCAGGTGACGGTGCTGGAGATCGTCGAGCTGCTCGACGGCCCCCTTGGGAGGGACGCCGGCGGCGTGTTCGCGGACGCCGCTGCGGCGGCGCGAAAGGTGCTCGAGCAGACCACCATCGCGGACGTCATCGAGCGGGAGTCCCGCGAGGCCGGCGCGAGCATGTACTACATCTAGCGGCGGCCGGTTAGCAGGGCGCGGACTTGATTCTTGGCAGCGGTTCCGTCGATGAGCCAAGGACTGGTCTTCCCCGCCTAAGCCGAGTCATCGGCAGCCTGAGCTGCCGAGGCGCTGCACCGATACTCGATGAGAGGGAGACGTCGAAGCCGAGCGAATCCCACAACGTAGAGTGCCTAGGCTTGGCTGCGCGTGGACGCGGGTCCATGTGGCATGATGCTCGGGCATGGCAACACTCGTTGAGAGTCGCGATGCGACAATTATGAGGATGGGAGGAGGGTCGATGCTTGCCACGTGCGAAAGGTGCCGGAGATGACGCCCGTCCTTGATCCCCCCAAGCGAGCGACCCGATCGACGCAGTCTGCCGCAGTCGATCTGGCGAT
Organism: Solirubrobacteraceae bacterium; assembly: GCA_035508995.1. GTDB lineage: Bacteria > Actinomycetota > Thermoleophilia > Solirubrobacterales > Solirubrobacteraceae > Palsa-744. Next base: position 8,675 of record DATJMB010000062.1, on the reverse strand, counting down.
AAGCACACTCGTCCTTACGGATGATCCGGCACCAGAAGCGGATGAGACATCCTGGCTCGACTCGCACAACTGGCCCGAAGGGATCGACTACGAGAAGTGGTCCAAGGTCGCGCAGCCGTCGCAGAGATCGGCTTTCGCTGATCGTCTTGAGATTGTCGACCTCCTCGACGATTAGCATTATGGGGCTTTGGCCCCGCGAAAAGCACTCCAACACCTCGATCCGAAGGTCCTCCTCGACCAAGGGATGATCCTCGCGGACGTCCCGTTCGTGAAGTGGGAGCGCGGCAAGGCAAAGCTTGACTCGAAGGGCCGAGGGATCATCACCTCACACGGATGTGCGTGCGAAGACTACGAACGGGCGGCGAGAAGATCCGAGCGGTCGAGCCAGGCCGATCGTGTCATGCTGCAGGTGGCGCCGTTGAAGCCCGCCAAAGTATTCGGCGAGAAGCTCGAACTGATCAGGAGCGGCAGCCATCTCGACTTCTTCTTCGTCGAAGGTGACGGCTCAATTGCGGATCAAGTCGTGGACCTGACGCGCGAGCAAGGGCTACCGGCGTCGGTACTCGCCGAGTGCAAGAGGTCGGGCCAGATCGCTGATTGGCAATGGAAAGCGTTGCTCGTCCATGTGGCCGTCTCCCGCTTCCATCAGACCCCCGAGAAGCTCTTCCTCCCGGAGTTGCTAGAAAGTCGGTCCGATGCGGCTTGATGCCTTCTTTCTTGCCGACGCTGCGAGCACGCCGGGAGATGGCAAGTTCTACATCCATGGCGGGGGTCTCAGCCGGTTTGTGGTGCCGAGGTTGCCGTATCCGCTCGGCGTGGCGGCGTTCATCCGGTTCGAGGTCGAGGTGGCAGACATCCAGCAAGCTCATCAGTTTCGCGTCGCGGTTCTTGGCCCGGTTGGGCCAAACATTCGGCCGCTCGATTTCGAGAGCATCCCAGAATCCGAGCCGTCGCTGCTGTTGGAGGGCGAGCGGCGATTCATGCAGATCGGCCTTAGCCTGCCCCTCTTCATCGTTCGGCCTGGACTCTACAACGTAGAGTTGTACGTTGACGGTAATCTCGCTAGATCGATCCGGGTTCCTCTGATCGTTGATGAGTTGGGGGAGGGGAACTGAGGCTGATCGCGCCTCCTTGCGCCATATCGGCTCCCAAGTGCGGGTCCCGTGAAGACGAGTGGAGCATGGCTAGGACGCTCCGCTTCATGCCCTGACGTTGTGCAACGCGACCGTTTACCATTGACTTTCCGCGGCCGTGGAGCTAGCTTGGAAGGCTAGAGACAGCATCGGCACCCGAGAGGGCGGGTCCGGCGCAGAGGTGACGGAGAGGTGCAGTTCAAGCTATGTGGTTGCAACTAGGGAAGGTTGCGGGCGTACGTCGTGGGAGGCGTGTGCCCGTTTGGCTGCTCGTGCTGGCGTGGGTCGGCGCGACGCTGGCGCTTGGCACGGGATCGCTCGCGGCGAGCGCGATGGCGGGCGAAGGGGAAGCAAAGCCCGAAGGCGTGGAGCTCGTGGCCGCTGGCGAAGGCTCGGAAGCCGAGGAAGGGCCGGCCGAGCTCGGCAACAGCGTGGCGTTGTCGGCTGACGGCCAGACGGCGCTCGTGGGCGGCCCCTTCGACAGCGAAGGCCGGGGGGCGGCATGGGTGTTCGTGCGCCGGGAAGGCGCCTGGAAGCAGGTGGCGAAGCTCACCGCGGGCGCGGAAGAGATCGGCGCGGGACACTTCGGCCGGGCGGTGGCGATCTCCGCCGACGGCTCCACGGCACTCGTGGGGGCTCCGGGCAACCGCGCGGGCGTGGGCGCGGCATGGGTGTTCCACCTCGACGAAGGCGTCTGGTCGGCGCCGACGCGGCTCACGCCGAAGGACGAGCAGGGGGTGGGCCACTTCGGCCACGGGCTGGCCCTATCGGGTGACGGGCGCACGGCATTGGTCGGCGCGACCGGCGAAAACCAGTCCGCGGGGGGCGTTTGGGCCTTCACGTCCTCCGGCGGCGGCTGGCGCGAACAGGCGCATCTCACAGACGCCGAAGGAGACCCGGAAGCTCACTTCGGGCGGACGCTGGCGCTCTCCTTCGACGGCTCCACGGCGCTCGTGGGCGGCCCGAGCGACGGCGCGGGCGTGGGGGCGGCCTGGATCTTCGAACGGACGGGGCCCGAAGGGCAAAGCTGGGCGCAGCAGCCCGGCAGGCTCACGGGCGCGGGCGAGGTGGGCGCAGGCCAGTTCGGCGGCTCGGTGGCGCTCTCGCCTGACGGCTCAACCGCGATGGTCGCCGCACCACACGACGCCGAAGGCATCGGCGCGGCGTGGGTGTTCACGCGTTCGGGCTCCCAGTGGAGCGCCCAGGGGGGCAAGCTGGAAAGCGAAATCGGGGCGCGGGAGCAGGACTTCGGCTCGGGTGTGGCGCTCTCTGGCGACGGCGACGTGGCTTTGATCGGAGAGGCGGCGGCAAAGGGCTCCCGCGGCGGACGGACGGGAGGCGCATGGATGTTCAAGCGCGCCGACGGGAGCTGGACGCGCTTTGGCTTCTTCCTCGGTAGCGAACAGCCCGGCGAACAGTTCGGTCGCAGCGTGTCGATCTCCAGCGACGGCGAAACCTCGTTGGTCGGGGCGCTCGGTGAGGAAGGGGAAGCCGGCGACGGCAGGATGGGAGCGGCGTGGGTCTTCCAGGGCCCGCCCGTGCTGAAGGAACCGCCGCCCGACAACGAAGAAGAACCACCGGGGCCCACCGGCGGAAGCTCCGGCGGGCAATCGGCGGGCTCGAGCTCGAGCCAGAGCACGAGCGCCGGCGGCCAGGTGCTGGCTGTGAGCGAGACCCGCCCGGCGAGCTGTGGGGTGCGGCTCGTGAGCTCGCGGCTGAGCGTGGATCGCAAAAGCCGGGCCGTCGTGAGACTGCGCGCGAGTGGCACGGGACGCTGCGCGGGCCGGGTGACGCTCTCGATCTCCAAGCGAGTGCGGCGCGTGGGCGCGGGACAGGCCGGCGTGCGCAAGGTGACGATCGGCGCAGGTGCCTTCACGCTTGTGGCGGGGCACAATGGCACGGTGCGGGTGAAGCTCACACGCGCGGGTCGTGCGCTGCTGGCGGCGGGCCACGGCAAGCTGACGGTCTCGCTGCGGCTGGTGCGCTCCAGACCGGCGCCCACGCAGACACACAGCGCCAGGGCCCATCTGGTCGCGGCGAAGGCCAACAAGCGCGTGCGCCCCCCGGGTTAGCGAAGGCGGGCTCTCGCCGGTGCCCACGCGCCGGTATGGTCGGGCTTCGAGATGTCTCGAATTCCGATCAACATTTCCCAGCTCGTGGGTGACACCCCGGTGGTATCGCTCGGCGAGCTCCTGCCCGAGCAGGCGCGGGAGCGGGGGGTGGAGCTGGTGGCCAAGCTCGAGTCGCGCAACCCGGGCGGCTCGGTGAAGGACCGCATCGGGGTGGCGATGATCGAGGCGGCGGAGGCGGAGGGGCGGATCGAGCCGGGACGGAGCACGATCGTGGAGGCCACCTCCGGCAACACGGGGATCGCGCTGGCGTTCGTGTGTGCCGCCAAGGGCTATGAGCTCGTCCTGACCCTGCCCCAGGGGATGAGCCGGGAGCGAGAGAGCCTGCTGCGGCTCTACGGGGCGACGGTGCAGGTGACGGAGTCGCTGGGGGGCATGGGCGAGGCGGTGGCGGCGGCCCGGGCGATGGCCAGCCGGCCCGATTCGTTCCTGCCGGACCAGTTCTCGAACCCCGCCAACCCGGAGATCCACCGCCGCACGACGGGCCCCGAGATCGAGCGGGCGCTCGATGGGCGCCTGGACGTGCTGGTGGCGGGGGTGGGCACGGGCGGCACCATCACCGGCGCTGGGGGTTACCTGCGGGAGCGAAACCCCAAGCTGCGGATCGTGGCGGTGGAGCCCCGGAGCTCCGCGGTGCTCTCCGGCGGCCCGGTGGGACCCCACCGCATCCAGGGCATCGGCGCGGGCTTCGTGCCGCCGGTGCTCGACCGGGAGCTGCTGGATGAGATCGTGGCGGTGGCCGACGACGACGCCATCCAAACCGCCTGGGCGTGCGCCCGTCGCACGGGGGTGCTCGCCGGCATCTCCTGCGGGGCGGCCCTGTGGGCGGCGCTCGAGATCGCCCGGCGGCCGGAGTCGGCGGGCCAGCGGATTCTCGCGATCATGCCCGACTCCGGCGAGCGCTACATCTCCCAGGCCTTCTTCACCCCCTGACGCCACCCGCCGGATGGCCACGTGCCACCAGCACGCGGCCATCCCCCGTGCGGCGTCAGACGCAACACTCGTGGTACACGGAGGCGTCGCGGGAACCCGTTGGCAGCCCCGCTACCCTCAACGCATGTCTGGCTTGGGCGCGTTCGGACAGGTGGTGCGGGAGCTGCGCCGGGACGTGGCGGCCGCCCGCGCTCGGGACCCGGCGGCGCGCGGGGTCGGGCCGGTGGAGATCCTGGCGACGTGGCCGGGCATCCACGCGCTGCTGGCGCACCGCATCGCCCACGCGCTGCACGCCGCGGGGGTGCCGCTCCTGCCGCGGGCGATCGCGCTGCTGGCGCGGACGGTGACGGGCGTGGAGATCCACCCGGCGGCGAGGATCGGGGAGGGGCTGTTCATCGATCACGGCTCCGGGGTGGTGATTGGCGAGACGGCTGACATCGGCAGGGACGTGACGCTCTATCAGGGGGTCACGCTGGGAGGCACGGGCTTTGCGACCGGCAAGCGCCATCCCACGGTGCAGGACAACGTGACGATCGGCTCCGGGGCCAAGCTGCTGGGCCCGATCGTGGTGGGCCACGGGGCCAAGATCGGGGCCAACACGGTGGTGATCACCGACGTGCCGCCCAACTCCACGGTGGTCGGCAACCCGGGTCATCCCGTGAGCGTGGACGGGGTGCGGGTGGAGGGCCCGGATGCCGACTGGATCCACCTGCCGGACCCGATCGCGGAGGCGATCGAGCGGCTCGCGAGCCGCATCGGGGAGCTGGAACGGGTCGTCAGGGAGCTCTCGGGGCAGACGGTCGCCGAGGAGCCGGTGGCGAAGGTGACGCCGCTGCGGACCGTGCGCGGGCGCAATCCGGCGGGCGGCTGACGGACGGCGGCCGATCCGGCGCGAACCCTATGCTGGGTTGGTGGCCGAGGACGAGCGAAAGCGTGAGATGAGCGAGCGGGTGGAGCGCGTGGCGGCCCTCGAGGAGGGACCGCCGGGAGGGCCCGAGGAGGACGCCGCGGGGGAGCGCCTGCAGGCGCTGCTCGCGGGCCTGAACGAGCCCCAGCGGGAGGCCGTGACGCACGGCGAGGGGCCGCTGCTGATCCTCGCGGGCGCGGGCAGCGGCAAGACGCGGGTGCTCACCCACCGGATCGCGTTTCTGATCTACACCGGGCAGGCACAGGCGGGTGAGATCCTCGCGATCACGTTCACCAACAAGGCCGCCCAGGAGATGCGCGAGCGGGTGGAGGGGCTGCTCGGCAGGGCCACGCGAGGAATGTGGCTGATGACCTTCCACGCGGCCTGCGCGCGGATTCTGCGCGGCGAGGCGCAGCGGCTCGGGTACACGCGACAGTTCACGATCTATGACCAGGCGGACAGCAGGCGGCTGGTGCGGCGCTGCATCGAGCAGCTCGGCGTCGACCCCAAGCGCTTCACGCCGGCGGCGCTCAACGGGCAGATCTCGGCCGCGAAGAACCGGCTGCAGAGCGCCGAGGACTACCGCCGGGAGGTGGGATCGCCCTTCGAGGAGCTGGTGGCGGACGTGTACGAGCTCTACGAGCGGGAGCTGATGGCGATGAACGCGATGGACTTCGACGACCTGCTGTTCCGCACGGTGAACCTGCTGGAGCTCTACGAGGAGGCGCGCAGGCGCTACGGGCAGACGTTCCGGCACGTGCTCGTGGACGAGTACCAGGACACCAACCACGCCCAGTACCGGCTGCTGCAGCTGCTGGTGGGCGGCGGCACGGCGCCGGCGCGGGGCCAGCGGGTGCAGCTGGAGGGTCACCGCAACCTGGCGGTGGTGGGCGACGACTCGCAGTCGATCTACGGCTTCCGGGGGGCGGACGTGCGCAACATCCTCGACTTCCAGCAGGACTTCCCGGACGCGCGGGTGGTGAAGCTCGAGCAGAACTACCGCTCGACGCAGACGATCCTCTCGGCGGCGAACGCGGTGATCGCCAACAACCGGGGCGGCATCGCCAAGCGTCTGTGGAGCGATCTCGGGCAGGGGGCGCCGGTGCACGTGCGGGAGCTCGAGGACGAGCACGCCGAGGCGCGCTTCGTGGTGGGGGAGATCGAGCGTCTCCTCGACGAGGGCACGGGCCGGGCGGAGATCGCGGTGCTCTACCGCACCAACGCGATGTCAAGGGTGATCGAGGACGCGCTGGTGCGCCGGGAGATCGCCTATCAGGTGATCGGCGGCACCAAGTTCTACGAGCGGGCGGAGATCAAGGACGCGATCGCCTACCTGTCGTGGATCGCCAACCCGTTCGACGTGGTGAGCTTCACGCGGATCGCCAACTCGCCGCGGCGGGGGCTCGGGCAGACCTCGCTCGGGCGGATCGTGGGGCATTCGGCGACGGTGGGGGTCTCGGTGTGGGAGGCGGCCGCGCAGGCGCAGGCCATCCCCGGGCTCGGGGCCGCGGCGGTGAAGTCGCTGCGGCGGTTCTCCCAGACGATGGCCGAGCTCGCGGAGCTCGCCGCGCGGGGAACGCCGGTGGCGGAGCTGCTGGAGGCGGTGCTCGCGCGGTCCGGCTACCTGGAGGCGCTGGAGGCGGAAGCGATGGGGGGCGCGGCGAAGACGATCGAAGCGCAGGGGCGGATCGAAAACCTCGAGCAGCTGGTGGAGGTGGCGCGCGAGTTCGACGTCACGCACGGCGAAGGCCGGGGCGCTGAGCGGGGCATGGGGGCGGACGATGGCGGCGAGAGCGCCGGCGAGGGGGAGGGCACTCTCGACTTGTTCCTGCAGCAGCTGGCGCTGGTGGCGGACGCGGACGCGCGGCGCGACGAGGAGGGGCTCGTGACGTTGATGACGCTGCACAACGCCAAGGGCCTCGAGTACCCGGTGGTGCTGATCGCGGGTTGCGAGGACGGGGTGTTCCCGCACTCGCGGGCGCTCGAGGAGGGTGGGCTGGAGGAGGAGCGGCGGCTGTTCTACGTGGGGGTGACGCGGGCGATGCGCGAGCTCTACCTCACCTACGCCCGCCGGCGGATGGTGTTCGGCGCGCCGAGCTACGGCCTGCGCAGCCGCTTCCTGGATGAGATCCCGGCGGAGCTGAGCGACTGTGAGGAGGAGCTCACGATCAGCCGGCTGGCGGGAGAAGGCTCTCAAAACGGGGTGCCCGCGCGCGTACGCGCGCGCGCGCGCGGGCACCGCGAAAACGAGTGGTCGCGCGCCGGCCAGGCCAGCGCCCGGGCCGCGAACGAGCTGCCCCCCGAGCGGGTGTTCCGGATGGGCGAGGACGTGGTGCACGCGGCCTTCGGCGACGGTGTGGTGACGGGAGTGGAGCCGGGCGGGGTGATCGTGGTGCGCTTCGCCGGCGACGGCTCGGAGCGCAAGCTGATGGCCGAGTACGCGCCGGTGTCGCGACGGCGCTGAGAGCGAGCATCCCGACGGCGGGGGGCGCGACGCACGGGCGACGGGCGGGCCATACGATCAGGCCGATGGCGGCCAAGATCATCGACGGCAAGGCGATCGCGGCGCGGGTGCGTGAGCGGGTGGCGGCGGACGTCGCGCAGCTGAAGGCCGCAGCCGGCGTCACGCCGGGGCTGGCCACGGTGCTCGTGGGGGAGGATCCGGCCTCGGCCGTGTACGTGGGCGGCAAGCAGCGGGCCTGCCGGGAGGTGGGGATGACGGCGCTCGACCGGCGGCTGCCGACTACGGCCTCGCACGAGCAGGTGGCGGAGCTGCTGGGAGAGCTGAACCAGGACGTGACGGTTAGCGGCGTGCTCCTGCAGCTGCCGCTGCCGGGGGATCTCGACGGGGCGGCGCTCACCGGCCTGATCGACCCCGCCAAGGACGTGGACGGGCTGACGCCGGTCAACGCCGGGCTGCTGTCGCTCGGACGGCCGGGCCTGCGGCCCTGCACGCCCCTGGGGGTGCTGGAGCTGCTGGCGAGCGTGGAGGCCAAGCTCGAAGGAGCGGAGGCGGTGGTGGTGGGCCGCTCGAACCTGTTCGGCAAGCCGATGGCGCAGCTGCTGCTGGCGGAGAACGCCACGGTGACGGTGTGTCACTCGCGTACGAGAGACCTCGCGGAGGTCTGCGGGCGGGCGGATGTGCTGATCGCGGCGGTGGGGCGGGCGCGGCTGATCGAGCGCCACTTCGTCAAGCCGGAGGCGGTGGTGATCGACGTGGGCATGAACCGGCTGACGCCGCGGGAGGCTCAGAACAAGAGCGGCCTCGTGGGGGACGTGGACTTCGCGGCGGTGGCTGAGGTGGCGGGCGCGATCACGCCGGTGCCGGGCGGGGTGGGACCGATGACGGTCGCGTGCCTGCTGGAGAACGGCTTTGCCGCCGCCTGCCAGCGGCGCGGGCTCGATCCCGCGAGCATCTGAGCTCTAATAAGAGAGGCTGAAATGAGAAGGCCTCCGCACGCGGGGGGAGGATCGTGCGGAGGCCCTTCATCGCGCTCTGCCGAGAGACGCGATGGACGAAAGCATGGTGGGCACTCTAGGCTCGGGCGCGCCGCAGCGCTTTGACGTGGATCA
>DATJMB010000061.1:0-10378 GCA_035508995.1 Solirubrobacteraceae bacterium | reverse complement strand
AGCGTCGCCGGCCAGCCGGTGTCCGTCCACGCTCCCGCCAGCACGAGGCCCGCCAGCGAAGTGCGCGCCCGCGGCCGCAGCGCGCCCACCCCCGGAGCGGCGCGGAAGGTGGCGGCGTGCTCGCGGGTGACGAAGAAGCGCTCCACCTTGGCCTGCGCCGCGCGCGGCAGCAGCGCGGCCAGCGCCGGCACGTAGCGCTCGCGCAGGCGCTCCACGCTCATCTGCATCTCCGGCTCCGCGCCCGACAGGGACACCGCCAGATATTGACATCCCGGGGGGATCCCGCCGGTGGCGCTGCGATCGAACAGGTACTGCACCGGGCTTCCCACCCCGGCGGCGAAGCGCTCGTCGCACACCCGCCGGTCATAGACGATGTGGACGTTGACGATCGGCGAGCTGCCGATCTGGCGCAGCCGCTTGGCCTGTTCCGGCAGCAAAGGCTCGATCAGGCCCGCCGCGCGGGCGTGGGGCGCCGCCACCACCACCGCCTCGCCGGCCACCCTCTCCCCGTCGGCGCCGACCACCGCGAAGCCCCCGTCCGCTCGCGCGATCGCCTGCGCCCGCCAGCCGAGTCGCACCTCCACGCCGGCCCGCGCGAGCGCTCGCTGCGCCGGCAGATCCACGATCTCGCCCAGGGGCCGTTCGTGAAAGCCGATGTCCCCGGCGTCCGCGCGCGCGAAGAGGCCCGTCTGGAACACGAACGCGCCGAGCGCCGCCGAGGCCTCTGCGGCCTTCAGGTTGAGGCTCGGCAGCGCGATCAGATCCCACAGCGCCGCGATCGCCCGCTGGCCCTGTCCGTGACGGGCAAGCCACTCGCCGAAGCCGATCTCATCGAGCGCCCGCTCCTCGGGGTCCGCCCGCGCGAGCGCGAGCGCCGCCCGCGCCGCCCCCATCCGCTCGGCGAGCGTGAGATGGGGATAGCGCGCGAGCGCACCCGCGAGGTGAAGCGGCGCCGGCAGCCGGCCCCGTGCGAGCATCGCCGGAGGACGATCCGGGCTCAGCACGGGGATCGCCAGGCGCTCCTGCACCCGCGTGAGCGCCTCGCTGCCCAGGCGCGCCAGCAGCGCCCGGTAGGCGTGGCAGCAGCGCAGGAAGACGTGCTGGCCGTTGTCGAGGCGCATGTCCTCGCGGGCGAAGGAATAGACCGCCCCGCCCAGTCGCCGCCTGACCTCCAGCAGCCGCACCTCGGCGCCCGCCTCGGCGCAGTCCAGCGCACAGGCGATGCCCGCGAGGCCGCCGCCGATCACCGTCACCCGCGCGCCGGTGGAGCTCACGCGTGGCGGCCGACGAGGTCCCCGAACATGCTGCGCGTCGCCACCCACGCCTTCTCGTGCCCCCGCAGCGCCATCCGCTCCTGCAGCGCCCGCAGCGGCTCGTCCTCGATCCGCACGAGCAGCCGCCGGTAGATGTTCGCCATCGCCAGCACGCACGCCGCGCTGCGCCGATCGAGCTGCTCGGTGAGCACGATCCCCCGCTCGAACCAGCCGCTTGCGCGATCGGCCTCGAAGCGCATCAGGGCGCACAGCGAGGCGAGATCCTCGAGCTCGCTCTCATACCCTCTGTGCGCGGTGGCGGCAAGGCCCGCCAGCAGCGCCGGCGCCTGCGCTTCCTGGCCGTCGGCGAGCAGGCCGTAGCGACGGATGTCCTGCGCCGGCAGGTACACGCGACCGTGCTCGGCGTCCTCGCGCAGGTCCCGCAGGATGTTCGTCAGCTGCAGCGCCACGCCGAGATCGTCAGCCAGCTGCGCTGCTTCGACGCGCTCGCCCTCGCCACGCCGGCGCAGGCCGAAGATCGCCAGGCAGGCGCGGCCGATCGCGCCCGCCACCCGCCGGCAGTAGAGCACCAGCTCCTCGAAGGTCTCATAGCGCACCCCCTCCACGTCCATCCGCACCCCGTCGATCAGCGCCGGCAGGGCGTCGGGCGGGATCTGGAAGCGCTGGTAGGCGTCCGCCAGGGCGATCAGCACGGGGTCCTCGTCGACGGCGCCCGGCAGGCGCGCGAGCGCCCGCGCCTCCCGCTCGAGCCCGCTGAGCTTCGCCGCCGGCGCCAGCGACCCGTCGCCGATGTCGTCCACGCGACGCGCGAACGCGTACACCGCGCACATCGCCTGCCGCTGCGCGGGCGCCAGCAGGCGGATGCCGTAGTAGAAGTTGCCCGCCTCCCGTCGCGTGGTCTGCTCGCAGTGCCGGTATGCCTGCCCCAGCGTCATCGCCGGCTCTCCCGCAGCGTGGCGCCGAGAGCCCGCGCCCGCCGCCAGCGCCCCGCCCGGGGCGGGCCGGCGAGCACGTCGAAGCCGGCCGCCTCGATCGCGTCGAGCGCCGCCCGGCCACCGGCCGCGAAGGCCGCCACCGCGAGGCGCTCGCGCAGCCCCGGCAGCGTGCCGATCAGCTCCCCGCCGCGCGCGAGCAGCTCGCGGGCGCGGGCGACCTGGAAGGCCAGCACCGCCCGCAGCGACGCGCCGGCGTGTGCCGCCGCGAGCTCCGCCACGCCGCAGTCGAAGCGCTCGAGGTCCTGGGCCGGCAGGTAGATCCGCCCCAGCGCCAGGTCCTCGGCCACGTCCTGGCAGTGCTCGGCCAGCTGCAGCGCCGTGCAGATCTCGTTCGAGCGTGCGATCCGTGCGGGCGTGGCGAGCCCGAAGATGCGCAGCACGAGCTCCCCCACGGGGTTGGCCGAGAGCTCGCAGTAGCCGGCCAGCTGCTCCCAGGTCTCATACGCGCTCACCCGCTGGTCCATGCGATTGGCCTCGATCAGGCGCACGAAGGGCTCGCGGGGAAGCTCGCACGCCCGCAGCGTCGGCGTCAGGCGCGCCAGCAGCGGGTGACGGGCGCGACCGGCGTAGGCGCGGTCGAGGTCCGCTTCGAGCTCCTCCAGCGCCGCCAGGCGCTCTTGCGCGGCCTGCTGCGGCGAGCGGTCGCCGCGCGGCGAGTCGCCCACTTCGTCCACCAGCCGCGCGTAGCCGTAGAGCGCCAGCAGGTGCGTGCGCGAGCGCCGTGGCAGCACGCGGCTGGCAACCGGGAAGTTCTCCCCGCCGGCCCGCCCCATCACGGCCGCGTCGTGCATCACTCCAGGGCGGCCGCGGGCAGCTCCGGCGCGCCGCGATCGGCCGCCAGGCACCGTCCGAGCGCCATGACCGGGAAGGTGAGCCGGTACAGGTGGTAGTTGATGTAGTAGTCGCAGGGGAAGCCCGTGCCGGTGTACTGCGGCTCGTCCCACGTGCCATCCTCGCGCTGGCGCTCCACGAGCCATGCCACCCCCCGCGCCAGCGCCGGCGAGGCGACCTCGCCCGCGGCGTGCAGCGCCAGCAGCGCCCAGGCGGTCTGCGAGGCCGTGCTCTCCCCCCGCCCCACCCACGCCGGATCGTCGTAGGAGCGCGGGTCCTCGCCCCAGCCGCCGTCCTCGTTCTGGTGGTCCCGCAGCCACGCGACCGCGCGACGGATGCAGCGATCGGCCGGCGAGACGCCCGCCGCGATCAGGGCCGGCACCGCCGCACCGGTGCCGTAGCAGTGGTTGACGCCCCAGCGTCCGAACCAGGAGCCGTCGGGCTCCTGCTCGGAGAGCAGCCAGCGCATCCCGCCCCGCGCCGGCGGCGTGTCCAGCCGCCCCAGCGCCGCCAGCATCTCCAGGGCGTGAGCGGTCACGTCGGCGCTCGGCTCGTCGATCACCTCGCCGAAGTCCAGGAACGGCAGCTCCCGCACCAGCGAACGGGTGTTGTCCGCGTCGAACGCCCCCCAGCCGCCGCCGCGGCTCTGCATGCCGGCGAGCCAGCGCGCGGCCCGCGTCACCGCCGCGTCGATGCGGCGCGTGAGGCTCGCGTCGCCGCGCACGCGCGCCAGCGCCAGCACCACCTCGGCGGTGTCGTCCACGTCGGGGTAGTTGACGTTGGCGAACTCGAACGCCCAGCCCCCCGGCGGCAGGCCCCGCCGGGCGACCGCCCAGTCCCCCACCTGCCCCACCTCCTCGTCGAGCAGCCACTCGGCCGCCCGCACCAGCGCGGGATCGTCGCCGGGCACGCCGGCGTCGGCGAGCGCCACCACCGCGAGCGCCGTGTCCCACACCGGCGACTGGCACGCTTCCAGGCGCCGGCTGGCACCCGCCGGGGCGCCGGGTGGGCGGGGTCCATGACCATCGTCCTCGTCCTCCACCATGAACCGCTCGAGGCCTTCCAGGCCGCGCCGCATCACCGGGTGCTCGGGGTGGTAGCCGCCGAGGTGCAGCGCCATCAGCGAGTACACCCACGGCGGCTGGATCCCCCCCCAGGAGCCGTCGGCCTCCTGGCGGCGCACCACCCAGCGCTCCGCCCGGCCGAGCGCGAGCCGCCGCAGCGGGCGCAGCGGCCGGCGCTCGTAGGCCCGCAGCACCCGGTCGAGCCGCCCCAGCAGGCGCCCGTGCCAGGAGCCCTCGCGCGTCGCGCTGGCCGCGCCGGCGCTCGCGACCGGGGCCCCCGCGGGCGCGCCGGCGAGGCCCGGCCCGGAGACGTGCAGCTCGTCGAGACCGAAGCCGAGCGGGCGCACCGGCCGGTGGGCTTTGACGAGCGCCAGCGCCACGATCGTCTGGCGCGCCCAGCAGGCGAAGTCGTAGATGTTCAGCGGCACCCAGCGGGGCAGCAGCACGATCTCCGGGGGCAGCGCGGGCACGGCGTCCCACGACCACAGGCCGAACAGGGCGAGCCACACGTGGGTGAACACGCGCGCCCGCTCGATGCCGCCGTGGGCGCGCACGAAGGCGGCCGCCGCGCGCATGTGCGGCTGCCGGGAATCGTCGCCCGCCAGGCGCAGCGCCCAGTAGCCCTCGATCGTCGTGGAGAGCTCGCCGGGCCCGTCGTGGAAGTTCGTCCAGCTGCCGTCCGCGCGCTGCTGGGAGCGGATCCAGGCCGCCGAGCGCTCGGTCTCGTCGGCCCGCCGGATGCCGAGGAACTCCCGCAGGAGCATGTCCTCGGCGTCCATCGTCACGTTCGTCTGCAGCTCCCCCTGCCACCAGCCCGCCTCGCTCTGGAGGCCCAGCAGGTGATCTCGCGCCCGCTCCAACGCGACCCGAGCGTCACTCGGTGCCTTTACGGTCGAAGCGGGCATGCGGGAAAGCTAACCATTTTCGTGCCGGCGAACACTTCGCGCGACATTTTGCACAGCCGAGCGGGCGTCAGCGGGCCGGCACCAGCACCTCGGGGTGGGCCAGCGTGATCGTGTCGCGGCGCAGCGCCGCCTCCGAGACGGTTCGCGGACGCGAGGAGACGAAGCGGTAGACGACCAGGCCCTCGACGTCGCGGTGGGCAATGAGGCGAAAGCCCGGCGCCGGCGGCTCGCCGGCGGAGGGCCGCAGGGGGGCGTAGCCGGTCTCGTCGATCTCGCTGACGGTGACCGTGCGCCCCGGCGCGAGCACCCGCAGCGGCGCCAGGTAGTACTCCAGTGGCGCCGAGCCGAGCTCGACGGTGACGAGCGCCCGCGCCGGCGCCGGCGCCGGCCGGCTGAGCGCGTGGGCCACGCCGCGCCAGTCGCCGCGCTGCAGGCGGGGGCTCAGATCGACGTCGAGCGAGATCGCGGCGAAGGCCAGCGCGATCGTGCCCAGCAGCGCCACGCCCACCGCGCCGGCGCGTTTGGAGGCCACCACGATCGCGATCAGCGCGCTGAGGGGCACGGCGACGCCGACGAGGTTGCGCGGCGCCAGGTAGTCGGCTCCCAGCAGCGCGAGCACGAGCGGCAGCAGCACGCCCCCGGCGCAGACCGCCAGCGCGATCAGCGCGCCGCGCTCCTCGGCCGGCTCGAGCACCCGCCACAGCCCGTAGACGACGCCGGCCAGGATCGGCAGCGCGACGAGCAGCTCGACGCCGTGGCCGAGCGGAGCGCCGGAGTATCCCGTGAGGTAGTACTGGGGGATCGCCTGCAGGCGGCTGGAGAGCGCCCAGCGGCCGATCCACTGGGTGCCATGGCCCCCCTGGGCGGATATCAGCGGCAGCAGCGCCACCCCGGCGAGCGCCAGCGCCAGCGCGGCGGGCAGCGCCGGGCGGCGGCTGCGGCGCTCGCACAGCAGCCAGATCACCATCGGCACGAGCAGGAAGACCGCGAAGTAGTGGCTCAGCAGCGCGAGCGCGCCGGTGAGCACGAACAGCGCCATCCGTCCCCGCGTGGGCGCCGCCAGGGCGCGCAGGAAGCAGAGCACGGCCAGCGCCGCGGCGAGCACGAACAGGCCGTAGGCGCGCGCCTCCTGGGAGTACCACACCAGCAGCGGGTTGAAGGCGACGAGCGCGGCCGTGGCGATCGCGGTGGCGCGCCGGCCGGTGAGCTCCCGCCCGATCGCCCACGCCACCGGCACCGTGAGGGTGCCCGCCAGCGCCGAGGGCCAGCGCAGGGCCACCTCGCCGGTGCCCAGCACCCGCGTGTCGGCCCACGCCAGCAAGTACCACAGCGGAGGGGTGTTCTCATGGTGCACCACCGCGCGCAGCGTGGCCCACAGGCTGGGGTGCAGCACGTGGACGGGCGTGAAGGCCTCGTCGTACCAGAAGCTCTGCAGGTCCAGGGTGGCGAAGCGCAGGGCCGCCGCGACGAGCGTGAGCAGCGCCAGCGGCCACCACGCCGGCAGGCGAGCGGCGCGCGCCGAGCCCCCTTCCGCGGCGGCCGGAGCGGCGCTCAGCGCGGACATTTGCCTTCTCCGGCGGCGCCGAAGCAGCCGTAGCGCCTGCCGCGCTGGTCCTGTTCGAGCCCGGGCGGCAGGTACCAGCCGCCGTGGACCGTGCGCCTGCCGTTCACCACCGGCCCCCAGATCGCGAGGCAGATCTGCGTCTGGCTCCTGGGGGCGCCGGGCGCGGTGTTGCCGCACACGACCTCCCGCTCGCTGCCTTCGCCGAGCAGCCGCTGGTCGATCGCGAGGTTGTGGTAGTCGTGGCCGGTGTGGGCGCGCCAGGTGCTCTCGTCGGCGATCAGCCGCTGGTTGACGTGCACCTGGCGGTGCACATCGGCGATCGTGGCGATCGCGAGCAGGATGCCCACGAGCACCAGCAGCGTCGTCTCTATCAACCGCACGCGGCTCATTCGACGGGCGCGAACAGTGGGGAGGTCTGGTGCACGAGGAACAGCGCCTGCACGAACAGCGTCGCCCACAGCAGCCGCCGGTCGCGCGTGAGCACCGCCAGCGGCAACGGCCAGAGGATGTACCACGCCAGCAGCCAGGTGCTGGTGACGGAGATCGCCAGCAGCGCCCAGCCGGAGGCGGCCACCCAGTCATAGCCCCGCCAGGTGCGCCACAGCAGGTGCAGCAAGATCAGCACGAGCGCCGCCTTGAGCAGGTCGTGGTCGGCGGGGAACACGCCCGGCTTGCCGACCAGGTGGGCGAGCTCGGTGGGGAAGCTGTCGGTGGAGACGAACGCCGAGTCGCGGTTCAGCGCCGAGACGACGTTCACGCCGTGCACGCCGAAGGCGAGATAGCCCACGAGCGCGCCGAGCGCGAGCGCCGCCAGCGCCCCGTACACGGTGGCGGAGCGGCGGCGGGCGAGGATCATGAAGGGCAGCATCACCGCCACGGTGGCCTTCACGAGCGCCCCGCCGACCACGGCCGCGCCGGCGAGCCCGTCGCGACCAGCGAGCGTGAGCGCGACCGCGCCGGTCATCAGGGCAAGCATGATCAGGTCGTTGTGGGCGCCACCGAGGCCGTAGATCACGAACAGCGGGTTGGCGCCCACCACCAGCAGCGCGAACACCGGATCGAGCGCCAGCTTGCGCGCCACCCGCCAGGTCAGCACGAGCGTGGCGAGGCTGGCGAGCAGCGCGTAGAGCTTCATCCCCCACAGCGCTCCCACCACCCCGAGCGGCGCGAGGGTGTAGCTCAGCAGGGTGTAGAGCGGCCCGTAGGCGGTCTCCACCTTCAGCCAGTCCTGGCCGACATAGCGGAACACGGGGTCGCCGGCGATGGCGTCGGGGCCGTGCAGGTAGGGGTTGATGCCGTGCACCACGCCCATGCGGGCGTAGGCGATGTAGCTGAACACGTCGGTGGAGATCAGGATCGGGCCGGCGAACACGATCAGCTCGAGCGCCAGCACGAGCACGATCGCCCAGCGCTTGGCGGACATCCCGCGTTCGTCTTCGCGGCGCCCGCTGTCGCTGTCGTTTTCGTTTTCGTTTTCGGATGCCCGCGCGCGCGCGGGCGCGCCCGCGCGGGCAAGCCAAACGAGGACGCCGTAGGCGAGCGCGAAGGAGAGGATCGCGATCAGGAACGTGCGGTAGCCCAGGCGCTCGCCGCCGAGCGAGGCCAGCCAGGAGGCGATCTGCGGCGATTTGGGCGCGAGCGGCGAGTGCAGCTGGGAGGCGTCGAGCACGATCTCGACGGTCGCCGCGACCATCACGAGCCCGCACGCGACCGCCAGCGGCGCTCGCCAGGCCCGCACGGGGGCGCTGGAGCGGGGCTCTGCGGGCACCAGCCGCGCGTCTCCGGCGAGGGCGGGCCGCACGCCGGTCCCGGCCCCAGCCTCGGCCCCTAGAGCGCCGTCCAAACCGTCTTGCTCTCCAGGTAGGCGTCGAGGCCGTCGTGGCCGTGCTCGCGTCCGATGCCGGAGGCCTTGAAGCCGCCGAACGGCGCGGAGGGATCGACCGCGCCCCAGGTGTTCACGTAGACCATGCCGGCGCGCAGCAGCGCCGCGAGGCGATGAGCCTTGGCGACGTCCCGCGTCCACACGCCGGCGGCGAGCCCGTACTCGCCCGCGTTGGCCCGCTCAGCGAGATCCTCCACGGAGTCGTACGGGGAGGCCACGAGCACGGGGCCGAAGATCTCCTCGCGGGAGATGGCGAGCTCGTCGGAGCTGGTGGTGAACAGCGTCGGCGCCACGTACCAGCCGCCGCTGTCGCTCAGCGCGGCCTCGCCGCCGGTGACGAGCTCGGCGCCCTGCTCCCGGCCGGAGGCGATGTAGCCGAGCACCCGCTGCTGTTGCTCGGCGGAGATCAGCGGGCCGAGCTGGGTGCCCGGCTCGAGACCGGGCCCAAGCGGAGTGGCGGCGGCCTGGGCGGCGAGCGCCGCGACGATCTCGTCGAAGCGCTCGGCGGGCGCGAACAGGCGCGAGCCGGCGTTGCAGGCCTGGCCGGAGTTGAAGTAGATCGCCTGGAAGGCGCCCGCCACGGCCGCGTCGATGTCGGCGTCGGGGAGGATGATGTTGGGCGACTTGCCGCCGAGCTCGAGCGTCACGCGCTTGAGGGCCCGGCCGGCCTTGGCGCCGATCTCGCGGCCCACGGCGGTGGAGCCGGTGAAGGCGATCTTGTCGACGTCGGGGTGATCGACGAGCGCCGCGCCGGTGCCGCCATCGCCGGTGAGCACGTTCACCACGCCGGGCGGGAAGCCCACCTCGAGGGCCAGCTCGCCGAGGCGAAGGGCGCTGAGGGGAGTCTGCTCGGCGGGCTTGAGCACCACCGTGCAGCCCGCGGCGAGCGCCGGACCGAGCTTCCAGCAGGCCATCAGCAGGGGAAAGTTCCAGGGGATGATCTGACCGCAAACGCCCACCGGTTCGCGGCGTGTGTAGCAGTGCATGCCCGGACCGGCCGCCACGGGCAGCACGGCGCCCTCGATCTTCGTCGGCCAGCCGGCGAAGTAGCGCAGGTGGGCGGCGGCGCCGCGGACGTCGACGAGCTCGGCGAGCTTGACGGGCTTGCCGTTGTCCAGAGACTCGATCTGGGCGAGCTCCTGGGCGTGCTCTTCCACCGCCTGGGCGAGGGCGAACATGAGCCGCTCGCGCCCCATCGCGGGCGCCACCGACCAGGCGGCGAAGGCGGCGCGTGCGGCGGCCACGGCGGCGTCCACGTCCTGCGCGCCGGCGAGGGGCAGTTGGGCGATCTCGCGTCCGCTGGAGGGATCGAAGCTAGCGAACGTGCGTCCGTCCGCGGCGGCGGGGCGCTCGGCGCCGATCAGCAGGCCATGGGAGCCCGCCAGGAAGGCGCGGGCGGCGTCGTCCAGCGCGTCGGGCAGGGCGATCGATGCTGTGCTCATGGCCTGCAAGCCTACCGGCCCTCAGGGCGTGAGGACGACCTTCAGGGCCTCGCGGCGGTCGTAGAGGTCGTAGGCCGCGGGGGCCTCGTCGAGGCTCATGTGGTGGGTGACCAGGGGCGCGGGGTCGAGCAGGCCCGCGGAGACCATCTCCAGCACCCGGTCGACGTGGGCGATCACGTTCGCCAGGCCGGTGCGCAGGGTGAGGCCCTTGAGCCACGCCAGCCCCAGCGGCACCTCTCCCCTGCCGGCGTAGGCGCCGATGCCGGAGACGACGCCGGCGTCGCGGGCGAGGCTGACGGCGAGGGCCAGCGGCGCGGGATCGCCGACGGCGTCCACCACCACGTCCACGCCCCGCCCATCGGTGGCGGCGCGGACGGCGCGCTTGGGGTCCTCCTCGGTGAGATGGAGCGGTGTGGCGCCG
>DATJMB010000060.1:0-2003 GCA_035508995.1 Solirubrobacteraceae bacterium | reverse complement strand
GCCACCTACTGCAGCGGCATGAAAGCGCTGATGGAGAACCCCGCCGAGCGCAGCCTGCTGCTGGCGGATCCCGACCTGATTCCCTCCGCCGTGGAGGAGTCGCTGCGGATGTTCCCCGCCTTCGCCCACTTCCGCCGCACCGCCACCTGCGACACCGAGCTCGGCGGGAAGAAGATCCGCGAGGGCGACAAGGTCGTCATGTGGTACGCGTCCTCGAATCGCGACGAGTCGCGCTACGTCGATCCCGACCGGTTCGACGTGCGCCGCAACCCCGAGCACCAGGCCTTCGGGGCGGGCGGCCGGCACTTCTGCCTGGGCACGGCTCTGGCGCGGCTGGAGCTGCGGATCCTCTTTGAGGAGACCCTCGCCCGCTACCCCGCGATGGCGATGGACGGCCGGCCCACGATCGTGGAGTCGGTGTTCCTGAACCAGCTCAAGACGCTGCCCGTACGCCTCTCCGGGTAACGGCCGGCGGGACCGGCACCGGGAGATGCCCACGCATCCGCCGCCCGCACGCGTCGGCGCCGAAACGTGTCTTCGCCGCCGAGAGATGTGACAGAAGCGTGACACCTTGCTCACAGCGGCGTGACAAGCCACGCAATGGACCCAATCGATGGCCCCCACGCCCTACGCTGGATACGAACGTGTGTTCGATGAGACGGGAGACCTGCGATGTGCGAGGGGCAAGTGACACGTGCGGCCGACCTGGCGGAGTGGATCGTGGAGGAGCTCAGTCGCGCAGAGCGCGATTGGCGCGCGATCTCGCGGCGTGCGCGGCAGCTCAGCGAGCTGGCGGGGGGAGACGGCGCCGGAGTGCGCAGGCGAGCTCGGGGGGATAGCGAGAGGCGATGGCCGCAGCGACGATCGACGAGCTACTGATCGCGGACGAGCCCGAGCGCTGGTCGGCGCTCGGCTTCGCGGTGCGGGAGGACACCTGCATGCTCGGAGCGGTGCGTGTGCGCTTCGCCGGCGTCGGGCGAGCTCGAGGAGTGGTGGACTGGTCGCTGCGGGAGATAGCCGGCACAGACCTCGACGGCCTGCCCACGCGGCGCTCGCGAAGACCTCCGCCCGAGACGGCGGGAGCCCCCAGGCACGCCAACGGGATCGTCGGCATCGATCACATCGTGGCGATGTCCCCGGCGCTCGATCGCACTGTGGCGGCGCTGCGGAGAGCGGGGCTCGACCTGCGGCGCGTGCGCGAGGAGCCCACCCCGGCGGGGGCGCCACGTCAAGCGTTCTTCCGGCTCGGGGTTGAGATCCTGGAGGTGATCCAGATACCGGAGGAAGCGATCGGGCGGGCCGGCGGCGTCGATGGGCCGGCACGGTTTTGGGGTCTCGCGGCGGTGACGGAGGATCTCGAGCGCACGGTGGCGCACATGGAGGGCAAGACGAGCCCGATCCGCGAGGCGGTGCAACCGGGCCGGCGGATCGCCACGCTCAGGCAGGAGGCGGGACTGAGCGTGGCGCTGGCGATCATGAGCCCGCCGCCACCGCCTGGGGAGCGTTCGTGAGAGCCCGGGCGCGAGCCGCCCGCACGGCGGCGCTGAGGGTGTCCACGTCATAGACGCCCGTATGGCGACGGCCGTTGACGAAGAAGGAGGGCGTGCCCGATACGCCGCTGGCGTCGGCGCTGGCGACATCGGCCCTGATGCGGGGAGCGTGGACACGGCGGCGGACCTCCTCGGCGAAGCGATCCGTGTCGAGCCCGAGCTGCTCTGCGTAGCGATGGAGGTCGGCGGGCGTGAGACGGTTTTGGTGGGCGAGCAGCAGGTCGTACATTCCCCAGAAGTTCCCCTGGGCGGCGGCCGCCTCTGCCCCCTCGGCGGCGAGCTGGGCCCAGGGGTGGACGTCAGAGAGGGGGAGGTGGCGAAAGACGTAGCGCAGGTCATCGCCCCACTGGGAGAGCAGCTCGCGAATGGCGGGCTCGGCGCGGCCGCAGTATGGGCACTCGAAGTCCCCGTACTCCACCAGCGTGACGGGCGCATCGGGAGCGCCGCGGATGT
>DATJMB010000059.1:0-2776 GCA_035508995.1 Solirubrobacteraceae bacterium | reverse complement strand
GTCGGCACCTTGCACTTCCCCAAAGCAGGTCCCACCAACGCCGGTCCCGACCTGACCGTGGTCGGCCTCGTCGTGATGATGAACATCGTCAACCTCTCCGATGGCGTGGACGGCCTGGCGGCCGGGGTGTGCGTGATCATCGCCGGCACCCTCGCGATCATCGCCTTCGACCTCGACCGCGCCGAACCGGGCGTCCTGGCGGCGATCACCGCCGGCGCCGCACTCGGCTTCCTGGTCCACAACTTCCCGCCCGCCTCCTCCTTCATGGGAGATTGCGGCGCCAACCTGCTCGGCCTGCTGATGGGGGTGGTGGCCGTCGAGGCAGCCGTCAAGACGCCCGTGGTCGTGTCCTTCGTGCTGCCCCTGATCTTGCTCACCGTGCCTTTCCTGGACACCACTTTCGTGGTGCTCAAGCGCTTGAAGTACCGGCGCCCCATCTACGCCGCCGACAGCGAGCACTTCCACCACCGCATGGCCCGCATCGGCTTCTCCTCCAGACGCACGATCGCCTACCTCTACGCCTGGACGCTCTTGCTTGCCGGGCTGGCCTTGGCCCTGCGCTTCGTCCCCTATTCAGACCACAAAGGTCATCTCCGCACCGGCTGGCTCTTGGTCATGCTCGCCCTCGCGGCGCTCGTCGGGGCCGCCAGCGTCTACCTCGTCTACGTGCTCGAGATCCTCAAGTTCCGTCGCCTCGACGCCCTGCGCGTACGCCGCCTGCGCCCCGACGCCACGCCCGCCGAAGTCGAACGCTCTGTCGCCCGTGACCTCGAGACCGGCGAATACGACACCGTGCTCGACGCCTCAGCGTCGCGCGAGGCGGTGGTGGGCGAGGTGGCGAGCGGGGCTGAGCAGCGGGTCGGCCAACGGCAGGTGGATCAGGATCGCGTAGGCGCAGAACACGAGCGTGGCGAACCGCAGGCGGCGGCTGTCGGCGAGAGCGGCCAGCGGCAGCGCCCATATCGCATACCAGGGCAGCAGCCAGGCGGTCGATAGCACCAGTGCAAGCGTCGCCCAACCGGCCATCGAGCGCCAATCGGCGCCCCGCGCCGTGAGCCACAAGGTCAGCGCCAGCACGACGCCGAAGCCCGCCACAAACAGATCGCGCCACCAGCCCGCCAGCCCCGCCAGCCCGACCCACCTCGCCGTCTCCGCCGGCAGGCTGTGCGTCGCGATCAGCTGTTGCTGCTCGCCCAGCGCGTCCACGAAGCCAAACGCATGAGCGCCGAAGCCGACGACTGCGACCAGCGCCAGCAAGACCAGAGCCGCGAGCGCTCCGCCTGCGACCCGAGCCCGCCCCCGCCAGGTGCCCGGGGACAACACCATAAAAGGAAGCGCTAGCCCCGCCGAGGCCTTCACGCCCACGCCCACGGCCATCAGCGCCGCCGCCGAGCGCAGCGAGTAGGACCCATCCCTCCCAAACCGGTTCCCCCGCTCTCGCCGATCCGCAAACGAAACGCCCGGCCCGGCCGCGAGCGCAAGCGCGCCCGCCGAGACGAGCAGCACCAGCGTGTCGTTGTGCGCGCCCGCCGCAGCCAGCTCCAACAACACCGGGTTCAGCCCCACGAACACAGCCGCCGCCCGCGCCGAGCGCCCCATCCTGCGCGCTGCCTTTGCCACCAGAGCGACCCCGCCCAAGCTCGCGCCGACCGCCAGTGCCTTCAACGCCCACAGGCCGCCCGCCAAGCCCAGCGGCGCGATCGCGTAGGAGCCGAGAGTGAACAGAGGGCCATACGGCGAATGCTGGAATGGCCAGCCGATGAAAGGAAAGCTCGCGTCCGTCGGAGCTTGCGCAGGCACGTGCGTATAGGGGTCCAGGCCGTGCAGCGCCCCCAATCGCCCAAACGCCAGGTAGCCGAAGACGTCCTGGGAGATCAGCGGCGGTCCCATCAGCACCAGCGCGTAGGCGAGCGCTATCGAGATCCCGATCGCCCTGCCCGAAAGGACGCGCGAGGCCGCCAGCACCGCCGCATAGCTCGCGCACATCGCCAGCGTCAGCAGTTGAAAGCTCGACGAGGAGATCCCCAGGCCCAGTCCGTGCAGCGGTCCCGACATCCATCCCGGCCAGCCGCCGCTGCGGCCCGGCACATAGGAGGTCGGCGCGCCCGCGGCGCCGGCCAGCACGCCGAACACGCTTGCCGGCACCCCCACCAGGCCCACCGCGCCGAGCGCCTTCAGCATCGCGGGCAAGCGAGCGTCCGGGCTTCTGCGCGTGCGACCGTTCGACACGACCGCTACGCTTTCCATGTCTTCGTGCTCTGCGAGCATCCTTCACCTTGCGCACGCGCGGGCCTCGCCGTCCACCGGACGGGCAAGGCTTGAACTGTATGCCACGCCGCCACCGCACACCGTCATCGAGCCGTACCCCCGGCCCCAAGCGCGTCTTGATCCTCTCCGCCGACGTCGGCGAGGGCCACGCCGCCGCCGCGCGTGCCTTGGCGCGCCAGCTCGACGCTTCCCCTGAGACGACCGAGGTGACCGTCATCGACGGTCTCGCGGCGATGGGCCCGCTCCTGCAGCCGGTTGTCGAGGACGGCTATCGCGTGCAGCTTCGATTCTTCCCCTGGACCTACACCGTCGTCTATCTCATGCTCGAGCGCGTCGCCCCGATTCGCGGCCTGGCTCGCAAGCTGCTGTGCCTGCTCGGCTCGCGTCCTCTGGCCAAGCGCATCGCCGAGCACGAGCCCGACGTCGTCGTCTCCACCTACCCCGCCGTCACGGTCGTGCTCGCGCGCCTGCGCCGCACCCAGAAGGTGAATTGCCCGACCGTCGCCAC
>DATJMB010000058.1:0-7569 GCA_035508995.1 Solirubrobacteraceae bacterium | reverse complement strand
CTGCTGGGTCTCGCCTTCAAGCCCAACACCGACGACATGCGGGGCGCCTCCTCGCTCGTGCTCGCCGCCCGCCTGCGCTCGGAGGGGGCCCACGTGCGCGCCTACGACCCGATCGCCGAGGCCCAGGCGCGGGCGCTGATGCCCGAGCTCGACTACGCCGCCGGGCCCCTGGAGGCGCTCGCCGAAGCGGACGCCGCGGTGCTCGTCACCGAGTGGCCCCAGTTCCTGGCCCTCGACTGGCGCGAGGTGGCCGGAGCGATGCGGGGCAACCTCGTGATCGACGGCCGCAACGCCCTCGACGGAACCGCCCTGCGCGCCGCCGGACTGACCTACGAGGGGATCGGTCACGGCGCCCCCGAGGCCCGCGCGGGCGAGCCGGCGATGGGACGCTCCTGATGCAGGCCGTGATCCTCGTGGGCGGCGAGGGCACCCGCCTGCGGCCCCTCACCTCCACCGTGCCCAAGCCCGTTGTGCCCCTCGTGGACCGGCCCTTCATCTCCTTCATGCTCGAGTGGCTGAAGTCCCACGGCATCGACGACGTGATCATGTCCTGCGGCTTTCTCGCCACCAGCGTGCGCAACGTGCTCGGCGACGGCTCCGGGCTCGGCGTGAAGCTCCGCTACGTGGAGGAGCCCGATCCCCGCGGCACGGCGGGCGCTTTGAAGTACGCCGAGCGGCTCTTGGACGAGCGCTTTCTGATGCTCAACGGGGACGTGCTCACCGACATCGACCTCACCGGCCAGATCGCCCAGCACGAGCGCACCGGCGCCAAGGCCACGCTCGCGCTCGCCCCCGTGGCGGACCCCAGCGCCTACGGGCTGGTGCACCTCAACGAGAACCGCTCCGTGCGGGACTTCCTCGAGAAGCCGAGCCCCGACCAGATCGACACCAACCTCATCAGCGCCGGCGCCTACGTGCTCCAGCGGGAGATCCTCGAGCTGGTGCCCGCCAACCGCAACGTCTCGATCGAGCGCGAGGTGTGGCCCCAGCTGATCGGCAACGGCCTCTTCGGCTTCCCCGCCGACGCCTACTGGCTGGACATCGGCACCCCCGACCGCTACCTGCAGGGCACCTTCGACATCATCGAGGGCAACGTCGACACCGCCGTCCGCGCCCGTCTGGGGGAGGACTGGCTGGCGATCGACCCCGGCGCGGAGATCCACGGCCGGGCCGTTCCCCCGGCGGTCATCGAGCGCGGCGCCAAGGTCGCCCCCGGCGCCCACGTCGGCAGCCTCGTGGTGCTCGGCCCCGACGTGCACGTAGGTCCGGGCAGCACCGTGGAGCGCTCCGTGCTGCTGCGAGGGGCCCACGTGGGCGCCAACTGCGTGCTCCGCGACTGCGTGGTGGCGGCCGGCTGTCACATCGGCGACGGCTGTCGCATCGAGGGCGGCGCGGTGCTCGGCGAGGGCGTGACGGTGGGGGCGGACAACACGATCGCCCGGGGGGCGCGTATCTTCCCTGGCGTGAGCCTCCCCGACGGAGCCGTCAAGTTCTGATGAGCACACCCGACACAGACGCCCCCGGCGCGGCCGCCGGCGGGGCGATCGCCACCCCCGAGGGAGCCCTCTCCCGCGAGGCCATCGCCCGCGTGGACCCCTCCGGCCAGCTCGCCGACGTGCTCGCCCTGCCCGAGCACCTGCGCGACGCTCTCTGGCGGGTGGAGTCGGCGATCATGCCCGACTGGGACACCTCCGCCGGCCTCGTGGTGGCGGGCATGGGCGGCTCGGCCATCGGCGGCGCCCTCGCCCGGGCGGCCCTCGGCGATCACGCCTCCCGGCCGATCTTCGTCACCCGCGCCTACGGCCTGCCCCCGTGGACGATGCCCGACACGATGGTCCTGTGCGCGAGCTACTCGGGCGACACCGAGGAGACCCTCGCCTGCTACGAGTCCGCCGGCGCCCTCGGCGCCCGTCGCTGCGTGGCCACCACCGGCGGCCGTCTGGCCGAGATGGCCCGCGCCGACGGCGTCCCCGTGATCCCCCTGCCGGGCGGCTTTCAGCCGCGGGCGGCCGTCGCCTACATGACGGTGGCCGCCCTCGAGGTTGCCGCCCTGTGCGGCGCCGGACCCCGCCTCACCTCCGAGATCGACGTCGCCGCCTCCCACACCGAGCAGCTGGTGGCCGAGTGGGGCCCCGACGCGCCGGAGGACTCGCTGGCCAAGACCATCGCCCGGGGACTCTTCGGCACCACCCCCGTGATCTACGGCGCCGGTCCCACCTCCCCGATCGCCTACCGCTGGAAGACCCAGATCAACGAGAACGCCAAGCTCCCCTGCTTCTTCCACGAACTGCCCGAGCTCGACCACAACGAGCTCGTCGGCTGGGAGGGCGCCCCCACGGTGGGCCGCTTCGCGGCGGTGTTCCTCGACGATTCCGACATACCCCCCCGGGTGAAGGCCCGCATGGAGCTCACCGAGCGCCTGATCGCCCCCTACGCCGCCCTCACCCTGCGCCCCCAGACCCGCGGCCAGACCTCGGTGGAGCGCGTCATCTCCCTGGTGCTGCTGGGCGATCTCGTCTCCATCTACCTCGCCGCTTTGCGCGCCGTGGACCCCGGCCCCGTGCGGGCCATCGAGGAGCTCAAGACCCTCCTCGCCCAGGCCTGACGCGCCGGCGGTCCCACGGCGGTCGCGCGGGCAAGGGAAGCTGGCGCGGCAGCGCTATTTGGGCGCGTCCTGCCGCGGAGTGGGCTTTCATTTTTTGAGGCCCCGCGCGCGTACGCGCGCGCACGCGCGGGCACCCCGTTTTGGATGGTTTTCCGCCCGCCACCGTGTGATAGCTTTGGGGCAGGCCGAGGAGCGCTGCGACGGGTGCCTCCGCCACGCTCGGCCTCCCTCTGGTAGCAAAGGGCGCTCACCTGACCGACAGGAGGACGCGTCATGTCAGTCATGACCCCTGCCGCCGCAACTGAAACCGAGGACTTCAAGGTCGCCGATCTCTCGCTCGCGGAGTTCGGGCGCAAGGAGATCAGGCTCGCCGAGCACGAGATGCCCGGCCTGATGGCGATCCGCGCCGAGTACGCCGCCTCCCAGCCGCTTCAGGGCGCCCGCATCACTGGCTCCCTGCACATGACGATCCAGACGGCGGTGCTGATCGAGACGCTCACCGCGCTCGGCGCGCGGGTGCGGTGGGCGAGCTGCAACATCTTCTCCACCCAGGACCACGCGGCGGCGGCGGTGGCGGTGGGCCCCGACGGCACCCCCGAGGAGCTGCGCGGGGTGCCGGTGTTCGCCTGGAAGGGGGAGACGCTGCCGGAGTACTGGTGGTGCACCCAGCGGGCGCTGCTGTGGCCCGGCGAGGACGGCGAGCCGGAGACGGGCCCGAACATGATCCTCGACGACGGCGGCGACGCGACGCTGCTGGTGCACAAGGGCTCGGAGTACGAGCGCGCCGGCGCGGTGCCCGATCCGGCGGGCGCCGACTCGGAGGAGCTCGGTGTGATCCTCAAGCTGCTCACCGCGTCTCTGGCCGAGGACCCCGGCCGCTGGGGCCGGGTGGCGGCGGGCATCCAGGGCGTCACCGAGGAGACCACCACGGGCGTGCACCGGCTGTACGAGATGGCTCTGGAGGGCGATCTGCTGTTCCCGGCGATCAACGTCAACGACTCGGTGACGAAGTCCAAGTTCGACAACCTCTACGGCTGCCGGCACTCGCTGGTGGACGGCATCAACCGCGCCACCGACGTGATGATCGGCGGCAAGATGGCGGTGATCTGCGGCTTCGGCGACGTGGGCAAGGGCTGCGCGGAGTCCCTGCGCGGACAGGGCGCCCGCGTGGTTATCACCGAGATCGACCCGATCTGCGCCCTGCAGGCGGCGATGCAGGGCTACGAGATCAGGACGCTCGAGGAAGTGGTCTCCGAGGCGGACATCTTCGTCACGGCCACCGGCAACCGGGACATCATCACGGCGGCCCACATGGCGAAGATGAAGCACCAGGCGATCGTGGGCAACATCGGCCACTTCGACAACGAGATCGACATCGCCGGCCTCGCCCAGGTGGCGGGGATCGAGAAGATCAACATCAAGCCCCAGGTGGACGAGTGGGTGTTCCCCGACGGCCACGCCATCCTGATGCTCTCCGAGGGCCGGCTGCTGAACCTCGGCAACGCCACCGGCCACCCGAGCTTCGTGATGAGCAACTCCTTCACCAACCAGGTGATGGCCCAGATCGAGCTCTACACCAAGAACGACCAGTACGAGCGGGCCGTGCACGTGCTGCCCAAGCACCTGGACGAGAAGGTCGCCCGCCTGCACCTGGACGCTCTCGGGGTGAAGCTGACGACGCTCACCCCCGAGCAGGCCGCCTACCTCGGCATCCCCGTCGAGGGGCCCTACAAGCCGGACCACTACCGCTACTGAGCCGATGAGGGCGATGGTGCTCGCGGCGGGGCTCGGCACGCGCCTGCGGCCGCTGACGAACGAGATCTCAAAGCCGATGGTGCCGGTGCTCGACCGGCCTGTGATGGGCCACATCGTGGACCTGCTGGACCGGCACGGCTTCGAGCGGACGATCGCCAACCTGCACTGGTTCCCGGACTCCATCCGGGAGCACTTCGGCGAGCGCCTGTCCTACCGCTACGAGCCCGAGCTGCTGGGCACCGCCGGCGGGGTGAGGGGATGCGCGGAGTTCTTCGGCTCCGAGCCCTTCCTCGTGATCTCCGGCGATGCCCTCACCGACATCGATCTCACGGCGCTCGCCGAGCGCCATCGCCAGAGCGGTGGGGTGGCGACGCTGGCGGTCAAGAAGGTGGCGGACACGCGGGAGTACGGCGTGGTGCTCCACGACCGGGAGGGCCGCATCACGGGCTTTCAGGAGAAGCCCGCCCCCGAGGAGGCGCTCTCGGATCTCGGCAACTGCGGCATCTACGTGTTCTCGCCGGAGATCTTCGACTACTTCCCCGAGCGCCCCTTCGTGGACTGGGCCCAGGACGTGTTCCCCACGCTGCTGGAGAACGACGTGGCCTTTCACATCCACGAGACGCGCGAGTACTGGAACGACGTCGGCTCCCTCGGCGAGCTCCGGCAGGGGACCTTCGACGCCCTGCGGGGCGAGCTGCGCCTGCAGATCGACGGCCGGGAGCGCGAGCCGGGGGTGATCGTCTCCGAGGAGGCCGAGCTGCCCGAGGACGTGGAGATCGACGGCCCCGCGTGGATCGGCCGCGGCGTGCGGATCGGCGCCGGCGTGCGGCTCACGGGGCCGGTGGTGGTGGGAGACGGCGCGAGCGTCGGCGCGCGGGCGCAGTTGCGCGAGACGATCCTGCTGCCGGGCGCGGAGGTGCCCGCCGAGTCGATCCTGATCGGCGCCATCGCCGCCCACAGCGACATCGTGGCGGGCCTGCGCTCCCGCGCGTCCTAGAATCGGAGCACGATCAACCGATAGGAAACGGAGCCTGTGATGCAGATCGACATCAAGGGCCGCAACGTCCCGGTCACCGACGAGCTTCGTGAGCGCCTGGAGCGGCGCCTGCGCAAGGTCTCCGAGCAGGTCTCGGAGCTCGCTCGCCTCGAGGTCGAGATCTACGAAGAGCGCAACCCCTCGATCGCCGACCGCCAGGTCGCCGAGGCGACGCTCTATCTCAAGGGCGCCACCCTGCGCGCCCGGGACGCCTCGCCGGACATGGACCACTCGCTCAAGCTCGTCTCCGTTGAGCTCTCCCGCCAGGTCAAGCGCCACCGCGTCAAACGCCGCCATCGCCGGGAGGCGCACGCCGCCGCCGAGGCTGCCGTGATGCGGCCCGAGGCGCCGCCGGCCAGCTAACCTGAAGCCGTGTCTCCATCGCTGCTCGATCGCGCCCTGAATGCGGGCGAGGCGAAGAAGTTCAAGACCTACCAGAAGCGGGTCGCGCTGATCAACGCCTTCGAGGGGGAGCTCGAGCACGACAGCGACGCGGAGCTGCGCGAGCGCATGGACGAGCTGCGGGGGCGCGCCCGCGAGGGAGAGTCTCTGGAGGCGCTGCTGCCGGAGTGCTTCGCGATCGTGCGGGAGGTCGGCAAGCGCACGATGGGCATGCGCCACTTCGACGTGCAGCTGATCGGCGGCATGGTGCTCCACGACGGCTGCATCGCCGAGATGAAGACCGGCGAGGGCAAGACCCTCACGGCCACGCTCGCGGTGGTGCTCAACTCGCTGGCGGTCTACGGGCAGGAGTCCGGCGAGCGGGCGGGCCAGCGGCGGGGCGTGCACGTGGTGACCGTCAACGACTACCTCGCCCGCCGCGACGCCGAATGGATGAGCCCCATCTATCAGGCCCTCGGGGTGAGCGTGGGGGTGCTGCAGAACATGCAGGACTACGAGGACAAGCACGCCGCCTACGCCTGCGACGTGGTGTACGGCACCAACTCGGAGTTCGGCTTCGACTACCTGCGCGACAACATGGCCAAGGACCTTTCCGAGAAGGTCCAGCCGGGCCACTTCTTCGCGGTGGTGGACGAGGTGGACAACATCCTCATCGACGAGGCCCGTACGCCGCTGATCATCTCCGGGGCTCCCGAACAGGCTGCCGACCTGTACGTCAAGTTCGCCCGGCTGGCGCCCCAGATGAAGGCCGGCGCCACCCCCGAAGGGATGGACCCGCGGATGAAGAAGCAGTTCCTCGCGGACTTCGACTTCGAGGCCGACGAGAAGCAGAAAACGGTGGCAATCACCGAGCAGGGCGTGGCCAAGGCGGAGCGCTTCCTGGGCATCGACCACCTCTACAAGGCCGAGAACGGCCATCTGGTGAACCACCTGATCCAGGCGCTGCGCGCGGAGGCGCTGTACAAGCGCGACGTGGACTACGCGGTGATCGACGGCGAAGTGAAGATCATCGACGAGTTCACCGGCCGCATCCTCGACGGCCGGCGCTGGTCGGAGGGCCTGCACCAGGCGATCGAGGCCAAGGAGAAGGTGGCGGTCAAGGAGGAGAACCAGACGCTCGCCACGATCACCTACCAGAACTACTTCCGCCTCTACGAGAAGCTCGCCGGCATGACCGGCACGGCGCTCACGGAGGCCACGGAGTTCATGAAGATCTACGAGCTGCCGGTGGTGCAGGTGCCCACCAACATGCCCATGGTGCGAGAGGACCGCAACGACCAGGTCTACAAGACCAAGGAGGGCAAGTGGAACGCGGTCGTCAAAGAGATCGTGGCCCGGCACGAGAACGGCCAGCCGGTGCTGGTGGGCACGATCTCCGTGGAGGTCTCCGAGCTGCTCGGCGACCGTCTGAAGAAGCACGGCGTTCCCCACGCGGTGCTGAACGCCAAGCCCGAGCACGCCGCCCGTGAGGCGGAGATCGTCGCCGAGGCGGGCCGGCCGGGGGCGGTGACGATCGCCACCAACATGGCGGGCCGCGGCGTGGACATCAAGCTCGGCGGCAACTCCGAGCACCTCGCCCGCCAGCAGCTCGCCAAGGAGGGCATCAAGCCCGACGCCGAAGGCTATGACGCTCGCCTGCAGGCGCTGATCCCGGAGATCGACCCCCGCGTGGAGGCCGACCGCGAACGGGTGACGGCCGCCGGCGGCCTGTTCATCTGCGGCACCGAGCGCCACGAGTCGCGCCGCATCGACAACCAGCTGCGCGGGCGCT
>DATJMB010000057.1:0-5942 GCA_035508995.1 Solirubrobacteraceae bacterium | reverse complement strand
AGATGTGCCATATGGCTGGGCGACGTCGCCGATGCTAGCGATCGGGCATCCTTTGCCGCCGTGCGCATATGTGTCGTATACGACTGCCTCTTCCCCCACACCGTCGGCGGGGCCGAGCGCTGGTACCGCAATCTCGCCGAGCGGCTGGCAGCCGAGGGCCACGAGGTGACCTATCTGACGCTGCGCCAGTGGGAGCGCGGCGAACGCGTGCAGGTGCCGGGCGTGCGGGTGCTGAGCGTGGGTCCGCGGCTGGGCCTCTACACCGCCGACGGCCGGCGGCGGATCTGGCCGCCGCTGGTGTTCGGCGCGGGCGTGCTCTGGCACCTGCTGCGCCACGGCCGCCGCTACGAGGCGGTGCACAGCGCCTCCTTCCCCTACTTCTCGCTGCTGGCCGCGGCGCTGGCGCGGCCACTCGGGCGCTACCGGCTGGTGGTGGATTGGCACGAGGTCTGGAGCGACTCCTACTGGCGGGAGTACCTGGGGCCGATCGGCGGGCCCATCGGGGCGCTGGTGCAGCGGCTGTGCGCGCGAGCGCGCCAGCACGCCTTCTGCTTCTCCGAGCTCCACGCCCGCCGGCTGCGCGGGGAGGGGCTGCGCGGCGAGGTGACGATGCTGCGCGGCGAGTATTCGGGCTCGCTGGAGCCCACGCCCGCCCGGCCCGCCGCCGCCGCCGCGACGGTGGTGTTCGCGGGCAGGCTGATCCCCGAGAAGCGCGCGCCGCTCGCGGTGGCGGCGCTCGCCCGAGCGACCGAGTCGATCGCGGGGCTCCGGGGCGAGCTCTACGGCGACGGGCCCGAGCGGGAGGCCGTGCGCGAGGCGATCGCCGCAGAGGGGCTGTCCGAGACGGTGAGCGCGCCGGGCTTCGTGGCCGGCGAGCGAATCGAGCAGGCGCTCGGCGAGGCGATGTGCATGCTCTCCACCTCCCGCCGCGAGGGCTACGGCCTGATCGTGGTGGAGGCCGCCGCCCGCGGCACGCCCAGCGTGGTGGTGGCCGGCGAGGACAACGCCGCCACCGAGCTGATCGAGGAGGGCGTCAACGGCTTCGTCGCGCCGGACGCCGATCCGCGCACGATCGCCGCGGCGATCGTGCGGGTGCACGAGGCCGGCACGGCGCTGCGGCAGAGCACCGCGGGCTGGTTCGCGGCGAACGCGCGGCGGCTGTCGCTGGAGGACTCGCTGCGGGTTGTGCTGGGCAGCTACTCCGGCGGCGCGAGCGCGGACTCGGAAGCCGCGGGGCCGAGCGCGCGGGCGTAGCTCTCGAGCGTCAGCCGGGCGGTGTGCTCCCACGTGAATTGTTCCGCGCGAGCGATGCCCCGCGCGCGTACGCGCGCGCGCGCGGGCCCCTCGATCGTAACCAGTTCCTGCACGGCCGCCGCGATCGCCATCTCGTCGCGCGGATCGAACAGCACCGCCGCGTCGCCGGCCACCTCCGGCAGCGAGGAGGCGTTCGAGCAGGCCACGGGCACGCCGCGGGCCATCGCCTCCAGGACGGGCAGGCCGAAGCCCTCGTAGAGCGAGGGGTAGACGAACGCGCGCGCCAGTCCCCACAGCCCCTCGAGCTCGGAGGCGGAGAGCCAGCCGAGCAGCCGCACGTCGGCGCTCACCCCGAGGACCTCCGCGCGAGCGCGCAGCTCCTCCTCGTGCCAGGTGGGATAGCCCGGAAGCACGAGCAACGGACGACGCTCTGGGGGAGCCAGCGCGAGAGCGCCGATCAGAGCCAGCAGGTTCTTATGGGGGCGCTTGGCCGAGAGGCTGAGCACAACCGGCCGCTCGCCGAGATCGAAGCGGGCACGGATCTCCCGCTCGGGCATCGCCAGCTCCCGGCGGATCGCGCCGAGACCCTGGGGCACGACGTCGATCTTCGCGGCCGGCACGCCGAGCAGCTCGATCAGGTCCTCGCGGGTACTGCGCGAGATCGCGATCACCCGGCGCGAGCGCCGAGCAGCCGCCGGCACCAGCACGCGCATGCCGCGATCTCGCAGCCCCTGATGAGCCTCGGGAAAGCGAGCGTAGATCAGATCGTGGATGGTGGTCACGCGCCGGAAAGGACCCCACAGCGGCGCGGTGGAGCCGAGGCTGTGCACCAGCCCCACCCGCCGGCGGGCGGCCAGCGGCGGCAGCAGTGCCTGCTCGCCGAGCACCCACTGCACGCGATCGCGGGCCGACACGGGCACCGTGACGGCCGGCAGCAGCTCACCCCAGGGGCCGGCGCCGGCGGCTGCCGCCTCGCGGTTGACGAAGGCCGTGAAGCGCATCTCCGGCGGCGCCTGGGCGAGCAGGCGGGGGATCAGCTCGCGGGCGTAGACCTCCATCCCTCCCGTCTCGCCGGGCACGAGGAAGATCAGGTTCAGGCCGATGTGCGGCCGCGCGGGCACGAGCGCGAAGGCTAGCGTCGGGGGCCCGTCTAGCATCCCCAGCCATGTGCGCCGCGATCGACGTCGTGATCCCCGTCCACGGCGCCTATGAGCTGACGGCGGACTGCCTCACCCATCTGGCCGCGCAAAGCGCCGCCCATCGCACGATTGTCTACGACGACGCCTCGCCCGATGACAGCGCGCGGCGCCTCGCGCGGGAGTGGCCGGCCGTGGAGGTGATGACGGGCGCCGAGAACGTGGGCTTCGCAAGGGCCTGCAACCGGGGCGTGGCGGCGGGGGAAGCGGAGATCGTGGTGGTGCTCAACAACGACGTGACCTGCCGTCCGGACTTCCTGGAGCGGCTCGTGGCGCCGCTGCTGGCCGATTCCGGCGCCGGCTCGGTGACGGCGCTGCTGACGCGACCGGACGGAGAGCGGATTGACAGCGTGGGGCTGTGCGCGGACATCACGCTCGCCGGCTTCCCGCGCCTGCGCGGCCAGCCGCTCGCCCGGGCGCAGGATCGCGAGCCGGTGCTGCTCGGCCCCACGGGCGCCGCCGGCGCCTATCGGCGCGCTGCCTGGGAGCAGGCGGGAGGCCTGGAGGAGGAGTTGCACGCCTATCTCGAGGACTTCGACCTCGCGCTGCGGCTGCGGATCGCCGGCTGGGGGGCGCTCGCCGCGCCGGAGGCCGTGGGCGTGCACCTGGGATCGGCCACGTACGGGCATCGCTCGCGCCACCAGCGCTGGAGCGGGGGCTACAGTCGTGGCTATCTGCTGCGCCGCTACGGATCGTTGAAGGGGCGCCATGCGGCGCGCACGGCGCTCACCGAGGCGACGGTGGTCGCCGGCGACCTCTGCTTCTCACACGATCTGGCGGCATTGCGGGGACGGCTCGCGGGCTGGCGTGCGGCGCGTACGACGGCGCGGCTCCCGCACCCGCCCGCGGAAGCGATCGCCAAGGAGATCGGCCTGCGCGAGTCGCTGGCGCTGCGCCGGGGGATCTACGCGGAGGGCCAGACGTGAGCGCGCGGGTACTGCTGATCAGCGCCGACCCGGTCGGCGAGCGGATGGCGGGGCTCGCGATCCGCTACAGCGAGCTCGCGCGCACGCTCAGCGACCATGCGCAGGTGACGCTCGCGCACGGAGGCAAGAACGACGGTTGCGAAGAGACGGTGCGCCTGCTCCCCTTCCGCCCCCACGCACCCGCGGCGCTGCGGGATGAGATCGCGCGGGCGGACATGGTCCTCGCCCACCCCCAGTGGCCGCTGTTGACGCGCTGGCTGCGGTCGGCGCGGGGGCAGGTGGTGTTCGACCTCTACGACCCCGAGACCTTCGAGACGCTCGAGGCGACGCGGAGGGGCGGCGCGCTGCGGCGGCGGGCGCTGACGAGCACGACGCTCGACCGGCTCCACGACGCGCTGCGCAGCGGCGATCGCTTCGTATGCGCCAGCGAGACCCAGCGGGACCTGTGGCTGGGCGCGGCTCTCGCGCTGCGGCTGATCGACGGCGACGCCTACGACGCGGACCCCAGCATGCGCTCGCTGATCGACGTGGTCCCTTTCGGGCTGCCCGCCACGCCACCCCCCCGCGACCTCGGTCCGGGCCCGCGTGAGCTGCTCCCCGGGCTCGCCGGCGACAGCGAGCTCGTGCTCTGGAACGGCGGGCTGTGGAGCTGGCTCGATCCGCTCACGGCAATCCGGGCGGTGGCGCTGCTGGCCCCGCAACGGCCGCGTTTGCGCCTGGTGTTCATGGGGGCGCGCGGCGGCGAGGACCTGGAGGGCGTGCGTGCGGCACAGATGCTCGCACGGGAGCTGGGGCTGCTGGACAGGGTGGTGCTGTTCAACCCCGACTGGGTCCCCTATGCGCAGCGGGCGGCGTGGCTGACACAGGCCGACTGCGCGCTCAGCTGCCACCGCGAGCGGCTGGAGACGCGCTTTGCCTTTCGCACGCGCCTGCTCGATTGTCTCTGGGCGGGCCTGCCAATCGTGTGCACGAGCGGGGACGATCTCGCCGAGCGGGTGGAGCGCGAGCAGCTGGGCGCGGCGGTCTCGCCCGAGGATCCGCGGGCACTCGCGGCGGCGCTCGCGCAGGTCCTCGAGCGCGGACGGCAGGCGTACGGATCGGCGCTCGCGCGGGCAGCCCGGGATTACGCCTGGCCGCGGGTGAGCGCGCCGCTGGTGCGCTGGCTGCAAGAGCCCCGCACGCGCCCGCGCGCGGGTCGCACACGAGGCGCCGTGTCGCTACCGCTCGCCGGGCGGCTACGCAGCGCCATGTATCTGGCGGGCGGACGGCTGTTGCTCGACCGGCGCGGGCGCCGCGCGGCCGACTAGCTCAGCCCTCGCGAGCGTCGATCACGGCAGCCAGCTCGGCCGTGGAGCGCCGGCGGGTGCGCTGCAGGACGCGGCGCTCGCGCAGCACCGCGGGCATGCCGCGCAGGCAGTCGCGCAGCGAGCGCCGCCAGATCCCCAGCTTGCGATCGCGAACGGCAACGGCGAGGTTGATCGCCTGGCCGAGGGCGAGCTGGTGGAGGTGGCGCAGGATGAGGCCAAGCGGCAGGCTCTTGGCGAGCACCCAGGGGCCGTTGCGCCACAGGTGGTAGCGGGTGAAGTCGCCCAGGCCGGCGCCAACGGTGGCGCTGCCCATGTGGTAGGCGACGGCGCGCGGCTCGTAGCGACATTCCCAGCCCGCGAGCTGGGCGCGCAGGGACCAGTCGACGTCCTCGAAATAGGCCTCGAGGGAGGCATCGAAGAGGCCTACGTCGGCGAGTGCCGCGCGGCGATAGACAGCGGCGCCGGCGCAGGCGCCGAAGATCGGCTGCGGACGGTCGTACTGGCCGCGATCGCGCTCGCCGTGGCCGCGGCGGTGGCCGTGGCCGCGCCACAGCAGCACATCGCCGGCGCCGTCGAGGAGCTCACGACGGTGATAGTCGATCAGCTTGCCGGCGGCGGAGCCGGCGTGGGGATGCTCCCGCATGGCGGCCACCAGCGCCGCCAGGAAGCCCGGATCGAGCTCGAGGTCGTTGTTGAGCAGGGCGACGAGCTCCGTGTGGGCCTCGGCTAGGCAGGTGTTCAGGGCGGCGGTGATGCCGCGGTTGCGGCCGTGCTCGACGAGCCTTACACGCGGCCAGCTCGCGCGCAGCCACGCGCAGCTGTCGTCGCTGGAGCCGTCGTCGACGATCACGATCTCGAAGGGCGCGAAGGTCTGGGCGACGAGCGTCGGCAGCATCTGCTCGAGCAGCGGGCGGCCGTTGTAGTTGGGGATGGCGACGGTGAGTGACGGCGCGTCCGCCTGGGGCCGGGTAGGCGATGATGCCGGCATGGAGGCCAACATATCTGGCACACCCGAACCGTTGCGGGCGATCGACGTGGTGATCGTCTCAGCGGACACGCGCGAGATGACAGGCGGGTGCGTAGCCGAGCTGCTGGATCCGGGGCTCGTCCCGGAGGGACTGCTGGCGCGAGTGATAGTGGTCGACAACGACTCCAGCGACGGCACCCGGCAGGCGCTGATGGACACCTTTGGAGAGCACGTGGAGGTGGTGTCTCTGGGACAGGCCACCGGCTTCGCGGCGGCGTGCAACCGGGGGGCC
>DATJMB010000056.1:0-11955 GCA_035508995.1 Solirubrobacteraceae bacterium | reverse complement strand
TATCACGTTAGTTACATAGTAATCCGCTGGCGTGCGCGCCCCGGGCGAGACCTCGTGCAAAGCGAGGAACAGTTGGGCTCCCTCGAGAGTTTGAGCGCCGGCGGTTCGACCGGTCGGTCGGTTAGTCTCGCCGTGAGATACGGGCGCGCCCGTCGAGGGCGCTCGTGGCGCAGCACCTTCACATGCGCTTTCCAACCCTTTCGCCCCCCTTCCCCGCATGGGCCCTCATCGCTGGGCTCCTGGTCGGGTCGCTCCTCCTCGTGCCGGGCGACGCCGCGCTTGCCGCGCCGGCGCGAACACCCGCGCGCGCACGGGAAACCGCCGTCGGCAGCCTCGCGCAGCTGCGGGGCGCGAGCGGCTGCCTCGTGGACCGCTCTCAGGCAGCGGGCGGGTGCAGGCGGGTGCGGGCGCTCCAGGGTCCCGCGCCCTTCCTCGGCTCGAACGCCCTCGCCATCAGCCCGGACGGCAGGAACGTGTACGTGGCCTCCTCGCGCAGCAACGCGATCGCGGTGTTCGCCCGCAACGCGAAGACCGGCGCCCTCACGCAGGCCGCCGGAGCCGCCGGCTGCATCGCCGCCGCGGGCGCCGAAGGCTGCGCGCCAGCGCGGGCGCTGGGCGCTCCCAACTCCGTGGCCGTGAGCCCCGACGGCCGCAGCGTGTACGCGACATCCCTCGCCAGCGACGCCGTGGACGTGTTCGCCCGCGACCCCTCCACCGGCGCGCTCACCCAGCCGGCGGCCGGCGGCTGCATCGCCAACGCTCCCACCGTCGGCTGTGTCACCGGCCGGGCGCTCTCGGGACCCGACGTGGTGAGCGTGAGTCCCGACGGCGAGAGCGTCTACGTGGGCGCCTTCACGGGCAACGCGATCGCCGTGTTCGCTCGCAACCCGTCAACGGGCGCGCTCACGCAGCCGGCGGACACGACTGGATGCATCGTCCAGGCGCCCACCGCGAACTGCGCCACCGGCCTCGCCCTCGGCGCTCCCGAGGGCCTGGCCGTCAGCCCGGACGGCAAGAGCGTGTACGTGGCCGCGGCGCTCAGCAACGCCCTGGACGTGTTCGCCCGCAACCCCACGAGCGGCGCGCTCACGCAGGCCGGCGGCGGCGCGGGCTGCATCGTGGACAGCCCCCTGAGCGGCTGCACCCTCGGCACCGAGCTCGCCGGCG
This sequence comes from Solirubrobacteraceae bacterium, assembly GCA_035508995.1. Lineage (GTDB taxonomy): Bacteria > Actinomycetota > Thermoleophilia > Solirubrobacterales > Solirubrobacteraceae > Palsa-744. The sequence goes on along the minus strand of DATJMB010000056.1, from coordinate 10,788 downwards.
CCGACGCCGTGACGGTGAGCCCCGACGGCGCCGACGTGTACGTGACCTCGCTGCTGAGCAACAGCCTCACGTCCTTCATCCGCACCCCCGGCACCGGCGAGCTCGCCCAGCAGCAGGGCACCTCCGCCTGCGTCATCTACCTGCTCGCCGTGGGCTGCTCGCTCGGGCGGGCTTTCGAAGCGCCCGAGGGGCTCGCCGTCTCGCCCGAAGGCGCGAGCGTCTACGGCGCCGCCTTCGGTACGGGGGCGATCGCCGTGCTCAACCGCAGCAGCCGGTCGGGAGCCCTGATCGAGAAGGCCGGCAGCGCCGGCTGCGTGGTCTCGAGCCCCACGCCCACCTGCGCGTCCGGACGGGCGTTGAAGGGCGCCAGCTCGCTGGCGGTGAGCGCGGACGGCAGGTATCTCTACGCGGCCGCCTTCACGAGCGACGCCGTCGCCGTCTTCAAGCGGACCGCCGCCCGCTAGCGCATACCAGAGGCGAGATGAAAGGAACGGAAATGGACAACTCCGACGATCTGGCCAGGACCGACGCCGGCGGCGAGCACGAGAGCGACGCCGCCGACGAGCACGACGTCGAGCCGCGCGCCGTGGACGGCGGCGACACGGAGAGCGAGCGGGACGGAATCACCCGCGGCGAGCTGCTGAAGGCCGCCGCCGTGGCCGCCCCCGGGGTGCTGCTCAGCGGGCCCGCCGCGGCGGTCGCCGCCAGGGCACGGCCGCGCGCGCGGCGCGCCGGCGCGGACAACCCGATCGGCGGCATGAACGTGATCCTCTTCCTCACCGACCAGCAGCGCGCCGTCCAGCACTTCCCGCCCGGCTGGAGCAAGCGCAACCTGCCCGGCCTGACGCGCCTGCAGGAACACGGCATGACCTTCGAGAACGCCTTCACCAACGCCTGCATGTGCTCGCCCGCGCGCTCCACGCTGATGTCCGGCTACTTCCCGGCCCAGCACGGCGTCAAGTACACGCTCGAGACCGACATGCCGGCCCCCGAATACCCGCAGGTGGAGCTCGCCACGAGCTTCAAGAACCCGGCCACGGTCACCGCCGCCGCCGACTACACGCCGGTGTACAAGGGCAAGTTCCACTGCGTCAAGCCCGCCAACGGCACCACCTGGGTGCCCTCCGACGTCAACCAGTTCGGCTTCACCCGCTGGAACCCGCCGGATGCGGGCGCCGACCAGAGCATCCCCGAGGAGGGTGGTGGCATCTACGACAACGACGGGCGCTTCATGAACTCCCAGGGCACGCCCGAAGCGGGCACCGAGGGAGCCGTTCAGTACCTCAGCTCCGCTGCCGCCCAGAGCCAGCCCTTCTTCATGGTGGTCTCGCTGGTGAACCCCCACGACGTGCTGTTCTACCCCTCCACCTACACCGAAGGTGGCTATGACGACTCGTGGCTCGAAGGCGAGATCGAGCCGCCGGCGACCGCCAGCGAAAGCCTCGCCGAGAAGCCCACCGTGCAGGCCGAATTTCTGCGCCTGTTCAACCTCTCCGGTCCGATCCCCACGCCGCGGATGAAGCGCAACTACCTCAACTTCTACGGCAACCTGATGAAGTCCTCAGACGCCTATCTGGTGAAGATCATCGAAACGCTGAAGCGAACCGGCCTGCTCGACGACACGCTGGTGATCGCCACCGCCGACCACGGCGAGATGGGCACCACTCACGGGGGCATGCGCCAGAAGAACTTCAACTTCTACGAGGAGGCCATCCGGGTGCCGCTGGTCTACTCCAACCCGCGCCTGTTCAAGCGCCCCCAGACGAACCCGGCGCTGGTCTCCCACGTGGACTTCCTGCCCACCCTTGCCAGCCTCGTCGGCACGCCCTCCGCCGATCGCGCGAGCTGGCAGGGGGTGGACTACTCCGCACAGATCCTCGGCTCTCCCAAGCCCGCCCAGGACTACACGGTGTTCACCTACGACGACTGGCAGTCCGGGCAGTCGCGCGGCCCCTACCCGAAACCGCCCAACCACATCGTCAGCATCCGCGAACAGCGCTGCAAGCTCGCCCGCTACTACGACGCCAACGGCAAGGTGCCAGACCAGTGGGAGATGTACGACCTGAAGGCCGATCCCCTGGAGCGCGTGAACCTGGCCTACAAGGATCACAAGCGCACCCCCGAGCAGGAACGCCAGTACAAGCGCCTGCGCCACAAGCTCGCCGAAGTCGAAAAGACGCGCTTGGCGCCGCTGAGCTAGCTCGCCGGCCAGTGTGAGAGGCGCAGCGCGGCGCTAGATGAGAGCGCTCCGGAAAAGGGCTCCGAATACGGCTATCGCAACAGCATGATCGCCGCTCATCGACGCCACGGCGGCCTGTCGATATGCCGAGGATCCAGGTCGGGGCTTGATCGTGACGAACGGAGGCAGCCCGTAACGAACGGCGGCCCAGTTGGCCCACAGCCTCGCGGTTCGACCGTTTCCGTTCGCGAACGGGTGGATCCTCACCCACTCGCCGTGCAGCAGGGCGCAGAGAGTGATGATCGCTCGGAGCTCGGGAGGAGTCGCGGGCTTGGCGCTGACTGCGATCGCATCGTCGATCCGACTGATGGCAAGCTGGGCGTGACGCTCGAAGTCAGCCAGTTCCGGCCAGACATCCGCTGATGGGACACCGGGAAGGAGACCCACCGAGACCTCGTAGCCGATGAGCTCGGGAAATCGAGCGTCGGAGTCGCGCACCTCGCCGGCGTAGTACGAGACCGGCAGCGGGATGCCCTCATAGACGCGTCGGTGCCAATCCTGCGCCATCGCGACCGTGGGCGGATCGCGATCATCGGATGCCGCGACAATCGAGCGCATGAGCGCGGCCACATTTTGAAGGAGCCGTCCTGCGCTATCCGGAGGGTCCTCGTCCCACGGAATGGGCACTTAGCTGGAGAAGGCGTCGGCGATCCCGAACATGTCCCGCCCGAACCCCACGATGTCTCTCGCCCGGCTGCGAAGAGGATCGTCGGCATGGGCCTCGCCCTCGGCGAACGCTTGAATGTGGCCCTCCACGTCGGCCTCACGGTTGTAGCTCTGCAGGAGCGACAGGGTGCCTGCCAGGTCATGCTCCAGCGAGAGCGCCGCTGCTCGGAGCTCCCGCTCGAGCATCTGCTCCGCGAGTTGGTTCTTGGACACGCCCAGCTCCTGGGCAATGACGCCGAGCATCTCATGCGTTTGTGGGCTGTGAAATCGCAGCGTGAACTTCGTGGTGCCCTTGGCGACCTTCTCGACCATGACAAAGTCCTCTCTATGCCGTCATATCGTATATCTGCCGTCAGATTATAGACGACGGAGGAAGAACAGCAGCAAAACACCAAGCACGCGCCCGGCAAGATTCGAACTTGCGACCTCTCGCTCCGGAGGCGAGCGCTCTATCCACTGAGCTACGGGCGCAGGCGAGGCCCGGATCATGGGCCCTCGTCGCTCCACGCAGCTTACCCGCCGAGGGACCGTGGGCCACGGCGCGTCTCGAATGCACCGCTTTGGAGCCCTTTTGCGCCCAAACCGCCCCATCCGCCGCTACCGTTGCAACCCATGGATCTCTCGATCTTCTTCGCGGGCACGGGCGGCTCGGTGCCGAGCGCCCGTCGCGGCCTGCCGGCGGTGCTGGTGCGGCGTGGGGGAGAGCACCTGCTGTTCGACTGCGGCGAGGGCACCCAGCGCCAGCTGATGCGCTCGGTGGGGCTGGCGGACCTCGACTGCGTCTTTCTCACGCACTTCCACGCCGACCACTGGCTGGGACTGCCCGGCATGCTGAAGTCCTTCGCGCTGCGCGAACGCGAGCGGCCGCTGACCATCTACGGGCCGCGTGGGCTGGAGGTGCTGATGGAGCAGACCCGCTTCATCTACGGCCGCCTGCCCTACGAGCTCACGGTCGTCGAGCTCGACCCGGCCGAGACGCTCGCCCGCGATGGCTATCTGATCGGCGCCGTGCCCGTGCGCCACAAGGGGCCCGGGTGCCTGGGCTACGCGATCGTGGAGGAGGCCCGTCCCGGCCACCTCGACCCCGAGCTCGCCGAGCGCCTGGGCGTCAAGCCGGGCCCCGACTTCGGACGGCTGCAGCGCGGCGAGACCGTCGCGGGGGTCGCGCCCGAGCAGGTGATGGGCCCCACCCGGCCGGGTCGCAAGATCGTGATCTCCGGCGACACCGCACCGTGTGAGGCGCTCGTGGTGGCCGCCCACGAGTCCGACGTGCTCGTCCACGAGGCCACCTTCGCGCGCGAGGAGACCGACCGCGCCCGCCAGACCTCCCACAGCACCGCCACCCAGGCGGCGGAAGCGGCGCGCGACGCCGACGTGCGCCTGCTCGCCCTCACCCACGTCTCCACCCGCTACCCCGGCGGAGAGCTCCGCGACGAGGCCCGCGCGGTCTTTCCCGCCACCGAGGCCCCCCGCGACTTCGACACGATCGAGGTGCCCTTCCCCGAGCGCGGCGCCCCGTTCCTGGTGCGCTGGGCCGAGCGCCGCGAGCGCGAGACCCCGCCCGCGCAGCCCGCCGAGCCCGTCGCGGCGCGCTGATACAGTCTCACGCGGTCCTTTAACCCGGTCCCGCGAGGCCAGGAAGGAAACGCCAAGGTGGACAGCGAGAAGACCGTCCTGCGCGAGGACGAAGTGAGGCGGGCGCTCACCCGCATCGCCCACGAGATCGTCGAGCGCAACCCCGACCCGCCGGCTCCGGCGCTGGTGGGCATCCACCGTCGTGGCGCCTTCCTCGCCGCCCGCCTGCACGCCCAGCTCGAGGAGCTGCTCGGCGAAGAGGTGCCCCTCGGCGACCTCGACATCGGCTTCTACCGCGACGACGTCTCCCGCCGGCCCGACGCACCGGTGGTGCACGAGTCGCACATCGACTTCGACGTCTCCGCCCGCACCGTGGTGATCGTCGACGACGTCCTCTACACCGGCCGCACCGCCCGGGCCGCCATCGAGGCGCTGTTCGACTACGGCCGCCCCGCCCGCGTGCAGCTCGCGGTGCTCGCCGACCGCGGCCATCGCGAGCTGCCCATACGCCCCGACTACGTCGGCAAGAACCTCCCCACCTCCCGCAGCGAGCACGTCCACGTGCGCGTCAAAGAGCTCGACGGGCTCGACGAAGTGGCGATCGCCCCGGCCATCCCCGTGGGAGCCGAGGCGTGAACCACCTGCTCTCGGTAGAGGATCTCGACCGCCAGGCGATCGAGCGCATCGTCGCCCAGGCGGCCCGTTTCGCCGAGGTGTCCGACCGGGAGATCAAGAAGGTGCCCGCGCTGCGCGGGCGCATGGTGCTGAACCTCTTCTACGAGGCTTCCACCCGCACCCGCTCCTCCTTCGAGCTGGCCGCCAAGCGGCTGTCGGCGGACGTGGTGAACTTCGCCGCCAGCGGCTCGAGCGTGGAGAAGGGCGAGTCGCTGAAGGACACGGTGCTCACGCTCAGCGCCCACAAGCCCGACGCGATCGTGCTGCGCACCCCCTGGGCGGGCGCCGCGGAGCTGGTCTCCCGCTGGTGCAGCGCGGCGATCGTCAACGCCGGCGACGGCAAGCACGAGCACCCCACCCAGGCGCTGCTCGACGTCTACACCCTGCGCCGGCGCCTGGGCGGCATCGACGGCCTTTCGATCTGGATCGTGGGCGACGTGGCCCACTCGCGCGTGGCGCGCTCGAACATCATCGCCTTCCAGCGCATGGGCGCCAAGGTCACCGTCGCGGGGCCGCCCACCCTGATCCCCCGCGAGATCGAGGCGCTCGGCTGCGAGGTCCGCTACACGCTCGACGACCTCGCCTCCGCCGACGTGGTCTACGCGCTGCGCATGCAGCGCGAGCGCATGAGCGAGAAATGGGTTCCCTCGCTGCGCGAGTACGCCGCCTGGTACCAGATCAACGGCCGCCGTCTCGGCCCCCGCCAGGTGCTGATGCACCCCGGCCCCGTCAACCGCGGCGTGGAGCTCTCCGGCGAGGCCGTGGACTCCCCCCAGGCCGTCATCGCCGCCCAGGTCGAGGCGGGGGTGGTGGTGCGCATGGCAGTGCTGTACGAGCTCCTGGCCGGCCGCCACGCCGCCCGCGCGCCGCTCGACGGCCCCGTCCCCGAGCCCCAGCTCGCGTGATGCCCGCCGCCGCTCTCGTGCACGGGCCCTACTCGCCCGCGGAGCTGCTGCTGCGCGACGTCCACGTCCGCGACCCCCGCGCCGAGCTCGACGCCCGCCGCGACGTGCTCGTGCGCGGCGGGGAGATCGCCGAGCTGGCAGAGCCGGGCACGCTCGCCCAGCCCGAGGGGGCGGAGGCGATCGAGGGCGAGGGCAAACACCTGCTGCCGGCCTTCTTCGACCCCCACGTCCACCTGCGCACGCCCGGCCAGGAGCACAAGGAGGATCTCCACAGCGGCACCCGTGCGGCCGCCGCCGGGGGCTTCGGCGGGGTGGTCGCGATGCCCAACACCGATCCGGTGATCGACAGCCCGGCGCTCTTGGGCTCCCTGCGCGACGTCGCCTCGCGCGAGGCGGTCGTGCCGGTGGGCTTTCTCGCCGCGATCACCCGCGGACTCGGCGGCGAGGAGCTCACCGAGATGGCCCAGCTGCGAGACGCGGGGGCGCTGGGCTTCACCGACGACGGCCTGCCGGTGGCGAGCGCGGGCATGCTGCGCAAGGCCCTGCAGTACCAGCGCCTGTGCGGCGGCGTGATCAGCCTGCACGAGGAGGACCCCACGCTCTCGGGCGCCGGCTGCATGCGCGAGGGGCCCGTGAGCGCGGCGCTCGGCGTGGCCGGCATCCCGAGCGTGAGCGAGTCCACGATGGTGGCGCGAGACGCCGAGCTCGCGGCCTACGAGAACGCGCGCGTGCACTTCCAGCACCTCAGCTGCGCGGCCTCCGTGGAAGCGCTCGCCCATGCCAAGGAGCGGGGCGTGAAGGTCAGCGGCGAGGTCACGCCCCACCACCTGCTGCTCACCGACGAGCACGTCCGCGACCTCGACACGCGCATGAAGATGAACCCCCCGCTCGGCTCCGAGGAGGATCGCCGGGCGTTGATCGAGGCCCTGCGCGCAGGCGTGGTGGACTGCGTGGCCACCGACCACGCGCCCCACGCCCGCGAGGAGAAGGAGGTCCCCTTCGAGCAGGCCCCGATGGGCACCACGGGCCTGGAGACTGCCTTTCCCGCCCTCTACACCGGCCTCGTGCTCACGGGCGCGCTCGACCTCGGCACGCTCGTGGCGCGCATGACCGCGGGCGCCGCCCTCTACGGCCTGCCCACGCCCACGATCGCGCTCGGGCGGCCCGCCAACCTCACGCTGATCGATCTCGACGCCGAGCTGATCGCCGGCGAGCGCGGCTGGGAGAGCCGCTCGGAGAACTGCTGCTTCGCCGGGCGGCCCCTGCGGGGCCGCGTGCTGCTGACGCTCGCGGCCGGCGCGATCGTCTACCGCGAGCGTGTGTTCTCGGTGGTGGCCGCCTGATGCCTTCGTGTCCAGGATCGGCCGACGCGGAGACGACGCCATGAGCCTGCTGGAGCGCGATCGCGCGGCGCTGGTGGTGGTGGACGTGCAGGAGGGCTTTCGCCCCTACGCCTCCTTCGCGGGCGTGGCCGACGCCAGCCGCAAGCTGCTGGAGGGGGCCCGCATCCTCGGCCTGCCGCGGATCGTCAGCGAGCAGTATCCGAAAGGCCTCGGCCACACGGCCGCCGAGGTGGGGATCGCCGACGAGCGGGCGCTGGAGAAGACCGTCTTCTCGGCTGCCCGCGCGGAGGGCTTCGATCTCGACGGCCGCTCCCAGGCGGTGGTGTGCGGCATCGAGACCCACGTGTGCGTCAGCCAGACGGTCCACGACCTGCTCGCGGACGGCGTCGAGGTGCACGTGCCCGCCGACGCCGTCGGCTCGCGCCACCCGATCGACTACGAGCGCGGGCTCGAGCGCCTGGAGCGCGCCGGCGCGGTGGTCTCCACGGTGGAGGCGGTCCTCTTCGAGCTGCTCGAACGGGCCGGCACGCCAGAGTTCAAGTCGGTCCAGAAGCTGATTCTGTGAGCGGCCCGGGGGAGGACCGGTGAGCGCCGGCGCATACGTCCTGCTCGAGGACGGCACCCGCTTCGACGGGGTCGCCTGCGGCGCGCCCGGCAGCGCGGTGGGGGAGGTGGTGTTCACGACCGGCATGAGCGGCTACCAGGAATCGATGACCGATCCCTCCTTCGCGGGCCAGCTGATCGCCTTCACCTACCCCCACATCGGCAACTACGGGGTCAGCGGCGAGGCGATGGAGTCAGAGCGGGTGTGGGCGCGGGCGGCGATCATGCGCGAGGCCTGCGACCGCGAGGAGGCCCCCGGCGCGGAGGCCGGCTGGCTGAGCTGGCTGGCCGACTGCGCGATCCCGGCGATCAGCGGCGTCGACACGCGTGCGCTGGTGATGCACATCCGCGAGCGGGGCGCGATGCGCGGCGGCGTCTTCCCGGCCTCCCTGCCCGAGGGGCGGGCCCGCGAGCTGATCGCGGCCGAGCCGCCGATGGCCGGCCAGGATCTCGCGCGGGAGGTGACGCCCCGGGAGGTGACGCGTCACGGGGAGCCGGGGAGAGGGCCTCACATCGCGGTGCTCGACACGGGCATCAAGGCCTCGATGGTGCGCGAGCTGATCGCGCGCGGCGCTCACGTCGCGCTGCACCCCTGCACGAGCTCTCCGCGGGAGCTGCTGCGGGAGGACCCGGACGCGATCTTCCTCTCCAACGGCCCCGGCGACCCGGCGGCGCTGGACTACATCGTGGCGACCGTGCGCGAGCTCGTGGGCGTAAAGCCCGTGTGGGGCATCTGCCTCGGCCACCAGCTGCTGTGCCGGGCGGTGGGCCTTCAGACCTTCAAGCTCCCCTTCGGCCACCGCGGCGCCAACCACCCGGTCAAGGACCTGCAGAGCGGGCGCATCGAGATCACCTCCCAGAACCACGGCTTCGCCGCTTTGGGCCCCGGCGGAGCGCGCACGATCGAGAACGACGAGCCGGTCCGCTGGAGCACGGACTTCGGCGCCGCGCAGCTCTCGCACGTCAACCTCTACGACCGCACCGTGGAGGGCCTGGAGCTGCTCGAGGTGCCGGGCGGCACCGTCCAGTACCACCCCGAGGCGGGCCCGGGCCCCCACGACAGCGTGTACCTGTTCGACCGCTTCCTGGCGCGCATCGCCGCGGCCACGTGAGGGGCCATGCCCAGGCGGGATGACATCGAGAAGATCCTGATCCTCGGCTCCGGGCCGATCGTGATCGGGCAGGCCGCCGAGTTTGACTACTCGGGGGTGCAGGCCTGCAAGGTGCTGCGCCAGGAGGGCTATGAGATCGTGCTCGTGAACTCCAACCCGGCCACGATCATGACCGACCCGGACCTCGCGGACGCCACCTACGTGGAGCCGCTGCTGCCCGAGCCGGTGGCCCAGGTGATCGCGCGGGAGCGGCCCGACGCGCTGCTGCCGACGCTCGGCGGCCAGACCGCCCTGAACCTCGCCAAGGCGCTGCGCGACGACGGCACGCTGGAGCGCTACGGCGTGGAGCTGATCGGCGCCAGCTACGATGCGATCGCCTGCGCGGAGGACCGCGAGCTGTTCGCGGCGGCGATGGCGAAGGCGGGGCTGAGGATGCCGGCGAGCGCGATCGCCACCTCGGTACAGGACGCGATCGCGGCCCTGCCCGAGCTGGGCCTGCCGTGCATCGTGCGGCCCGCGTTCACGCTGGGAGGCCGGGGAGGGGGCATCGCCGAGAGCGAGGAGCAGCTGCGGCGCTTCGTGGCGCGGGGTCTGGAGGCCTCGCCGATCGGGCAGGTGCTGCTCGACAAGTCGGTGCTCGGCTGGGGGGAGTTCGAGCTCGAGGTGATGCGGGACGGGGCGGACAACGTGGTGATCGTGTGCTCGATCGAGAACGTGGACCCGATGGGGGTGCACACGGGGGACTCCGTCACAGTGGCTCCCCAGCAGACGCTCACCGACCGCCTCTACCAGCGGCTGCGCGACCAGGCGATCGCGGTGATCCGGGCGGTGGGGGTGGAAACGGGGGGCTCGAACGTGCAGTTCGCGGTGAACCCGGAGACCGAGGAGATCCTCGTGATCGAGATGAACCCGCGCGTCTCGCGCAGCTCGGCGCTGGCGTCGAAGGCGACGGGCTTTCCGATCGCCAAGATCGCGGCGCGCCTGGCGGTGGGCTACCGGCTGGAGGAGATCGACAACGACATCACCGGCGTCACCCCCGCCTGCTTCGAGCCCACGATCGACTACGTGGTGGTCAAGTGGCCGCGGTTCGCGTTCGAGAAGTTTCCCGGCAGCGACGCCACGCTCACCACCCACATGAAGTCGGTGGGGGAGGCGATGGCGATCGGGCGCACCTTCGGGCAGGCGTTCGCCAAGGCGCTGCGCTCGCGGGAGCTCGACAAGCCGGCGCGCCTGGGAGACGTGCCCGAGCGGGAGCTCCTCGACGGGCTCCTGCGACCCGCACCCAACCGCTACGAGGTGGTGCTCGAGCTCCTGCGCCGGGGCACAGCCCGGGAGGAGATCCACGAGCGCACGAGGATCGACCCCTGGTTCCTGGCGGAGCTTGCGGCGATCGCCAGGGACCCGGAGACGCCCTTTCAGGGGGAGCGGACCTTCCGCTCGGTGGACACCTGCGCGGCGGAGTTCCCGGCGCGCACGCCCTACTACTACTCGGGCTGGGAGCGGCCGCGGGCGCTCGGCGCCGGTCGGCTTTCGGAGGCCACCGCCGGCGCCGCCGGCGGCGCCGGCGCCAACGGCAGCGGGCCGGCGCACGAGGTGCGTCGCGGAGAGCGGGCGTCGGTGGTGATCCTCGGCTCGGGTCCCAACCGGATCGGGCAGGGGATCGAGTTCGA
>DATJMB010000055.1:0-10551 GCA_035508995.1 Solirubrobacteraceae bacterium | reverse complement strand
ACGATGGCGGTGCGGTCGGTGCGGTACTCGACCTTGCCGGACTTGGACTCCTCCACGGCCTTGGCGACGTCCATGGTGACGGTGCCCACTTTGGGGTTGGGCATCTTGCCCTGGGGGCCGAGGATGCGGCCGAGGCGGCCGACCACGGACATCAGGTCGGGAGTGGCGATGGCGACGTCGAAGTCGGTGAAGCCCTCCTCGATGCGTTTGGCTAGATCCTCGCCGCCGACGGCGTCGGCACCGGCGTCCTGCGCTTCACGGGCCTTCTCGCCCTGGGCGAACACGGCGATGCGGACGTCCTTGCCGAGGCCGTTGGGCAGGGCGATGGTGCCGCGGAGCTGCTCGTCGGCGTGGCGGACGTTGAGACCGGTGCGGACGTGGAGCTCGACGGACTCGTCGAACTTGGCGCTGGCGAGGCTCTTGACGAGGGCGATGGCCTCGGCGGGCTCGTACTCGTGCTCGCGGTCGATGCGCTGGAGGCCCTCGAGGTGGCGCTTGCTGTGTTGGGTGCTCACGACGCGACCTCCACGCCCATGGAGCGGGCTGTGCCGGCGATGATCTTGGCGGCCTGGTCGACGTCGTGGGCGTTGAGATCGTCGAGCTTGCGCTCGGCGATCTCCCGGAGCTGGGCCTGGGTGATGGTGCCGACCTTGGTGCGGTTGGGCTCGCCGGAGCCCTTGCCGATGCGAAGTGCCTGCTTGATGAGGACGGCGGCGGGGGGAGTCTTGGTGACGAAGGTGAAGGAGCGGTCCTCGTAGACGGTGATGACCACGGGGATGACGGTGCCGGTTTCGCTCTGTGTCTGGGCGTTGAAGGCCTTGCAGAACTCCATGATGTTGATGCCGTGCTGGCCCAGCGCAGGGCCCACCGGCGGCGCAGGGCTGGCCTGGCCGGCGTTGGCTTGGAGCTTGATGGTTGTGAGGATCTTCTTGGCCATGGGTTTCGTTGTTCTCTTCGTGGTGTTCGTACAAGCTTATTCGGAACGCAGCCCCTGAGCCGCTCGAGGACCAAGCGGAGCAAGGACGCAGTGAGCGAAGTGTGCTTCGCACACGAGCGATCGAGGACGCGGCTCCGCGCCGGTCATCGGGCGGCTCAGAGCTTTTTCACCTGGTCGAAGCCTACCTCCACGGGGGTCTCGCGGCCGAAGATGGACACCAGCACCTTGAGCTTGGCGGCGTCGTCGTTGATCTCGGAGATCTCGCCGGAGAAGTCCGACAGGGGGCCGGAGACGACCTTGACGGACTCGCCGATGGTAAACTGGGCGCGGGTGCGGGGAGCGGTGGCGACCTCCTTGTGGAGGAGCCTGTCGACCTCGGGCTGGGTCAGGGGGACGGGCTCCTGGGAGGCGCCCACGAAGCCGGTGACGCCGGGAGTGCCCTTGACGACGCCCCAGGAGTCCTCGTTGAGCTCCATGTTCACGAGCACGTAGCCGGGCATGGTGCGCTTCTCGACGGTGATCTTCTGGTTGTCCTTCATCTCGGAGACGGACTCGGTGGGGACCACCACGTTGCGCACGGCACGCTGCTGGCCGAGGGAGACCACACGGTGCTCGAGGTTCTGCTTGACCTTGTTCTCGTGGCCTGAGTAGGTGTTTACGACATACCAGCGAAACATTGGGGCTCTTCAGTTCCTGACTCGTTGAGGGGTGGGGTTGTTGAGAGGCCTGGGCGTGGGCAGGGAAAGGATGGCGTGAGAGTGAGCCGGAGTGGTGGCGAGAGACGGTTCAGCCGAGGATGAATTCGACGACTTCCTTGGCCACGTAGTCGGCGGCGCCGAGATAGAGGCCGGCGATGGCCACGAAGCCGAGGACCACGGCAGTGGCCTGGAAGACCTGGCGGCGGTCGGGCCACTGGACGCGCTGGAGCTCGGCCCAGCTGGCGCGCAGGAAGCCCACGGCGCGGCCGAAGATGCCCCGGCGTGACTCCTCCTCCTGGACTCGCTCGATGCGAGCCTCCGCGCGGAGCTCGTCGACGGCCTCCTCAGAGCCGTTCTGAGCGGCCACCTCCTCGGCCTCCGCTTCGAGCTCCTCGACCACCTCGCTGTCGGCGGGCACTCCCTGAGCGCCTCGCACGAGGGCGGCGTCGAACTCGTCCACGTCGCCGGCGTGCTCGAGGGCTCCGGGCAGGTCTTCGCGCTCGACCTGGCCGATCGAGGAGTGGGGTGCCTCCTCGGGCTGTACATCCTCCGGGGACGGCGGCTGGGCGGCAGGGGACGGCGCCTGGGCGGGCGCTCCCCTGCCGGGGCCGCGGCGGGCTCGACGTTGCTTTGCGCGTTTGCGATCACGGGCCACAGCGGCGGCTCTCCCCGCTAGCGAGTCTCCCGGTGGCTGGTGTGGCGGCGACACCAGCGGCAGTACTTGCGCAGGCTGACCCGATCGGGGTTGTTGCGCTTGCTCTTGTTCGTCTGGTAGTTGCGATGCTTGCACTCCTCGCATGCGAGGGTGATCGCGATTCGGACGTCTCCGCGAGCCATCTCCGAGATCCCTGCGTCGTGGGTGTACTGAGGGGCCTGGCCCCAGGCGAAGAAAAACCCCGCCCAGGCGCGAGGTAGGAGCCAGTCTAGCGCGCTTTGGGCCGGGGGGCGATCAGACGGAAACGTGTCTCGAAATGGCCGGCTCGCGCGTGCGCGCGCGTACGCGCGCGGGCACCCCGTTTTGGACCTTCCCCTCCCCCACCCGCCGGCACGCCGCCTCACACGCCCCGACGTTGGGCGGCTCGGGGGGCGAGCAGAGGATCACTCGTAGAGAGTGAGGGTGGCGAGGATCACATAGAGGGCCACCAGGGCCCAGCCCTCGAAGGCGGCGGCCTCGCCGTCGCCGGTGACCTGCCACACCACCAGGGCGGTGAGGAGGAGGGCGCCGATGTAGACGGGGGCGAGGGCGAAGGTGAGGTGGGTGGAGAGGGCGAGGGAGACGAGGACCAGGAGGGGGAACAGGAAGGCGGCGATCTGGGCGACGGAGTTCTTGACCACGGAGATGGCGAGGTCGGCGCGGCGTTTGTGGGCGAGGGCCAGGCCGGCGGCGTTCTCCACGGCGTTGCCGGCGATGGCCACGATGACGAGGCCGGCGAAGGCCTGGGAGAGGCCGAGGACGTCGATGGCGGGCTGCAGGGCGGAGACGAACCAGTCGGAGACAAAGGCGGCGGCGAGGCCGCCGAGGACGAGCAGCACGATGGTGGCGGAGAGGGGCAGGCGAGCGCCGGAGTAGTCCTGGGGCGGGCGCACGTCGGCACGCAGGTAGGGCACCACCCAGGCCAGGTAGACCACCAGCAGGCAGACGGCGCCGACGGTGGAGATGGCCTGGACGTGGTGGCTGGCGGGATCGTGGGCGGCGAGGGAGAGGCCGAGGAGGACGATGATGAAGCTGGTGAGGAGCAGCAGGGTGGCGGTGTCGCGGGGCAGGCGGGTGGAGAAGCGCATCAGGCCGTCGGGGGAGCGGCGGGCGCCGACGACGATCACGAGGCCGAGGACGAGCAGGGCGTTGGCGAGGATGGAGCCCACGATGGCGGTCTGGGCCACCACGAGCTCGCCCTTCTGGAGGGCGAAGACCACCACGAACAGCTCCGGCAGGTTGCCGAGGGTGGACTGGAGCATGCCGGTGACGCCCGGGCCGAAGCGCTCGCCGAGCTGCTCGGTGGCGAAGGAGACCACCCAGGCGAGGCCCGCGAGGGCGAGGGTGGCGAGAGCGAAGCGGGGCACCGGCGGCCACTGGCCGGCATTGGCGAGGCCCGCGAGCGCGGTGAGCGCCGCGGTGAGCCCGAGCGCGAGGCGCTCGAGGGAGCTCACGCTCAGTGGCTCTCCAGGACCCGATCGATGAGGCCGTACTCGAGGGCCTGGTCGGCGGTGAAGAAGCGGTCGCGCTCCATGTCCTTGCGGACCTGCTCGTTGGAGAGGCCGGTGTGTTCGGCGTAGATCCCATCGAGACGCTCGCGCACGGCGAGGATCTCGCGGGCGTGGATCTCGATGTCGGTGGACTGGCCTTCGAAGCCGGCGGATGGCTGGTGGATGAGGATGCGGCTGTTGGGGAGGGCGGCGCGCTTGCCCTTGGTGCCACCGGCGAGGAGCAGGGAGCCCATGGACATGGCGACACCCACGCACATGGTGGCGATGTCGGGCTTGACGAAGCGCATGGTGTCGTAGATGGCCAGGCCCGAATAGACGGAGCCGCCGGGGGAGTTGATGTAGATGGAGATGTCCTTGTCGGGGTCCTGGGACTCCAGATGCAGGAGCTGGGCCACCACGAGGTTGGCGACCTGATCGTCGATGGGGGTGCCCAGGAAGATGATGCGCTCGTTGAGCAGGCGGGAGTAGATGTCGAACTCGCGTTCGCCGCGGGCGGTGCGCTCGATGACCATCGGAATCAGCGGCATCGGTGCCCACCCTATCGAGCCGGACGCGGGAAGCCGGCCGGCGCCACGGCGGCCCGCGGGGACGGCGCCCAGGAGCCGGTACCCCGCGCAGCCGGCGACGTCCAGCTCAGATGTTGACGGTGCGCATGGCCTGGGCGGGGTAGCGGTCGCCGGCGGCGGGGCCGATCTCGGCGGCGATGCGCTTCACGTCCTCGTCGGTGAGCTGCACGTCGGCGGCGGCGAGGTTCTCTTCGAGGTAGTGGACGTGCTTGGTGCCGGGGATGGGCACGATGTGCTCGCCCCGGTGGAGCACCCAGGCGAGGGCGAGCTGGCCGGGGGTGATGGACTTCTCCTGGGCGAGCTCGCGGACGCGGGCGGCGAGCTGGAGGTTCTGGCGCAGGTTCTCGCCGGTGAAGCGGGGGCCGTGGCGGCGGAAGTCGCTCTCCTCGAGCTCCTCGGGGGAGGTGAAGCGGCCGGAGAGGAAGCCGCGGCCGAGGGGGGAGTAGGCGACGAGGGCGATGCCGAGCTCCTGCAGGGTGGGCATGATCTCGTCGTCGACGTGGCGGGTCCACAGGGAGTACTCGGTCTGCAGGGCGGTGATCGGATGCACGGCGTGGGCGCGGCGGACGGTGGCGGCGCTGGCCTCCGAGAGGCCGAGATGGCGGACCTTGCCGGCGGCCACCAGCTCGGCCATGGCGGCGACGGTGTCCTCGATCGGGGTGTTGGGGTCCACGCGGTGCTGGTAGTAGAGGTCGATGTGATCCACACCGAGGCGCTTCAGGGAGGCGTCGCAGGCTTGCCTGACGTACTCGGGGCGGCCGTCGATGACGCGGTTCAGGAGGTCGTCGGGGCGGGGGAGCTTGATGCCGAACTTGGTGGCCAGGAAGACCTCCTCGCGGCGGGCGGCGATGGCGCCGCCGACGAGTTCCTCGTTGGTGTAGGGGCCGTACATGTCGGAGGTGTCCAGGAAGGTGCAGCCGAGATCGAGGGCGCGGTGGATGGTGGCGCGGGCCTCGGCCTCGTCGGCGGCGCCGTAGAAGGCGGACATGCCCATGCAGCCGAGGCCGATCGCCGAGACGACCGGACCGTCGGGGCCGAGGGTGCGGGTCTTCATGGTCGTCATGTTGGCTCCTCTTTTCGCTGGGACGTTCGGGCGATGGCCGGCCTGTCCATAATGGCAACAGAGATGTTTCCCCTGAACCTCCCGAACATGCTCACGGTGCTGCGGATCATGCTGGTGCCGGTGCTGGTGGTGGCGCTGCTGGGAGACACGCGGGAGGGGGATGTGCTGGCGGCGGCGGTGTTCGCGCTGGCGTCGCTGACGGACTTCGTGGACGGCTACCTGGCGCGCAGCCGCGAGGACGTGACGACGTTCGGCAAGCTGATGGACCCACTGGCGGACAAGCTGCTGATCGTGGCGGCGCTGGTGGCGCTGGTGTCGCTTAACCGGCTGGAAGCGTGGATCGCGATGGTGATCATCACGCGGGAGCTGGCGGTGACGGTGGCGCGGCTGGGAGCCAGCCAGGCGGGGGTGGTGATGGAGGCGAGCAACTCGGGGAAGCTGAAGACGTGCCTGCAGATCGCGGCCATCCTGGCGCTGATCGCGGTGCAGGGGGAACCGCTGTGGGTGTCGGTGCTGGTGTACCTGGCGGTGATCGTGACGGTGGTCTCGGGCCTGGACTTCTTCTTCGGCCTGCGCCGGCGGCTGGCCGAGGCGCAGCCGCCGAGCTGAGCGTCGGCCGGCCCCGGCGGCGGCTCCCCGGCCGCCGACTTCTCGAGGCCGTCGGGATGGCCCTCCTAGGAATGGGCGCCGGCGTGGAGCCACTCCGCGAGGGTGGTGTGGCGGGGGGCGAGCTCGCCGGCGGCGATCTCGTGGCGGAGCTCGGCGAGCAGGCCGTGGCGTTCGGCGAGGACGTTGTGCTGGTGGATGGTCTCGAGGTTCTCCTGGCGGGCGGCAACGAAGGCGCGACGGTCGAGGTCGGGGAACGCGGTGAGGACGCCGGCGATCATCTCGCGCACGCAGTCCTCCACGAAGCGGGGGCGGGCGTGGGCCTTTTCCACCACCGATACCTCGTCTGAGCGCTTCATCAGCTCGTATATCTCGGAGGACATGCTGGACTCCACGATGGCCAGCAGGGCGCTGGCGTCGATCTCCACCTCGGAGTCCTCCGGGAGGCCGATGTGGAGGGTGCCGAGGCCGCGCTGGTTGTGGGTGGCGACTGGCACGCGGGCGAGGATGCGCTCGATCTCATCGCCCGAGAAGCCGTCCTGCGCCAGACGCTCGCGGGCGCGGGAGGCGACGAGCTCCTGGGCGCAGGGGCAGGCGGTCATGCCGGTGGCCGACACGCCCACCAGGCGGCGGGTGCCGTGGACGAAGGAGACGGCACGGCCGAGGAGGGTGTAGATCTCCTGGGTCTGGATGCCGGAGACGGGGGCGGGCTTGTGCTCGGGGTAGCGGGCTTCGATGGTGACTTCGGCGCGGCGAGCGGACTGGCGCTCGCGCACGAGCTCGGCGACGTGCTGGGCGAGGGTCTCGGCGCGGAAGGAGGACTCGCTGAGGACCACCTCGCCGATGGCCTCGTTGACGACCTCCTCGAAGCGGGACATGTGAGCGCCCTTCTGGTCGGAGCTCAGGTCCACGAAGCACTGCAGGCGGGCGAAGAACAGCTCGTCGCGTATGCGCACCACCTTCTCGACCCCCGTGAGGCCCACGCGGGTGAGGCCCACGGGCACGGTTGGGGGCCGCGCCTGCACGTCCTCGCCGGCGAGGACCGAGGGAGGGACGGCTGGCGGGGAGAGCGTCTGGGGGGGCTCCTTCACGGGGCTAGCGTAGCGCTGGCGAAAGGCGGGGCGCGACCCTGAGAGGCCCGGCGAAGACCGGGGGCTGCGACGGCGAGGATGTGGGGCCGGCGTTTCTGGTAGCGTCGGCTGTCGCTGGGCAGAAAATCGAAGGGTTTTGGACAGTCGAAGGTTTTGGGGAGCTCGGGGCGCAAGTCGCCCGCACGGGAGGCCGGAGATGTTTGGGGTCCAAGGTTGAGCGGGAATCTCGCGATCGCGAGCGACCCTGCGAGGAGGGTCGAGATCGAGGAGCTGCGTGAGGTCGACCTCACGGTTGAACCGAGCCTCGACTCGCTGCGGCTGCACCTGAGCTCGATCGGACGGGTGGCGCTGCTGAGCGCCGAAGAGGAGGTGGCGCTCGCAAAGCGCATCGAGCGGGGCGATTTGGCGGCCAAGGAGCACATGGTGGAGGCGAACCTGCGGCTGGTGGTGTCGATCGCCAAGGGCTACGTGGGCCGGGGGCTGACCTTCATGGACCTCATCCAGGAGGGCTCCCTGGGTTTGATCAGGGCGGTGGAGAAGTTCGACCATCGCAAGGGCTACAAGTTCTCCACCTACGCCACCTGGTGGATCCGCCAGGCTGTCACGCGGGCGATCGCCGACAAGGGACGCACGATCCGTATCCCGGTGCACATGGTGGAGCGGCTCAACAAGGTGGGGCACACCGAACGGATGCTGATCCAGCGGCTCGGCCGGGAGCCCACGGTGGAGGAGATCGCCACGGAGCTCGACTACTCCAGCAAGGAGGTGCGGGAGGTGCTGGGCATCGCCCAGCAGCCGATCTCGCTGGAGAAACCGGTGGGCGAGGAGGAGGACTCGGAGCTGGCGGACTTCGTCGAGGACCTCGCCGCGGAATCCCCTTTCGAGATCGCCGCCGAGGCGCTGCGGCGGGAGAGCGTGCTGCGGGTGCTCTCGATCCTGCCGCGGCGGGAGCGGGAGGTGATCGAGATGCGCTACGGCATCACCGGCGAGCGCCAGCGTACGCTCGAGGAGGTGGGCAGAGCCTTCAACATCACCCGCGAGCGAGTGCGCCAGATCGAGAACCGGACGCTGAAGAAGCTCCAGGCCCTGCCCGCGGCCCAGCAGCTGCGGGAGGCCTCCTGAAGGCTCCCGCCCGAGGCTACCGCGCGGGGGAGCGGCTGCAATAGAATCGCCTTGCCCACGGCCCCGTGCCGGGGATGCCCGGTGGGGTGTCCGAGTGGTTAAAGGAGATGGGCTGTAAACCCATTGGCTCTGCCTACGCAGGTTCGAATCCTGCCCCCACCATGCGTCGCTCCCGAGGATTGAAGCTGCCTCCCAACGGGTAGGCCCACGGCGAAGCGCCTCGCCGCGCAGGGCGGGCGGAGGCCAGCGGGAGAAGGAGGAGGGACCATGGGAGGACGAGCGATCAGGGCGGGCGCGGGGGCGATCGCGCTCACGACGATGGCGGCTCTCGGCCTGCCGGGGGTGGCGGCGGCCAAGCGCCAGGCCAACCCCGAATTCGTGCCGTTCGTGAACTGCCCGATCCAGACCAAGGCGGTGCGGTACTGCATCGTGGCGACCACCACCAGCGGGGAGTTCAAGGTGGGTAGCAAGACGGTCACGATCGACAAGCCGATCGTGCTCCAGGGAGGCCTCACGGAAGGCTCGGAAGCGCTCGTGGGAGCGAGCGACGGGGAAACCCTCTCCCATACCTCCCTCACGGTGCCGGGCGGCCTCGTGGGCGTGGAAGGAGTGGGCGGGGAAGTGACGGCCACCACGGAACTGGCGGGACCGGTGCTCGTCAACGAGGTCAACCTGTCGACCGGTGAAGGCGCGGCGGTGACGCTGCCGATCGTGGTGAAGCTCGAAAACCCGGCGCTCGGGGACGAGTGCCTCATCGGCTCGGAGGGCGAACCGATCGTGCTGAAGCTCACCACCGGCACCACCAGCCCGCCGGCGCCGAACACTCCCATCCACGGCAACCGTGGCACGCTGACGATCAACGAAGCCCAGAGCATCTTCACGCTCACCGAAAACTCGCTCGTGGACAACTCCTTCGCGGCGCCCGGGGTGAGCGGATGCGGCGAAGCGCTCGCGCCGGTGCTCGATCCGGTGGTGGATCTCTCCGCGGGGCTGCCCGCCGCGGCGGGCACCAACACGGCGATCCTCAACGGCACCGTGCAGGAGACCACGGCCTACGCGCTCAAGCACGCGCACGTGATCACGAAAGCCAAGGGCTCCAGGAGCTGACCGCGTCTCACGGGTCGGCCGGGCACCGCTCGCCTGGCCGGCCCACCAGCGCCTCGCCGCGACTCTCGGCTCATGCGTTTGGGCGGCCTCACGGGCGGCTGTGGGCCGAGGCGTACAAGCCTTCCGCCGGAGCTTGTACATAAGATCAGCGAGTGTTTCTCACTCGCGCGAGGTGCTCCGCTTGGCGGCCGTGGACGTGCCCTGGCAAGGCGACCAGGCCGGCTCGCGAGGGCCCTGACGAGAGCCCTCAGACAAGCGGCCGCCAGCGCTCTGTCCGTCGGATGAGCGTCTGTAGACGTTCCGTCTGCGCGACGCGAGAGTGGAGGGCGTGAAGCTCGTGCAGCCCGTCCGCCAGCAGTTCGCCGAGAACCTGCGCAATCACCGCGAGCGGCTGGGCCTCTCGCAGGAGGCGCTGGCGGAGATCTGCGACCTGCATCGCACGGAGATCAGCCTGCTGGAGCGCTGCAAGCGCTCGCCGCGGCTGGAGACGATCGTGATCCTCGCCCGGGGGCTCGAGCTGGGGTCGGCCGGGGAACTGCTGGAGGGCGTGGGCTGAGGGAGCCGCGGAGCGGCTCCAAAACGGGCCGCGACCGCGGGCAGGGGCGCGCTAGGATCGTCGCTCCCGCCGACGTAGCTCAGCTGGTAGAGCACCTCCATGGTAAGGAGGGGGTCCGGGGTTCGAGTCCCCGCGTCGGCTTGCGTTGCAGGATCTCGCCTCGCGTGTCATCCGTTGGCTCGGGCCGGAGAACCCCGAGCGTGTCGTCTATGGGGTGATCCTGGTGGGGGCGCTGCTGGCGACGGAGAGCGGCCTGCGAGAGACCTACGCCGAAACGATCGGCGCGGCGCTGATCGTGCTGGGGGTCTACTGGCTGGCGCACTCCTACGCGGTGCTGCTCGGGGGGCGGCTCACGACGGGTGAGCATCTCACGCCGGCCTCCCTGGGCGGGGCGCTGGCGCGGGAGTGGGCGATCGTGCGGGGAGCGGCCGTCCCGCTGGTGCCGCTCCTGATCGGCTGGATCGTGGGGGCGCCCCTGGGAACGGCCGCCAGCGTGGCGGTGTGGACGGCGGTGGCCACGATCGTGGGCCTCGAGTTGCTGGCGGGCGTGAGCGCGCGGGCGAGCTGGGGGGAGCTCGCGATGGAGGCCGGCGTGGGCAT
>DATJMB010000054.1:0-24415 GCA_035508995.1 Solirubrobacteraceae bacterium | reverse complement strand
AGGTGCAGCGCGAGTTCCTGCAGCGGATCGCCCGCCACGACATCGTCGCGCTCGGCTTCGGCACCGGCTTCCGCCACCGCCGCCTGCCGACCGCGCTCGTCAACGCCGCCAACAAGCTCGACTTCCCGCTGTTCGAGGTTCCCTACGAGCTGCCCTTCATCGCCATCACCGAGCGGGTGTTCGCGCAGCTGGTGGAGGAGCGCTACGACATGCTGCAGCGGAGCATGGCCGGGGACGTGCTCGCGGAAGCGCTCACCGGCAACCTCTATCCGGAAGAGCTCCAGGCCAAGCTGCGTCCCTTCGGGGTCGGCGAGCAGGCCGCCGTGCTGGTGTTCGCCGCCGACGATCAGACCGCGGCTGCCACGACGCTCGAGCGGGCCCTGGCGCGGGCTCAGGTGAGCGGCCTCGTGGCGATCCGCGCGGGGCTCGTGTGCGCGGTGGTGGACATCGAGGGCATCGAGCCCGACCCGCTCGAGCTGGCGGTGAGGCTGCGCGAGGAGCTCGCGGCGCGGCTGGGGGAGGTGCGGGCGGCGGCCAGCCGTCCCGCCGCCACCCACTCGCTGCGACTGAGCTTCCATGAGGCGCGCTGTGCCCTGGAGGCCGCGCGGCTGCGCGGCGATGGGGCGATCGAGGAGGTCGCCTCCTACCGCGATCTCGGCGCCTTCCAGCTCTTGCTCTCGCTGCAGGACGACGACGCCCTGGCCTCCTACTGCCGTGGGGTGCTCGGGCCGGTGGAGCAGGGAGAGGGGGAGTACGGCGAAGAGCTGCTGCGCTCGCTGGACGTGTTCATCGAGAACAACGGCCACTGGGAGAAGGCCGCCGCGGCCCTCTACTGTCACCGCCACACGCTGCGCTACCGCATCAAGCGGGTCGAACAGCTCACCGGACGGGACCTCTCCAGCGCCCGCGACCGGATCGAGTTCTGGCTGGCCTTGCGGGGAAGGGAGCTCGCACGATGAGGATCGGAGTGCCGACGGAGATCAAGCCCGACGAGTACCGCGTGGCGATCACGCCGGCGGGGGTGCGGGAGCTGTGCGGGCGGGGCCACGAGGTGCTGATCCAGGCGGGCGCGGGCGTGGGGAGCGCGCTCGGGGACGAGCAGTTCGTGGCGCAGGGGGCGCGGATGGTGGCGGACGCGCAGGCGGTGTTCGATCAGGCGGAGCTGGTGCTGAAGGTCAAGGAGCCCCAGGCGGTGGAGGTGGGGATGCTGCGGGAGGGCCAGACGCTGTTCGCCTACCTGCACCTCGCTGCCGAGCCCGAGCTGGCGCGGGGGCTGCAGCGCTCGGGCGCCACGTGCATCGCCTACGAGACCGTGGAGGACGCCGATGGGCGGCTGCCGCTGCTGGCGCCGATGAGCGAGGTGGCGGGCAAGATCGCCACCCAGGCGGGAGCGTTCATGCTCGAGAAGCCGCTCGGCGGGCGGGGCATCCTGCTCGGCGGCGTGCCGGGGGTGGCGGCCGCCACGGTGCTCGTGATCGGCGGCGGCGTGGTGGGCATGAACGCGGCCACGATCGCGATCGGGATGCAGGCGGACGTGTTCGTGTTCGATCGCTCCATCGACCGCCTGCGCGAGCTGGAAGTGGCCTTCGGCGGGCGGGCGTCCACGGTGTACTCCTCGACCCTCGCCATCGAGCAGATGCTGCCGCTCGCGGACCTCGTGATCGGTGCGGTGCTCGTGCACGGCGGCCGGGCGCCCCACGTGGTCACCCGCGCGCAGCTGGGGCTGATGCGCCGGCATGCGGTGCTCGTGGACGTGTCGATCGACCAGGGGGGCTGCTTTGAGACCTCCCGTCCCACCACCCACTCGCAGCCCACCTTCGAGGTGGACGGCATCACCCACTACTGCGTCACCAACATGCCCGGCGCCGTGCCCATCACCTCCACCTACGCCCTCACCAACGCCACCCTCCCCTACGTGCTGGCGCTCGCCGCCGACGGGCCCGAGGCGGCGCTCGCGAAGGACCCCGGGCTGGCGATGGGGCTGAACGTGCGGGCCGGCGAGATCACCCACCCGGCGGTGGCGGAGGCGCTCGCCTCGAACGCCCCCGTGAGCGGAGGTGTGTGACGATGGCTGCTGTGAATCTGACGAACTTCATCGACGGCGAGCCGGCGGCGTCGCAGGGGGAGAGCGAAGCGATCCTCAACCCGGCCAGCGGAGAGGAGCTGGCGCGAGCGTCGAACTCGACCGCGCAGGACGTCGATCATGCGGTGGGGGCCGCGCGCAGGGCGTTCGCGGGCTGGTTGGCGACGACGCCCGCGCAGCGCGCGCAGGCTCTGCTGGCGCTCGCGGACGTGGTGGAGGAGCACGGCGAGGAGATAGCCCGTCTGGAGGCGCTGAACGCGGGCAAGCCGATCGAGGCGGTGCGGGGCGATGAGATCCCGGTGATGGCGGACAACCTGCGTTTCTTCGCCGGCGCCGCCCGCTGCCTGGAGGGGCGCGCGGCGGGGGAGTACATGGAGGGCTACACCTCCTTCACCCGCCGGGAGGCGGTGGGTGTGATCGGCCAGATCACGCCCTGGAACTACCCGCTGATGATGGCCATCTGGAAGATCGCACCGGCGCTCGCGGCGGGCAATACGGTGGTGCTGAAGCCCGCCGAGACCACCCCTCTGACGACGGTTCGCTTCGCGGAGCTGGTCGCCGACATCCTGCCCAGGGGTGTGCTGAACGTGATCACCGGCCGCGGCGAGCCGGCGGGCCAGGCGCTGATCTCCCACCCGGACGTGGACATGGTCTCGCTCACCGGCTCCGTGCAGACGGGCAAGCTCGTGGCGCGCACCGCCGCGGAGACCCTCAAGCGGGTGCATCTCGAGCTCGGCGGCAAGGCGCCGGTGGTGGTGTTCGACGACGTGGACCTCGAGGGGGCGCTGGAGACGATCGCCGGCACCGGCTACTACAACGCCGGCCAGGACTGCACCGCCGCCACCCGGGTGCTGGCGGGGGGAAAGGTCTACGACGACGTGGTTCAGGGCCTCGCCGAGCAGGCCCGGGGTCTCGTGATCGGCGATACCCTCGCCCCCGACACCACCCTCGGGCCGGTGAACTCAGCCAGACAGCGCGAGCGGGTGCGGGGCTTTCTCGAGCGCCGGCCGCAGCACGCGGAGATCGTCACCGGCGGCGTGGCGCCCGACCGTCCGGGCTTCTACCTCGAGCCCGCCGTGGTGGCGGGCCTTGAGCAGCAGGACGAGATGGTCCAGAGCGAGATCTTCGGCCCCGTGATCACCGTCCAGCGCTTCACCGACGAGGAGCAGGCGATCGCCTGGGCCAACAGCACCCGCTACGGCCTCGCCTCCTCGGTGTGGACCCGCGACGTGGGTCGCGCCCTGCGCGTCTCTCGCGCCCTGCGCTTCGGCTGCGTGTGGATCAACGACCACATCCCCCTCGTCTCCGAGATGCCACACGGCGGCTTCAAGGAGTCCGGCTACGGCAAGGATCTGAGCGTGTACTCGCTCGAGGACTACACGGTCGTCAAGCACGTGATGGCCAACATCCAGTAGCGGGCCGGCAAGGCTGCTACGGTCAGGCCACGGGCGACGAGGTCGTTCGTGAGGTTCTTTGTCTTTGTTGGCGCTCTTCAGTGCGCGGATGGGGTCAGTCGAATCTCCATCTGCAGCGGCGGCCGGGAGGTCGCCAGAAGGAGCAATACCAACATGAAGCAACAGTCATTCGCCGATCTCGGCGTGTCCGAGATCGTCGCGGGAGAGCTTGCCCAGCGCGGCATCTCCGAGCCGTTTCCCGTACAGAGGATGGTCATTCCCGACATCCTGGCTGGCCACGACGTGCTGGCGCAGTCTCCCACGGGATCGGGCAAGACGCTCGCCTTCGGGATCCCGCTGGTGGAGCGATTGAAGGGCGCCGACGTGCGTCCGTCGGCGCTCGTGCTCGCCCCCACCCGGGAGCTTGCGTCGCAGATCGTGGACGACCTGCGGGAGATCGCCCATTCGCGGGCGCTCTCGATCGCCGCGGTGTACGGCGGCGCGGGGATCGTCAAGCAGGCCAAGCTCGCCAGCCGGGCCCACATCCTCGTGGCCACGCCGGGACGGCTGCTCGACCTGATCGACCGGCGGGACGTGTCCCTGAGCCGGGTGACGCTGCTGGTGCTCGACGAGGCGGACCGGATGCTCGACATGGGCTTCAAGCCGGTGGTCGATCGGATCGTGAAGATGTGCTCGCGTGAGCGCCAGACGCTGCTGTTCAGCGCCACCCTGCAGGGTGAGGTGGGGCGGATCGCCAAGGCCTACACCGCCAACCCCCGCCGCCACGAGCACGCCCACTCGGCGGAGCGCAGGGGCGACGTGGAGCATCGCTTCGTGACGGTCTCCCACGAGGGCAAGGTGGCGCGGCTGGTCTCCGAGCTGGACGGCTCGGAGCGAGGGCGCACGCTCGTGTTCGTGCGCACCAAGCGGGGCGCCGACAGGCTCGTCAAACGGCTGGCGAGCAACCGCGTGAAGGCGGTGGCGATGCACGGCGACAAGTCCCAGGGCCAGCGCGAAAGAGCTCTCGCGAGCTTCGAGGCGGGCCACGTGGACACGCTGGTGGCCACCGACGTGGCCGCCCGGGGCATCGACGTGGCGGACGTCACTCACGTGATCAACTACGACATCCCCGGTAGCCGCGAGGATTACGTGCACCGCATCGGCCGCACCGCGCGCGCGGGCGCGCGGGGGGTGGGCGTGACGCTCGTGACCCACGACCAGGCTCGGGAGCTGGCGGGAATGGTGGGCGAGCTCGGCCTCCATCGCGAGCTGGAGCTGGGCGGGCTGCCGAGCGACGCCACCGGGCGGCGTGGCGGGCGCTCCGATCGGGGCGCCGGTCGGCCGTCGCGAAATCGGGGCCGCTCGGGCAGGCGCGGCCGGGCGGTACGGAGCTCATAGGGGCCGTAACGCACGCTAGCGCTGGCAGAGCACCTGGTAGATCGAGGTGAAGCCGCTCTGAAAGCCGTTGCGGGCGGCGCGCAGGTACAGGCGCCAGACACGCAGGCGCTCGCCGCCGGCGAGCTGCTCCGCGCGCTCCCGGTTGGCGTCCAGGCGGTCGATCCAGTGGGTGAGGGTCTGGACGTAGTCCTCGCGCAGGCCCTCCACGTGCCTGGTCTCGAAGCCGGCCCGCTCGAGGGCGAGCTGGATGCGGGAGAGGTGCAGGGGGGCGGCATCGGGGAACACGTAGCGCTCGGAGAACGGACCCGCCTCGGGGTCGCCGTGGCGCATGCGGGCGATGCCGTGGTTCAGCAGCCGTCCACCCGGCGCGAGCACTCCGGCCAGACAGCGTGCGTACTCGTCGATGCGGCTGGAGCCCACGTGCTCGACCATGCCGATGCTGGCGATCGCGTCGAAGCGCTCGCCGGTGAGCTCCCGGTAGTCGCCGAGGCGGATCTCCACGCGATCCTCCAGACCGGCCTCCGCCACCCGCCGGCGGGCGAGCTCGGCCTGGCTGGGGGAGAGGGTGATGCCCACCGCCTGCACGCCGTGCTGGCTGGCGGCGTGAAGCACGAAGCTGCCCCAGCCACAGCCAACGTCGAGCAGCCGCTCGCCCTTGCGCAGGTCGAGCTTCGCGCACACGATCTCCCGCTTGGCGAGCTGAGCCTCCTCGAGGGTCTGGGCGCCGCGGGAGAAGAGGGCACAGCTGTAGGTCATCGAGGAGTCCAGGAAGAGGCCGAAGAAGTCGTTGGACACGTCGTAGTGGTGGCGCACCGCCCGCGCGTCCCGGTCCCGGCTGTGGCGGCGACCCCGCGGACGGAGCTCGCTCGCGGGGATGCGCGGCGGGCGGGTGAGGCCGCAGGCGCGCAGAGCGGCGAGCGTCAGCCGCGCCCGGGTGGCGCCGTCGATGGGCGGCGCGCGGAAGGTGTCGAGCAGGCCGATCACCCGATCGAGGTCGTCCGCTTCGATCTCCCCCGCCGCGTAGGCCCGTCCCAGGCCGAGCTGGCCGGGCGCGCGCAGCAGGTGGGCGACGGCGGCGGGCGAGCGGGCGTCGAACACCGGCCCGCCGGGCGCCGTGGCGGCGAGCTCCGAGCCGTCCCAGAAGCGCAGCGCGAAGGGCCGCTCGGGAAGCGCACGAGCGAGCTCCCGTCGCAGGGGCTCGGGGTTGGCGAGCAGCGTCACCGCCGAACCTCGCTCGCGGGCGCCCACGGGCCGGCAGGCGCACGGTTCGCTGGTGGAGGTTCTAGCCACATGTCGATAGGCAGCCTAAGGGTCGCGCTGGTAACTTGACTGGCGACCGATGAGCGAGCAGAAGGCTAGCGGCCCGGGACCGGAGGACATCCAGCCCGCGGCCAACGAGACGCTTGACCGGGTGCTCACCGGCATCATCACCGTCGTGCCGTTCGCGGCGCTGGGCTTCGTGGGCTGGCAGCTGTGGGACGGGCTGCTGCATCCCTCCGACCTGGCGGTGTTCGCGATCGTGTACCTGCTCACCGGCCTCGGCGTTACGGTGGGCTTTCACCGGCTGTTCACCCACCGCAGCTTCAAGACCTCGCCCGCTCTTCGTGGCGTGTTCGCGGTGCTCGGCTCCGCCGCCATCGAGGGTCCGGTGATCTCCTGGGTGGCCGACCATCGCAAGCACCACGCCTTCTCCGACCGCCACGGCGATCCCCACAGCCCCCACGTCGACCACGGCGTGGGCTGGCGTGGAGCGCTGCGGGGCCTCGCCCACGCCCACGTGGGCTGGCTGTTCATCCACACCCAGCGGGGCTCCCGCGAACGCTACGCGCCGGACCTGCTCGCCGATCCGGTGGTGTCCTTCGTGGACCGCACCTTCCTGCTGTGGGCCGTCGGCGGCCTGGCGGCCTCATTCGCGCTCGGCTATGCGATCGGCGGCACCCTGCGGGCGGGCCTCACGGGCCTCTTGTGGGGGGGCGCGGTGCGGATGCTGGTGCTCCACCACATGACCTACTCGATCAACTCCCTGTGTCACTTCTTCGGCCGCCGCGACTACCTCACCGACGACCACTCCCGCAACCTGCTGTGGCTCAGCCTGCCCACCCTCGGGGAGGCGTGGCACAACAACCACCACGCCTTTCCCACCTCCGCCAGTCACGGTCTGAGCTGGCGCCAGCCGGACATCTCGGCGCTCGTGATCCACGCAATGGCCCGTGTGGGCCTGTGCTGGGACGTGATCACGGTGCCCGAGGAGCGCCGCGGGGCCAAGCGCTACGTCGTGGCCTGACCGGTTCCACGATGCCCGTCAGCCCTCCCTCAGCGGACCAATGACGCGCTCTGTCAGCTAACGTCCGCGCACGTGAGCCGACCGCCATTCGCCCCCGATCCCGGCGATGAGCTCCTCCCCGACCGCTCCCAGGACGTCGGTTCGGACGAGGAGCTGCTCAAGCACTACGACGTCCTGCGCCTGCGCGCGCCCAACCCCGGGCCGCTCACGCTCAGCGGCACCAACACCTGGGTGGTGGGCCGCCGGCCCGCCTGGGTCGTGGATCCGGGGCCGCTGATCGACAGCCACCTGGAGCGGCTGTTCGCGGCCATCGAGAGCCGCGGCGGCCTCGGCGGTGTGGCCCTCACACACGACCACGACGACCACGCGGAAGCCGTCCAGCCGCTGCTCGCCCGCCATCCCGCGCCGCTGGCGGGCGGCCGGGGCGAGGTGGACGTGGAGCTCGCCGAGGGGGTGCGCTTCGGGCCCTTCGACCCAATCGCCACCTCCGGGCACTCCCCCGATCACTTCGCCTTCATCGCCGACGGCGCCTGCTTCACCGGCGATGCGGTGCTCGGCGAAGGCTCGGTGTTCGTCGCCCCCCACCGGGGGGCGATGTCCAACTACCTGCTCGCCCTCACCCGCCTGCGCCTGCGGGACGACTTCTCGGTCATCTGCCCCGGCCACGGGCCCACGGTGTGGGACGCCCAGGGCAAGCTCGAAGAGTACGTCAACCACCGCCTCGATCGCGAGCACGCCCTGATCTACGCCCTCGGCCGGGGCCTGCGCAGCGAACGGGAGCTCCTGGACGTGGTCTGGCCGGACGTCGCCGAGGAGCTGTGGCCCCTCGCCAGCGTCACGCTGGCGGCCCACCTGGACAAGCTCGACGACGAGCAGATCCTGCCCGAAGATGTCGAGCGTCCCACCTTCGAGAGCTTCGACTGGTGAGCGCCGCGGACGCCGACGCAGATGCTCCAGCCGCCGTCGACGGGCCGACGTCGGGCTCGCCGTTTCCGCCGATCGCCGACTACGGCTTCCTCTCGGACTGCCACACCGGCGCCCTGGTGGCCTCCGACGGGTCGATCGAGTGGATGTGCCTGCCCCACTTCGACTCCCCCTCGGTGTTCGCCGCGATGCTCGATCGCGGCGCGGGCAGCTTTCGCGTCGGCCCCTACGGCATCTACGTGCCCGTCGGCCGCCGCTACGTGCCGGGCACGAACCTGATCGAAACCACCTGGATGACCCCACAGGGCTGGCTGCGGGCGATCGACGGCCTCACGATCGGCGAATGGCACGACAACAAGCACGGCTCCAGCCACACCAGGGCGCCGACCGACTTCGACGCCGACCACCTGCTCGTGCGCTGGGTGGAATGCGTGCAGGGCCAGGTGCAGCTCGAGCTGGTGTGCGAGTCGATGCCCGACTACGGCGCCACCCCGACCAGCTGGAGCGCGGTGGACACCGGCGAAGAGGGCTGCTGGGCGCTGGACGCCAGCGGCGGTGACACCGCCTTTCGCCTCTACAGCGATATGCGCATGGGCGTGGAGCTCAACCGCGTGCACGCCCGTCACACGCTCGCCGAAGGGGAGCGCTGCTTCTGCGCCCTCTCCTGGACCGAGGAGCGACGCGGGCCGCGCACGGCCAAGGAAGCCAAGCACCGCCTCGATCGTACGAGCCACTTCTGGCGCACCTGGCTCGGCGACGGCACCTATCCCGACCATCCCTGGCGCCAGCAGCTGCAGCGCTCGGCCCTCGCCCTCAAGGGCCTCACCTTCATGCCCACCGGCGCCCTCGTGGCCGCCGCCACCACCTCCCTGCCGGAGACCCCCAAAGGGGAGCGCAACTGGGACTACCGCTACTGCTGGATGCGCGACGCCTCCTTCACCCTGTGGGGCCTGCACGCCCTGCACCTGGACTGGGAGGCCGACGACTTCGTGCAGTACCTCGCCGAACTGGAGCGCAACGAGGACGGCTCCCTGCAGATCATGTACGGCATCGACGGCACCAAGGACCTGCGAGAGTCGGTCCTGGTCCACCTCAAGGGCTACGAGGGCGCCCGGCCCGTGCGCATCGGCAACGGCGCCTACGACCAGCGCCAGAACGACGTCTACGGCGCGGTCCTCGACTCCGTCTACCTGCATTCCAAGGAGCGCGATCACATCCCCGACAGCCTCTGGCCGGTGCTCGTAGATCAGGTGCGCTGTGCCGAACGGGTCTGGCGGGAGCCCGACCAGGGCATCTGGGAGGCCCGTGGCGAGCCCAAGCACTACGTCAGTTCCAAGCTCATGTGCTGGGTGGCCATGGATCGCGGGGCCCGGTTGGCCGAACGGCGGGGCGAGTCCGATCTGTGCAAGGGCTGGCAGGCGCTCGCCGAGGAGATCCGCGCGGACATCCTGAAGCGGGGCGTGGACAGCCGCGGGGTCTTTCGCCAGCACTACGACACCGACGCCCTCGACGCCTCCAACCTGCTCGTGGGTCTCGTCCGCTTCCTGCCGCCGGATGACGAACGGCTGCGGGCCACCGTGCTGGCGATCAAAGAGGAGCTGACCGACAACGGCCTCGTGCTGCGCTACCGCACCGACCAGACCGACGACGGCCAGCAGGGGGAGGAGGGCACCTTCCTGATCTGCTCCTTCTGGCTGGTGTCCGCCCTCTCGGAGATCGGCGAGCACCGCCAGGCCGAACATCTCTGTGAGCGGCTGCTCTCCTACGCCACCCCCCTGGGCCTGTACGCGGAGGAGATGGAGGCCTCAAGCGGCCGTCACCTCGGCAACTTCCCCCAGGCCTTCACCCACCTGGCGCTCATCAACGCCGTCACCCACGTGATCGCCATCCAGCAGGGTCAGTAGCCGGGCTCGCCGGGCAAGAGCACCCGGGCTGAGTCCCCCTCCACGAGCACCTTCGGCAGCACCGGCTCCACCACCAGATCGCGGGCGTGCGCGAGCAGAGCCTCGGAGGAGGGGAACTCGGCGAGCTGTTCGAGGTGCTTGATCGTGGGAAACACCAGCGCGATCTCGTCCGCGCGGTGCGCCTGAAGGGCGGCGGCGGGGGTGAACCAGCCCTGCTCCACGCACTCCTCGCCGTCGATCCGCGGCTCCTGGCCGGCGGGCAGGTGGGCGAGGAAGAAGTGGGTGTCGAAGCGGGTCTTCACCTCCACGGGGGTGATCCAGCGGGAGAACTTCACGAGCGCCTCGGGGTCCGCGAGCACGATGCCCGCCTCCTCGCGCAGCTCCCGGATCGCCGCCGCCCGCTCCGCCGCGTCCCCCTCGCCCTCATTGGCGTCGATGGCGCCGCCGGGGAATACCCACACGCCGCCCATGAACCTGGCCTTGGGCGTGCGCTTCACCAGCAGCACCTCGAGCGTCTCCCCGCCGCCCCGCAGCAGGATCACGCTCGCCGCCTGGCGCGGCTTGGTGACCGGACCCGGGTTGTACTCCTCGCCGCCCGCCGGACGCTCCTCGGCGGCTGCCGCCGGCGGCTGCTGTGGCGCCTCTGAGGCCATCGAGCGACTCTACCCGCCCGGCGGTGCGCCCGCTAGTCTTCGCTATATGAGCGACACCCTCACACTGCAGCGCTGGATCTGCGAGTCCTGCGGCTACATCTACGATCCCGAGGAAGGCGACCCCGACGGCGGCATCCCCGCGGGCACCGCCTTCGAGGACATCCCCGACACCTGGTTCTGCCCGGTGTGCGGCGCCCGTAAGCGCGACTTCGTGTTGTACGAGGATTAGCCACCTGACGGACTGGGAGGCACTGCTCGCGCTCGACCGCGAGCGGGTGTGGCACCCGTATGGCGCCGTCCCGGCGGCCCCGCCGGCGCCGCTCCCGGTGGTGGGCGCGCAGGGGGTGCGCATCGAGCTCGCGGACGGTCGCGAGCTGATCGACGGCATGGCCTCGTGGTGGTGCGCCATCCACGGCTATCGCCATCCCGCCCTCGATCGCGCCGTGAGCGAGCAGCTGGGGCTGATGGCTCACGTGATGTTCGGCGGCCTCACCCACGAGCCGGCGGTGCGCCTGTGCGAGCGCCTGATCGAGCTCGCCCCCGAGGGCCTGCGGCGGGTGTTCCTCGCGGATTCCGGCTCGGTGTCGGTGGAGGTGGCGATCAAGCTCTGCCTGCAGTACCAGCGCGCCCGCGGCCACACCGGCCGCACCCGCCTGCTCACCGTCCGCGGGGGCTACCACGGGGACACCCTCGGCGCCATGTCCCTATGCGATCCCGTCGGCGGCATGCACAGCCTGTTCGCGGGGGCTCTGCCCGAGCAGGTCTTCGCCGAGCGTCCCCCGTCCGGCTTCCAGGCGGGCCTCGACGAGCGCTGGGCGCGGGGCGTGCGGGAGCTCGTTGTCGCCCATCGCGGAGAGCTCGCCGGCGTGGTCGTGGAGCCGGTCGTGCAGGGCGCCGGCGGCATGCGCTTCTACGCCCCCGAGTGCCTGGCGCTGCTGCGTGAGCTCTGTGACGAGCACGGCCTGCTGCTGGTGGCCGACGAGATCGCCACCGGCTTCGGCCGCTCGGGCGTCATGTTCGCCTGCGAGCACGCCCGTGTGGCCCCCGACGTGATGTGCGTGGGCAAGGCCCTCACCGGCGGCTACATGACCCTCGCCGCCACCCTCTGCACGCCGGCCGTCGCCGAGGCCGTCTCCGGCGGCGAGGGCGGGGGGTTGATGCACGGGCCGACGTTCATGGCCAATCCCCTCGCCTGCTCCGTGGCGCTTGCGTCCTTGGACCTGCTGGAGCCCTCAGTCTCCGCGGCCCCGGGCGCTGCGGGCTGGCGCGAGCGGGTGGCCGCCATCGAGCAGGGCCTGCTCGCCGGTCTCGCGCCTGCCCGTGAGCTCCCTGGCGTGCTCGACGTGCGCGTGCTCGGCGCCATCGGCGTGATCCAGCTCCAGCGCGACGCGGATGTCGCCGCCGCAACGGCCGCCGCGGTGGAGCGCGGCGTGTGGCTGCGCCCGTTTCGCGACCTCATCTATGCGATGCCGCCGTATGTGATCGAGCCGCAGGAGCTCACCGAGGTGGCGGGTGCGATGGTCGCCGCGGCGAGCGCCTCTCAGGGCTGAAGCCAGCGCCGCCAGGGCAGCCCGCCGCCTGCCTCGGCGAGGTCGGGCAGGGAAGGGCTCGACACGAGCGGCAGGCCGACCACCTCGATTTCGCCGAGTCGAGCGATGGTCTCGCGGTTGGAGCGCTCCAGAGGGGCGGCCTGCGCGGACTCGGCGGGCCACGGCGTGAGCGCCACCGCGCGCACCTCGAGGCCGGCTGAGCGGGCGGTGCGCAGGGTGAGCAGGGTGTGGTTGATGGTGCCAAGGCCCGGCCGGGCGGCGACCAGCAGCGGCAGGTTCAGCTCGACTGCGAGATCGAGCACGCTGAAGTCGTCGGCGAGGGGCACGAGCAGGCCGCCGACGCCCTCCAGGATCAGCGTCGCGTCCTCTTCCTCCCCCAGCCGCATCGCCTCACGAGCACGGGCGATCAGGCCCCCCGAATCGATCGTCTCTCCCTCGAGCTCAGTCGCGAGGTGGGGGGAGGCCGCCGGCCCATAGCGCAGCGGCGCCACATCCTCGGGCGCCATGCCCGCGGCGGCGCCCAGCAGGACGTGGTCGGCGGGCCACTCTCCGGGCGGGTCGTCGAGGCCGGTGACCACGGGCTTGTGCGCCCGCACGCGCTCACCCGCCTCGGATATCGCCGCGAGCAGCGCGGCGCTGAGAACGCTCTTGCCGACGCCGGTGTCGGTGCCGGTGACGAACAGACCCCGCACGCCTGGGCTCGGGTTGCGCCGAGGCGCGGGCCGCTAGGCCGCCCTGGAGGCGATGGACGCGTCTTGCTCGACGTCGAAGGGACCCTTCGAGCGGGCGCTGGCGTGCACCGGTTCGGCGAACGACGGCACCTGCAGCTCCTCATCCTCTCGCGGCTGCTCGCTCTCGCGCACATCCGCGCCTCTCTCCGGCAGCCCCATCTGGGCGGGCTCGAGACCGAGCGTTCGGGCGGCCCTGGCCAGCGTGTGGGCCGCACCGGTGAGCTCCTCGGCGGTGTGGGAGGCCATCGTCGCCAAGCGCAGCCGGGAGGTGCCGGGGGCCACCGTGGGCGGACGGATGGCCTGGGCGAAGATCCCCTGCCTGAGCGTCGCCTCGCACAGCGCCACCGCGGCTCGCTCCTCACCCGCCACCAGCGGCACGATGTGCATCTCCACATCCTCCACCGCGAAGCCCTCCTGCGCCAGCGCTCGCCTCAGCACGCGGGCGTTGGAGCGCAGCCGCTGCACCCGGTGGGGACGCTCTTGCAGGATCTCGAGCGCCGCGAACGCTCCGGCCACCGCCGGCGGGGGCGGGGCGGTGGAGAAGATCAGCGGCCGGGCGGCGTTGATCAGGAAATCGATCGTGGCCTCGTTCGCGCACACGTAGGCGCCGTACGAGCCGAGCGCCTTGCCGAGCGTGCCGACCACGAGATCCACAGCGCCCTCCAGACCGGCCGCCGCAACCGCTCCCCGGCCGCCCGGGCCGAGCACGCCGATCGCGTGCGCCTCGTCCACGATCGTCCGCGCGCCGTAGGCCTGAGCCAGCTCCACGATCTCCCGCAGCGGCGCAACGTCGCCGTCCATCGAGAACACCGAGTCGCTCACGATCACCTGACCGGCGCCGGCACGGCCCGCGCGACCACCGGCGTGGCGGCGCATCAGCCACTCCAGATGGTCCATGTCACGGTGGCGGTACACGAGCACATCGGCGCGCGAGAGCCGGCAGCCGTCGATGATCGAGGCGTGGTTGAGCTCGTCCGAGAAGACCGTGTCGCCGCGACCGGCGAGCGCTCCGATCGCGCCGGCGTTGGCGAGATAGCCCGAGCCGAACAGCACGCAGGCGTCGCTGCGGTGAAAGGTTGCGATCCGCTCCTCCAGGCGCCGGTGGATCGTCATCGTGCCGGACACCAGCCGCGATGCGCCGGCGCCCACGCCCCAGCGCATCGCCGCGTCCGCCGCCGCCTCCCGCACGCGGGGATGATCGGCGAGGCCGAGATAGTTGTTGGAGCAGAGCATCAGCACGGGCTTGCCGTCGAGGAGCACCCGCGGGCCCTGCGGGCCGCTGACCATGCGCAGGCTCCGTCGCAGTCCCAGCTCCTCCAGTTCCGCAAGACGCTGCTCGATCTCGTTCATACGCGCATCCGTTTCGGCTTGGCCTTGAAGCGCAGCTGCGTCGAGGGATCCCACAGTCTCACTTTCAGGCCGTTCACGTCGTCGCCGGGACCGGAGTTTGCGGAGATATCTCCATCCGCGCGCGCATCCGCGACCAACAGCTCCTCCACCACGTCCGGCGTCTCTCCCGCGAGCCATTCGCTGCGGTTGTCCGGACGCGGGTTGGCGCCGTTGTCGGCCTGGCGCGCCACGTTCAGGCCGAGCTCCTCGAACATCGCCCGGTCCTGCTCGGGCTCGGAGCCCAGGGTGGTCAGGAAGTTGCCCATCATCACGCCGTTCAGGCCCGCCTTCACGGCGAGCGGCTGCAGCTCGCCGAGGTTCTCCACGCGCCCGCCGCAGAGCCGGAACAGGGCCGCCGGCAGGATCAGGCGGAAGATCGCGATCCACTTCACGGCCTCCCAGGGGTCGATCGGCTCGCGGTCGCCGAACTTCGTGCCCGGGCGCGGGTTGAGCAGGTTGATGGGCACGCTCGTGGGATCGATGGCGGCCAGCTCGAAGGCCATCTCCACGCGCTGCTCCCGCGTCTCGCCGAGGTTGAGGATGCCGCCCACGCACGTCTCCAGGCCCGCCTCCCGGACCGCCTCGATCGTCCGTATGCGACCCTCGTAGCGAACGGTGGTGGAGACCTCGTCGTAGTAGCTCTCGGCCGTCTCGACGTTGTGGTGCACCCGCTGAATGCCGGCCTCCTTGAGCGCCTTCGCACGTGCCGGCGACATGTGGCCGATGGACGCGCAGCGCTTGAGGTTGGTCTCCTTCGCCACAAGCCGCGCGCCGGCGAGGATCTTCTCGAAGTCCCGCTTGGAGAGGCCCTGGCCCTGGGTGACCATGCAGAAGCGATGCGCGCCGGCCGCCTCGGCGGCCTTCGCGTGCTCGAGGATCTGCTCGGGGCTCATCATCGCGTGCATCGGTGTATCCGCCTCCGCGAAGCGCGACTGGGCGCAGAAGCCGCAGTCCTCGGCACAGCCCCCCGACTTGGCGTTCACCAGCGAGCACATGTCGGTGGAGTCGCCGAAGCTCTCCACCCGCGCCCGCCACGCCCGCTCCACGAGCGCTTCGATGGCGGCGTGGTCCTCGATCGCGCCCAGGCGCCGGGCCTCCTCGCGGGTGATCAGGGGGAGCATGCAGGCCACCGTACGGTGCGTTCCGGACGGCACCGGAAGCCGCAACCGCGCGTGAATGCGATGTGCCAGCGCTCGCCTCAGCGGCTGCTCGCGTACACCCGCACGAAATCCACGAGCTGGCGTGCGCGGTGGAGAAAGCCCGCCAGGGTGCGGCCGGTGGCGCGATGGGCGAGGTCGAGGTCGATCTCGAGCACACGGTGGCGCGCACACACGGCGTCGATCGTCATGCCCATCTCCATCCCATAGCCCGGCGCGAACGGCAGCAGCTCCCGCAACGTCTCGCCTCTCATCGCTCGTTGGCCGGAGATGGGAGCGCGTGTGCGCAGGCCACAGCGACGGCGAATCGCCCAGCGAGCGAATCCCACCGCGATGCCAAAGCCGCCGCCCGCCGGCCGGGCGAACACCGCCACGGCGATGTCAGCGCGGCCGGAGCGAACCGCTTCCGCGAGTGGGCCGAGACGTGCCGCGGACTCGCTCAGATCGCCGTCGCAGAGCACGAAGAGGCAGTCGACCTCGCCCACGTCGGCCAGGGCGGCACGGGCCGCGGCGCTCATCGCCTGGCCCTTGCCGGCCGCCCGGCGGCGCGATGGCGGGCCCTCGCGGCTCACCACGCGCGCGTCCGCGCCGCGGGCGATCTCCGCGGTGGCGTCCCGGGAGCCGTCGTCGGCCACCCAGACCCTGGCGGCCGGGAAGGCGCGGGCGAGCGCCGCGATGGTCGCGCCGATGCGCTGCGCCTCGTCGCGGGCGGCGACGAGGATCACGGTTTCAGTGCTCATGCTCGATTGCCCGCCTGAAGCGGTCGGCGTCAGAGGCTATTGTCAGCGACCGTCGCGCGGCATCCCAAAGGCGCGGCAGTCACGGCTCCAGGAG
The DNA here is from genome assembly GCA_035508995.1 of Solirubrobacteraceae bacterium. Lineage (GTDB taxonomy): Bacteria > Actinomycetota > Thermoleophilia > Solirubrobacterales > Solirubrobacteraceae > Palsa-744. The sequence goes on along the minus strand of DATJMB010000054.1, from coordinate 8,114 downwards.
GTAGGCAGATGGTCGACGTTGAGGCTCACATCACGGGCACTGTCTGGAAGATCGAGTGTGAGGTGGGCGACAAGATCGAGGAGGGCGACACGGTGGCGATCCTCGAGTCGATGAAGATGGAGATGCCGGTGGAGGCCGAGGACGCCGGCACCGTCTCCGAGATCCGCTGCGAGGAGGGCCAGGCGGTCAACGAGGGCGACACGCTGGTGGTGCTCGAGTAGCGATGGCGGGCGAGCCCCCCGCCGGCAAGCTGATCGTGGACGAGCCGGCGGCGGACGTCGTGCGGCTGACGATCTCCAACCCGCAGAAGCGAAACGCCCTCGACCACCCGATCCTCGACGCGATCACCGCCACCCTTGCGGAGCTCGCCGGGGTGGGTGGGCATCAATCACGCATTCGCTGCGTGATCGTGACGGGCGCGGGGGGCATGTTCTCGGCGGGCTATGACATCGGCGAGATCCCCGCCGGGGAGTTCGAGGAGCGCGCCGAGGCACTCGTGGCGCACCCGTTCACCGAAGCGATCGATGCCCTGGAGGCCTTCCCATGGCCGACCGTGGCTGCCCTCCCGGGACACACGATCGGTGGCGGCCTGGAGCTCGCGCTCGCCTGCGACCTGCGCATCGCCAGAGAGGGCATCAAGCTGGGGATGCCGCCGGCGAAGCTGGGCCTCGTGTACTCGCACACCGGCCTGCGGCGGTTCATCGACGCGATCGGCGCCGCACGCACCCGTGAGCTGTTCCTGCTCGGCCAGCACATCGACGCCCGCACGGCGCTGGACTGGGGGCTCGTCAACCGGATCGCGCCCGAGGCGGGCCTGGAACGGCTGACGCTCGAGCTCGCGAGCGAGCTGGCGGGCAACGCGCCCCGCTCCCAGCTCGGCAACAAGCGTGTGATCGCCGCCCTCCTTCAGGCCGAGAGCGAGTTGCCGGCTGATGTGGAGGACGAGCTGATCGAGCTGCGCAAGCAGTCCTTCGCATCGGCCGACATGCGCGAGGGCATGCGCGCGTTCGCCGAGAAGCGCCCGCCGCGCTGGAAAAACGAGTAGCAAGTCGGAGGGTGGCCCGCCTGGCGTGAGCATCTGATGCTTAGCCTGCTAGCATCACAACATCATGACTCGCACGACCCTGGACATCGACCGTGCGGTGCTGGAGCAGTTGCGAGGCCGTGCCGCCACCGAAGGAAAGAGCATGGGCCAGGTGGCCTCGGAGGCGTTGGCGCCGGTGCTTGCACGAGCGGGCTCCGGCAAGGAGCGCACGCCGTTTCGCTTGATCGCCAAGGACATGGGTCGCCCTCTGATCGACATCGATGACAAGGAGGCACTGGGCCAGATGCTCGACAGGGAGTATCTCGAACAGCTCGAGCGATGAGCCTCGCGCTCGACGCCAATGTTCTGCTCTATGCGGTGAATACCCGCGACAGTCGCCACGAGCGATCCCGGGAAGTGCTCGCCGAGCTGGCGGAGGGGCGCGAGGTGGTGTACCTGTTCTGGCCGGTCTTGACGGCCTTTCTGCGCATCTCGACGCGGGTCGGTGTGTTCTCGAAGCCTCTCTCGCCAGCCGAGGCGCGGCGCGCTGTCGATGAGCTGCTGGAAAACGAGCACTTCTACTCGCCGGGAGAGAGCGAGTCGTTCTGGAGCGCCTTCCGCGAGACGGCTGCGGAGGTGGACGCCAAAGGCGATCTCGTCAGCGACACCCACATCGTCGCCCTGATGCGAGTCCATGGGGTCCGTACGATCATCACCCATGATCGGGACTTCCGACGCTTCGACGGCATCAAGGTCCGCGATCCCTTCGCCTGAGCCACGCGAGCGGCGCCGGTAGTCTCGGCGCGCCATGATCCTCGCGATCGACCAGGGCACGACGGGCACCACGTGCATCGTCTACGACGAGCGGGCCCAGCCGGTGGCCCGCGCCTATCGCGAGCACCGCCAGCACTTCCCCCAGCCGGGCTGGGTGGAGCACGACGCGCGGGAGATCTGGGAGACGGCGCACGGGTTGGCTCTGCAGGCGCTGGCGCAGGCCGGCGCGCGGCCGGGGGATCTGGCGGCGATCGGCATCACCAACCAGCGGGAGACGGTGTGCGTGTGGGACCCGGTGAGTGGGGAGCCGCTGCACCGGGCGATCGTCTGGCAGGACCGCCGTGGGGCGCCGCTCTGCGAGCGGCTGCGGGGGGAGGGTCGCGAGCCGCTCGTGCGCGAGCGCACGGGGCTCGTGCTCGATCCCTACTTCTCGGCCACCAAGATCAGCTGGCTGCTGGAGAACGTTCCCGATCTGGCTGCCCGCGCGCGCGTGCGCGCGCGCGCGCGGGGCGCCGTTTTCGGGACCATCGACTCGTGGCTGATCTTCAAGCTCACCGGCCGCCACCTGACGGACGCGACGAACGCCTCGCGCACGCTTCTCTACGACATCGCCGCCGGTCGCTGGGACCCGGAGCTGCTCGACCTGTTCGACATCCCCGCCGAGAGCCTGCCCGAGGTGCGGCCCAGCGCCGGCCCCTTCGCCACCTGCCTGCCGGATGCTCTCGGTGGCTACACGGCGGCGAGCGGGGGCCGAGCGGTGCCGGTGGCGGGTGTGGCGGGGGACCAGCAGGCGGCGCTCTTCGGCCAGGCCTGCCTGCGGCCCGGACAGGGCAAGAACACCTACGGCACGGGCTCCTTCGTGCTGCTCAACACCGGCTCCACTCCCCCGGCGCCCACGCCGGGTCTGCTCTCCACGGTGGCCTGGACGACGGACGCCGGCACCACATACGCGCTCGAGGGGGCGATCTTCGCCACCGGCGCCGCCGTGCAGTGGCTGCGGGATGGCCTGCGAATCATCGCCGACGCGACAGAGACGCAGGGGCTGGCCGAATCGCTGCAAGCCAACGACGGCGTGTACTTCGTGCCGGCCCTCACGGGCCTGGGCTCCCCCCATTGGGACCCCCACGCGCGGGGCACGATCGTGGGGCTCACCCGCGGCGCCGGACGCGCGCACCTCGCGCGGGCCACGCTGGAGGCGATCGCCTACCAGACGGTGGACGCGGTGCGGGCGATGGAGTCCGCCGCCGGCCAGCCGCTCGGGGAGCTGCGGGTGGACGGCGGGGCGAGCGCGAACGCCTGGCTGATGCAGTTTCAGGCCGACGTGCTCGACACGCCCGTGCTGCTGGGCCAGACGGCGGACAGCACCGCCTTCGGCGCCGCCCTGCTGGCGGGCGTGGGCGCGGGCGCGTGGGGGGCGGCAGACGTGCCCTCGCTGTGGAGCGAGCGGATGCGCTACGAGCCGCGCATGTCCGCGGAGGAGCGGCAGCGGCTGCTCGCTGGCTGGGGGCAGGCGCTGGAGCGGGCGCGGTCGCGTTGAGGTTGAGCTCGCGCCGACGTTGAGTAACCTTGCCGGCCCGATGAGGTATGAGCGCTAGATGAGCGATCTGGCCCCGATGCGCGAGCAGGTCTACACGGACCCCCGTCCGAAGGAGTACTTCGACCGCTTCCACGAGCGGGCGCGGACGAGGGAACCGAACTGGGTGTACGAGGCCACCCGGCTCCTCACCTCGCTCTATGCCTACACCCTCCTGCGGGTGCGTTCGATCTCCTCGGAGAAGGTGCCCGGTCGCGGGGCGGTGATCCTGGCGCCCAACCACTTCTCGTTCATGGACCACTTCCTGATGGGCTGCTACATCCGCCGGAAGGTGCGGTTCATGGCCAAGTCGCAGCTGTTCAAGCCGCCGATGCAGAGCATCTACAGCCCCGGCGGCGTCTTTCCCGTGCGGCGTGGGGCGCGGGACGACGAGACGTTCATCACCGCCGAGACGATTCTTGGGCGGGGCGGCGCCATCACGATGTACTGCGAGGGCGGTCGCTCGCGCAGCGGTCGCATGGCCGAGCAGGCCAAGCCGGGCATCGGCCGGCTGGCGCTGGAGACGGGCGCGCCGGTGGTGCCGATCGCGATCCAGGGCTCCTCGCGGATCCGCAACTGGAAGCGGCTGCGCTTTCCGGCGGTGACCGTGCAGTACGGCGAGCCGATGCGCTGGAGCGTCGTCGAGAGCCCCACCCGCGCCCAGCAGCAGGCGGTCGCCGACGAGATCCTGGCGGCCATCCGCGCTCTCTACGAGGGCCTCGAAAAGCACGGCCGCCGGGGCGTGCTCAAGCGCGTGCGCGCCCAGCGCCGCGCCGGCAAGCCTCCCGTGGTGGCCTCCTCGCACTGACTCCGTCGAGCGGTCCCGGGCGCGGGTACGGAGCCTCGCTTCGAGACTCGGCTGCCCGTCGGGGGCTGCGCGTATCGTTAGCTGCGCTCGTGCTGGACATGCGGCCAGGGAGGAGGCGTTCGTGAACAAGAGGGTTGACGTCGGCGGCGTGATCCGCCAGACGTTTCAGATCTACGCCGACCAGGCGCTGGTGCTCGTGAGCGCGGCCGCGGTGGTGTTCGTGATCAGCGCCGTCTTCAGCGCCCTGCTGGTGGCGGCGGCACCGGTGCTGGCGATCCTCGCGTTCGTGGTCACGATCATCGCCAGCACCCTGTTCACGGGCATGGTGGTGGAGCTGGTGGCCGACGTGCAGGACGGCAGGCGGGACTCGAGCGTCTCCCAGCTGCTGAACGCCGCCGTGCCCGTGATCGGCAACCTGATCCTGGTGGGCATCGTGGCGGGCATCGGCATCGTGATCGGCTTCATCCTGATCATCATCCCCGGCCTGATCCTGCTCACGATCTGGTCGGTGGCGGCGCCGGTGGTGGTGCTCGAGCGCCCGGGCGGCCTGCGGGCGCTGGGTCGCAGTCGCGAGCTGGTGCGGGGGGAAGGCTGGAGCGTGTTCGCGGTGATCCTCCTGATGGTGATCCTCGTTGGTCTGGTGAGCGCCCTGATCGACGGCCTCGCGAGCGCCGGGGGCACGGGGGTGGAACTGCTCGTGCGGGTGGTGGTGGGGATCCTCACCGCGCCCATCTCCGCGCTGGCGGCCGCGGTCCTGTACTTCCAGCTGCGCGGACCGGCCGGCGGTGGGCCCACGCCGGTTCCGGTGGAGCCCTCGGACCTCGCCGAGCCGACGGGCGCGCCCTGAGCGGGATCGACGCCAGCGAGCCGCTGCGGGAGGGGTTGCTCGTGGGGGTGACGGTGCTCGTGGCGGGCGCCGGGGAGGAACGCGCGCACGGAGCGCTCGGGCCGGCGGTGCTCGACGCGTGCGGAGCGCTCGGAGCGGAGATCGCGAGCTGCGAGATCCTCACCGAGGGCGACCACCAGCCGGTGGAGGAAGAGGAGCTGGCGCGGGTCTTCGCGCGAGCCCTCGGCGAGGAGCCTGCACTGGACCTGCTGGCGGTGGACGCGGCCGGGGTGTTCGCCGCCGCGCAGGCGCAGGAGCCCGACGAGCAGGCGGCGCTGCGGGTGTGCATGCAGGCCTGCTGGGGGGCCACCCGGGCGGCGGCGAAGGTGGCGTTTCTCGCCCGCGAGCCGCCGGCCGGTCGCATCGTCTATCTCGCGCCCCACGCGCGCGCGGGCTCGCTGGCGCCGGCGGTGGGGGCGGGCCTGGAGAACCTCGCGCGGACGCTCTCGATCGAGTGGGCGCGCCACCAGATCACGCCCGTCGCGATCCTGCCGGGCGCCGGCCAGGCCACCGAGGGCGCGGCCAGCCTGGCGCGCGAGGCGGCGGCGCTCACCGCCTACCTCGCGTCGCCCGCCGGCGCCTACTTCTCGGGCTGCGCCCTGGAGCTCGGCGGCTGAATCTCAGCCGGTCATGCCGCCGAACAGGCCGCCTGTGATGTGGAGGGTCTGGCCGTGCACGTAGTTGGACCAGGGGGAGCAGAGGAAGAACACGCCGCCCGCCGCCTCCTCGGGGGTGGCGGGGCGGCCGAGGGGGATCAGCATGGAGGCCATCTGGCGCATCTGCTCGGGGATGCCGAGCTGGATCTTCTCGCCGCCCACCTCCATCGTGTTCTCGTCCACCTTGGCCTGGGTGAGGCGGGTGTCGATGAAGCCGAAGGCCACAGCGTTGACGTTCACTTTGAACTGGCCCCACTCCTTGGCGACGGTTTTGGTGAGGCCCACCACACCGGCCTTGCCCGAGGAGTAGTTGGCCTGGCCGGCGTTGCCGAAGGTGCCGGACGTGGAGGACACGTTGACGATCTTGCGGAACACCTCCTTGCCTTCTTCGCGCTCCTTCTTGGCGGGCTCGCGCAGGTGGGGGGCGGCGGCGCGAATGATGCGGAAGGGCACCACGGTGTGGATGTCGAGCATCGCCTGGAAGTGCTCGTCGGACATCTTGTGGATGGGCGCGTCGATGGTGTAGCCGGCGTTGTTGACGATGATGTCGATCTTGCCGAACTCGTCGACCGCCTTCTGCACGAGCTGGTCGGGGACGCCGGGCTTGGTGAGGTCGCCCGCGAACACGGCGGTCTCGCCGGCGATCTCACCGGAGGCCTGCTCGGCGACGTCGCTGTCGAGATCGTTGATCAGAACCTGTGCGCCCTGCGAAACCAGCAGCTCGGCGGTGGCGCGCCCGATGCCGCGCGCGGAGCCGGTGACGATCGCGGACTTGCCGTCGAGTACTCCCATGGCTGATGCGTCTCCTCTGTCTCGGGATGCTTGTCGGGCGAGGAGACTACAGGTCAGCCGGCGATGATCACGCCGAAGTCCTGCGTGTAGATGGCGCCGGCCTGGCCTTCCGCGCGGGAGGGAGGGGCGGCGGCGACCACGCCCATGCCGGTGTCCACGTAGTTGGCGTCGAGGATGTTGGCGCGGTGCTCGGGAGAGTTCATCCAGCTTTCGACGATCGACGCGGGCGTGGCCAGCCAGAGGGTGCCCCAGGCGATGTTCTCGCCCACTTCGTAGCCGATTTCGTGGCTGTAGATGTAGCCCACTTCTTCCATCCGCTGCAGCGGCGTGGATCCGTTGGGGGCTTCGTGGCTGAAGTAGTCCTCATTGATCATGTCTTCGCTGTGGCCCTGGGCGGCGCGGGCGAGCTTGCGGTCGAGCTTGAGCGGCTGCTCGCCGTTGGCCACCCGTTCTCGGTTGATCAGGCAGAGGGTCACTTCGCGGACCTCTTCGAGGTTTTCGGGAGTGGGCGTGATGCCTGTTTCGGTGCAGGTGGGGGGTGGCGCGGGCGCGGGAGCGGGGGCCGGCGCGGGGGTGCTCTGCTTGACGTGGCTGGCCTTGGGATGTTCGGTATCGCCCTTGGTGCGGGTGGCGGCGCTCGTCTTGCCGTGATCGGCTGTGGGGCGGTCGGTGGTCTTGGCGGCGCGGGTGCCGTGCTGGGCCGATTTGGAGTGGCTCTTGCGGTGGCCTTCTTCGCCGGCCGCGGTGCCGCCGGTGCCCTTGGTGGTGCGTCCATGTCTCTCCGTGCGGGAGTGCTTGCCTGTGTGGCGGGAGCTCGCGTGGCGGGTGGCGTGGGCGCTCGCCACGTGGGCGCTCGCTTGGACTGTGGTGGCGGCGGCGGTGGCGGCAGCGGGGAAGGCGATGGCCAGCGAGGCCAGGGCGGCGCATGTCACGAGCGCTCGGGAGCGTGGCGGCTGGGAGGGGAGTGGGGCGAGGTTTGCTCTTTTCACGTTGGCCGGATCGGACAGCGAGGGGACGCTCGTTAGGCGATCGGGCGAGGGCTGGACGGATTCCACGGGCTGCGTATTCCTGCGCAGAGCTGTCTCCGGGGTTTCCCACGGGAACCCGCGGAGGCGCCGATGGGAGGCGGTGAGAGCTGCGGGTGGCGTCCGCGGCAGGCCCCGGATGGCGGTGGCCCGGGCGCTGCCGGAGAGGCGCGGCGCTGCGAAAAGTACGCAGCGCTACTGTTTACTTTCACGCGGGGCTGCGTTAGCGTGTGAGCGGCGCCGCGGGCGCCCAGCCCGAGCACCCGAGACCGAGGAGATCGCATCGCCATGGCAGCGACCGCAGAGAGCGTCCTGAAGCCGGACTTCCAGGCAGCGCGCAAGCACTTCATCTTCACCGACGAGCACGAAGCGCTGCGGGAGTCGATCCGAAGCTTCGCCCTCAAAGAGCTCGCGCCGCACGCGGCGGAATGGGAGGAGACCACCTTCCCGGACTCGGTGTTCCGGCGCATGGGGGAGCTCGGCTTCCTCGGCCTGGACAAGCCCGAGGAGTACGGCGGCCAGGGCGGGGACTACTTCAGCGCGATGGTGCTCGCGGAGGAGATGTCAAACGCCAAC
>DATJMB010000053.1:0-8600 GCA_035508995.1 Solirubrobacteraceae bacterium | reverse complement strand
CAGCCAGCCGGGCTAGTGGTCGACAGGCAGCTCGTCGATTTCGCGGCGGGTGTCTTTGATCCAGCGCACGACGCAGTAGACGGTGAGGACGGCGCCGATGTAGCTGAGCCAGACGATGGTGGTGAGGCCCACGAGCAGCAGGGTGATGCCGACGGCGGTCAGCAGCGGCAGGACGCTCGGGCCGGGGAGGTGGATCTCCTCGCCGGTGGGCGGGATGTCGGGCTCGAGCGAGCTCACGAGATGTAGATGGAGGCCACCACGAAGGTGAGGCCGAACATGAACATGCAGATGCCCGACACGATCAGGCCGGTCATGATGTTCTTGCGGGCGAGGCGGCGGTTCATGGCCGGGAAGGATATCGGTTGGGGCCGCCGGCGGGACCGTCGGCGGCGGCGGCGGGACGGGCGCGGTCGAGGGTTCGGGGCCTACACATGGACGTCCACCACCATCGTCGCGAACAGCAGGGCGAGGTAGGCCAGGGAGAAGAGGTAGAGCCGCAGGGCGGCCTTGCGGTCGGCGCGGCGGAGCAGGCGGATGGCGCCGGCGATGAAGGCCAGGCCGAGGGCGATGGAGGCCACCAGGTAGACGCCGCCGAAGGCGCCGGCGCAGAAGGGCAGCTGGGTGACGGCGTAGAGCAGCACCGTGTAGATCAGGATCTGGCGGCGGGTCTCGGACTCGCCGCGCACCACCGGGAGCATCGGCACGCCGACCTTCTCGTACTCGGACTTCATCAGCAGGGAGAGGGACCAGAAGTGGGGGGGAGTCCAGAAGAAGACGATGAAGAAGAGGATCAGGGCGGTGCCGCTCACCGAGCCGGTGACGGCGGCCCAGGCCACCAGCGGGGGCACGGCGCCGGCGGCGCCGCCGATGACGATGTTCTGGGGGGTGCGGCGCTTGAGGTAGACGGTGTAGAGGAACACGTAGCCCAGGAAGCCGGCGAAGGAGAGGCTCGCGGCGAGCACGTTGACGGTGAGGGACAGCCACAGGAAGGAGAGGGCGGCCAGGGCGCAGCCGAAGGCGAGGGCGGCGCGCGGGGAGATCCGTCCGGCGGGCACGGGCCGGTTGGCGGTGCGGGCCATGAGGGCGTCGATGTCGCGGTCGAACCAGTGGTTGACGGCGCCGGCGCCGCCCGCGGAGAGGTAGCCGCCGATGCAGGTGGCGAGCACGAGCAGCGGGGAGGGGTCGCCGGCCACGTACATGGTGGCGATGGTGGTGAAGAGGAGGAGGGACTGGACCTTGGGCTTGGTCAGCTCGAGGTAGTCGGCGAGCAGCCGGCGGGAGGCGAGCAGCCGGCCCGCACCCAGAGCGGGGGGGGCGAGCGCGGCGGGGGCCACCGCGGAGGCCCGGCGGGACATGGCTACACGCCCACCTGGGTGGCGCCGGCGGGGACGGTGGCGTGGCCGGGGGTGGGCGCGGCGGCGCCGCCGCGGCGCTCGACCTCGCGGCGGATGTCCTTCATCGGCTCGGCGGAGCGGATCAGGGGGACGGCGTCGAAGTTGTTGACGGGCGGGGGAGAGGTGGTGAACCACTCCAGCGTGTTGGCCTTCCACGGGTCCGGCCCGGCGACGGCGCCGGTCTTGAGGCTTTTGGTGACGTTGACGATGGTCACGAGCACTCCGGAGGCGAGGATGAAGGCGCCCACCGTGGAGATCAGGTTGTAGAGCGCCAGGTGGCCCACTTCAGGGTACTCGTACACCCGTCGCGGCATGCCGTCGAGGCCGATCACGTGCTGGATCATGAAGGTGGTGAGGATGCCGACGAACATCAGGCCGAAGCTCAGCTTGCCGAGGCCCTCGCCGAGCATACGGCCGGTGATCTTCGGGAACCAGAAGTAGATGCCGCCGAAGATCGGCAGCACGGCGCCGCCGAGCAGCACGAAGTGCAGGTGGGCGACCACGAAGTAGGTTTCGTTGACCTGCCAGTCGATCGGGAAGGTGGCCAGGAACACGCCGGAGATGCCGCCGATCAGGAAGATCGCGATGGCGCCCACGCAGAACAGCAGCGGGGTGCGGAATTCGATCGATCCTCGCCACAGGGTGCCGATCCAGTTGAGGATCTTCACGCCGGTGGGCACGGCGATCAGGTAGGAGGAGATCATCACGAACACCAGGATGGCCTCGGGGATCGGGGCCGTGAACATGTGGTGGGCCCAGGTGAGGAAGCCCAGGAAGGCGATCGCCACGGTGGAGGCGGCGATCGCCTTGTAGCCGAAGATGGGCTTGCGGGCGAACACGGGCAGGACCTCGGAGATGATGCCGAAGCCGGGCAGCACCATGATGTAGACCTCGGGGTGGCCGAAGAACCAGAACAGGTGCTGCCAGAGGATCGGCGAGCCGCCCTCGGCGGGGTCGAAGAAGTGGCCGCCGAAGTGGCGTTCGACCAGCAGCATGGTGACGGCGGCGGCGATCACGGGCAGGGCGAAGATCAGCAGGATGGAGTAGGTGAGGATCGTCCAGATGAACAGCGGCAGGCGGCCCCAGCTCATGCCCTTGGCGCGCATGTTGGCGACGGTGACGTAGAAGTTGATGGCGCCGAGCAGGGAGGAGAGGCCGGTGAGGTGGATGAGGTAGATCCACGCGTCCTCGCCGCCGCCGGGGGAGTAGGTGGAGTTGGCGAGCGGCACGAAGCTCACCCAGCCGGCTTCGGGCGGGTTCCAGAACAGGGAGGCGTAGAAGACGATGCCGCCGGCCAGCAGCAGCCAGTAGGAGAGGGCGTTCATGCGCGGGAAGGCCATGTCGCGGGCACCGATCATCAGCGGCAGGAAGTAGTTGCCGAAGCCGGCCATCATCGGCACGATGAACAGGAACACCATCGTGGTGCCGTGCATCGTGAACAGCTGGTTGTAGATCTGGGGGGTGACGAGGGTGTTGTTGGGGGCGCCCAGCTGGAGGCGGATCATCAGCGCCTCCACACCACCGAGGCAGAAGAACACGAAGGTGGTGACCATGTACATGATGCCGATGCGCTTGTGATCGGTGGTGGTGAGCCAGCTGGTCCAGCCCCTGGGCTCGGGCTCCACGCGGTGGGCGACTATCTCGGGGACTGGGGCTGCGACGGTTGCCATGGTGTGGTGCTCTCCTGGGTGCTGGTTGGGTGGGCTGGGGCTGGGGGGCGGGCTGGGGCTAGGGGGCGGCGCTGGGTTCGACCTGGCCGGGGCCGGTGGCTTTGGCGAGCCTGGCGCGGCTGACGGCGGCGGCGGCGTTGGCCTGGGCGATGAGGAGCTTCTGGCGCGCGAGCCACGCTTCGAAGGCGGCCGGGGGGATGGCGCGCACGGTGGCGATCATGCGGGCGTGGCCGCGGCCGCAGAGGATCGCGCACTGGCCGCGGAAGACGCCGGGCTTTTCGATCTTGAACCAGGTGTAGTTGTGGTAGCCGGGAACGGCCTGGAACTTGCCGCCGAGCTTGGGCACCCACCAGGAGTGGATGACGTCCTCGGAGACGATGTTGAGGGTGACGGTGGTTTTGGTGGGCACCACCATTTCCTCGTAGGAGTAGGGCGCGCCGAGGCCGTCCTTTTCGTTGGCGCCGGGGTAGATGTACTGCCAGATGTACTGGCGGCCGATGACGGTGATGTTCAGGGACTTGCCGTTGGGGGGCAGGCGCTTGGTGGCGGAGGCGTACAGTTCGTCGTCGTCGCCCACGAGGGTGGCGCCCTGGGCGCTGGAGTTGGGCGGGTTCTGGATCGAGCCCAGCTTGAGGAAGGTGATGATGGCGAGGATCACCAGGATCACGGCGGCGGCGATCGTCCAGCCGAGCTCCAGGCGGGTGTTGCCGTGGATCTGGGCGGGCTCCACGCCGCGGCGGGCGCGGAACTTCACGAGGGCGTAGGTGAGACCGCCGATGACGGCCACGAAGATCACGATGGCGATCACCAGCACGATGTTGTAGAGGGAGGCGATTTCGTTCGCGTTCTGGGAGCCGCCGGACTGGGGCGTGAAGAAGGCGAGGGCGGGGTTGAGCAGGTGGGCCACGGCGGCGGGGATTGTATTCAGGCCGGCAGGGGACGCGCTTGATGACGATTGCTACTTGCCCGAGAACCGGGGCGGGCGCTTCTGCACGAAGGCCATGGCGCCCTCGAGGAAGTCCTCGCTGGCGGCCATCTCGCGCTGGATCTGGGCCTCGAGCTCGAGCTGGTCCTCCATGCGGCTGTAGAGCCAGGCGTTGAGCTGGCGCTTGGCGCCGGCGTAGGAGCGGGTGGGGCCGGCGGCGAGGCGGGCGGCGAGGGTGCGGGCCTCGTCCATGAGCTCGGCGTCGGGGTACACGCGGTTGACGAGGCCCCATTCCAGCGCTTGGGGGGCGGGCAGGCGCTCGCCGAGCATCGAGAGCTCGGTGGCGCGGGCGATGCCGACGCGGGTGGGGACGAACAGCGAGGAGCCGCCGTCGGGGACGAGGCCGATGTTGACGAAGGCGAGCAGGAAGTAGGCGCTCTCGGCGGCGAGGATCAGGTCGGCGCAGAGGGCCAGGGAGCAGCCGATGCCCACGGCGGGGCCGTTGACGGCGGCCACCACCGGCTTTGGCATCTCGCGGATGGCCACCATGATCGGGTGGTAGCGGGTGGTGAGGGTTCTGTAGACGTCGGGGCGGCCGTCGGGGGTGAGGTCGGTGTCGAAGTCCTTGAGGTCGGCGCCGGAGGAGAAGGCGCGGCCGGCGCCGGTGATGAGCAGCGCGCGGACGGCGTCGTCGGCGGCGGCCTCGCGCAGGGCGCCCAGCAGGTCCTCGCCGAGCTGGCGGTTCCAGGCGTTGAGGTTCTCGGGCCGGTTGAGGGCCAGCGTGGCGACGGCGTCCTGGAGCTCGTAGCGGACGGTCTGAAAGGCGCTCATGGCGCTCCTCTGGCGTGGCCCATGGCCTGGCATCCTATGGTCTTGGCATGAGTCGGCCGTTGATCGGGATCTGCGCGGCGCTGGAGCGGGCGCGGTGGAGCGTGTGGGACCTGCCGGCGCTGCTGATCCCGCGGGACTACACGGACGCCATCGCGCGGGCGGGCGGGCGGGCGGTGATCCTGCCGGTGGACGGGCGTGCGAGCGAGGGGGACGGCGAGGTGGCGAGCGACGGGGCGAGCGAGGTGGCGCAGATCCTCGGGCCGCTGGACGGGGTGCTGCTGGCGGGCGGCGCGGACATCGACCCGGCGGCATACGGCCAGGCGGCGCACGGGGAGACGCGCGACACGGTGCCCGAGCGGGACGCCTTCGAGCTGGCGATCGTGCGGGGGGCGATCGCGGCGGGCCTGCCGGTGCTGGGGATCTGCCGGGGCATGCAGGTGATCAACGTGGCGCTGGGGGGAACGCTTCACCAGCACCTCCCCGACCGCTACGGCCACCTCGAGCACAGGAGGGTGGTGGGCTCCTTCGAGGGGGCCGAGCACGACGTGGTGCTCGCGGAGGGCTCGCTGGCGGCGCGGGCGGCGGGTGAGGTGGTGCACGGGATCCGCTCCCATCACCACCAGGGGGTGGACGGGCTGGGGGAGGGGCTGCGGGTGAGCGGGCGCTCGGCGCTGGACGGCTTGGCGGAGGCGATCGAGCTGGGCGAGGGGTTCGTGCTGGGCGTGCAGTGGCACCCGGAGGTGGACCCGCGCAGCACCGTGATCGGCGCCTTCGTGGCCGCCGCCCGGGCGCACGCGCGGGCGGGGGGAGTGAGGGCCTGAGCCCCGGGGAGCGTCCGGCCCGAGCCGGCGGGGGAGTCCGGGCCTGAACCTATACTGCGGCCTCTGTGCGGCTTTCTACGGCGATCAGGGTGACCGCCTGGGGGGTGGTGGCCGCGGGGGTGGCGGCGCCGCTGGCGCGCAAGCGGATCGGGGCGCCGAAGCTGGTCACCCAGACGGTGGCGTTCGCGGCGCCCTTCGGGCTGTGCCTGGCGGTGAGGCGCTCGCGGGGGCGGGACGTGGCGGTGTGCGGCCTGCAGATGTGGGCCTACCTGGCGGCGTACAAGACGCCCCACGACGACGAGGAGGGTCAGGCGGGACGGGTGCACATCCGCTATCCGATCGTGGTGGACCGGGCGATCGGGCTCGGGGAGCTGCCCTCGCTGCGGCTGCAGCGGGCGCTGGCGAAGTTCGACCTCTCCAGCGGGGAGCCCCGCTGGAGGAGGCTCGACAAGACGCTGGTGTGGGCCCACTGGATGTGGTTCGCGGTGCCGCACGGGGCGCTGGCGTACGTGCTGGTGAGGCGCCCGGAGCGGTTCGCGGGGGCGGCGGTGATGACCTACGCGGTGTTCGACCTGGGGGCGATGGTCTACTGGGTGGCGCCCACCGCGCCGCCGTGGTACGCGGCGGCGGTGGCGCGGCAGATGAGCTACCGGGAGCGGGACCTGAGGCGCATGATGGTGGAGTACGGGGAGCACTTCTGGCGCGACGGCTGGGGGCCGCTCTACAGTGTCTTTGGAGGCAATCCCCTGGCCGCGATGCCCTCACTGCACTTCGCAACGTCCCTGATGGCGGCGCTGCTGCTCGCGGAGACGGGGCCGGTGGCCGGGGCGGCGGGCTTCGGCTACACGGCGGTGCTTGGCTTCTCACTGGTTTATCTGGGGGAGCACTACGTGATCGACCTCATCGGCGGGCTGGCCCTCACGGGCACCGTGCGCAGGCTGGCCCCCCGGGCGGGGCCGGCGCTGGTGGGAGTGCGGCGGGTGGTGGCGGCGCTCGAAGGGCGTGCCCACGAGGGCGTGGCGGAGGGGGCGGGCTAGCGCGGGTGGAGGGGAGCGCCAGACAGGAGGACCACACCCGCGAGGAGATGCCGCGGATCCTCGTGACGAGGAAGCGAGCGATGCTGTTCGGGCTGTTCGTGCTGGTGTCCCTGGGGCTGCTGTACGCGGTGCTGCCGCAGCTGGCGGTGGTGAAGCACACGCTCGATCGGCTCAACGACGGGGACGTGTGGTGGATCGCGGTGGCGGTGGTGCTGGAGCTGCTCTCGATCGCCAGCTACATCGCGATCTTCAAGGGCGTCCACGTGCCGCCGGGCTCCCCGATCGGGGTGCGGGAGAGCTACCTGATCATGATGGCGGGCCTCGCCGCCACGCGGCTGTTCGCGGCGGGCGGCGCGGGCGGCGTGGCGGTGACGGCCTGGGCGCTGCGGCGCTCGGGCATGGAGCGCCGGGAGGTGGCCCAGCGGATGATCGCCTTCCTGGTGCTCATCTACGGGGTGTACATGGTGGCGATGATCGTGTGCGGGGTGGGGTTGTACCTGGGGGTGTTCGCGGGCGAGAACCCCTTCGCGATCACCATCGGGCCGGCGATCGTGGGAGCGGTGGCGATCCTCGCCTTCCTGGCCATCGCCCTGGTGCCGGAGGACCTCGGCCAGCGCCTGGAAGCGGCGCGCGGGGGCATTCAGGGTACGGTGGCGGGCACGGGCCCGAATGGGGCGGTCCCGCATCCGCCGGGGATCCCGCATCCGTCCGGGGTCCCGCATCCGCCCGGCCGCTGGGTGCGGTGGCTGGCCGCGGGGCCCGCGTCGCTGTCGGGCGGGGTGAGGTACGCGTGGTCGCTGCTGCGCCACCCCGAATGGGCGCTGGCGGGGACCATCGGCTGGTGGGGCTTCAACATCGGCGTGCTGTACGCCTCCTTCCGGGTGTTCGGCGACGCGCCGCCGCCGGCGGTGCTGGTGCAGGCGTACTTCGTGGGCATGCTCGCCAACCTGCTGCCCCTGCCTGGCGGCATCGGGGGGGTGGACGGGGGCATGATCGGCGCGCTGGCGGCCTTCGGGGTGAGCGTCGGGATCGCGGTGCCGGCGGTGCTCACCTACCGGCTGTTCGCCTTCTGGCTGCCCAGCATCCCCGGCGCGATCGCCTACTTCCAGCTGCGCAAAACTGTCAGCCGCTGGGATCATGAGCCGAGCGAGGCGCCCGGCCAGCTCTCGCCGGCGCTCACCCGCGGGTCGGTGGCCGCGTGAGCCTCTATACTATACAAAGTAAAGTGATGTGGTACTGATGTGGTACGCGAGAATGGAGATGTGATGGAGGAGCTCGAGAACGTCGTCATCGTGGGCAGCGGCCCGGCCGGCTACACGGCTGCCCTGTACACGGCGCGGGCGAACCTCAAACCGGTGGTGATCGAGGGCTACGCCTGGGGCGGGCTGCTGCAGCAGACCACCGACGTGGAGAACTATCCGGGCTTCCCCGAGGGGGTGATGGGGCCGGAGATGATGCAGAGGTTCCGCGACCAGGCGGAGCGCTTCGGCGCCCGGCTCGTGAGCGATGAGGCCGACCGGGTGGAGCTCGCGAGCGAGCCCGGCGGCACGCACCGGGTGTGGGCTGGAGACACCGAATATCGCGCCTGCACCGTGATCCTGGCGATGGGCGCCGAGCACAAGAAGCTCGGCGTGAGCGGCGAGGAGGACCTCGCGGGGCGGGGCGTGAGCTACTGCGCCACCTGCGACGCCGCCTTCTTCAGGGACAGCCAGACGATCATCGTGGGCGGCGGCGACTCGGCGATGGAGGAGGCCATCTTCCTCTCCAAGTTCGCCGCCAAGGTCACCATCGTCCACCGCCGCGATGAGTTCCGGGCCTCGAAGATCATGCTCGAGCGGGCACGGGCGCAGGAGAACATCGAGTTCCTCACCCCCTACACAGTCGACGCCTTCGTCGCCGGCGAGAACGGCGCCCTCGGCCAC
>DATJMB010000052.1:0-7559 GCA_035508995.1 Solirubrobacteraceae bacterium | reverse complement strand
CGTGGCCGACCTCGGTCGCGCCCCGAGCGCCGCCGTGCCCGACCTGCTGGTGGACGGCGAGCGGGTCGGCCTGCGGCTGCTCGACCTGCGCGAGGCCTCCGCCCACCCCACGCTCGCCTACGAGGAGCTCGCGCGCGAGCGCCGCGAGGCGCAGGCCGCCGAGGAGGACCGCATCCTCTACGTCGCCATGACCCGTGCCCGCGAGCGCCTGCTGCTGAGCGGCGCCGTCGACTTCGCCGCCTGGCCCCGGGATCGTCCCGGCGGTGCGCCCGTCGGCTGGCTCGCCCCGGCGCTCGCCCCCGACGTGCCGCTGCTCTGTCGCGAACGCGCCGGCTTCTATCGCGAAGACGCCAGCTTGGATGGGTCAGGCGTCGTTGGCGAAGGGGGGCCGTCGGGCGGGGGAGAGGCATTCGAAAACGACTGCCCGCGCGCGCACGCGCCCGCGCGCGCGGGCATCGCGAAAAGACAACTGCTGCGCGTGCACGGCACCGACGTGCCCCTCGCGCTGGTCCTCGCCGCTGCAAGCGACCCACCCAGCGGTTGACAGGGCGCGGCGGTCGGCCGACACTGTGGGCATGCCGCGATCGATGTGGCGCGGCGCGCTCAGCTTCGGGCTGGTGAGCGTGCCCGTCAAGCTCTACAGCGCCGTCACGAGCCGTACCGTGCACTTCCATCAGCTGCACGCCGCCGATCAGGGGCGCGTACGCCAGAAGCGAGTGTGCTCCCTCGACGGCCAGGAGGTGTCCTACGAGGAGATCGTCAAGGGCTATGAGATCGCCCCCGAGCGCTACGTGGTGGTGGAGGAGGCCGAGCTCGCGGCCCTCGCGCCGAAGGCCACGCAGACGATCGAGATCGAGGACTTCGTCGAGCTGCAGGAGATCGATCCGATCTACCTCGACCAGCCCTACTACCTCGTGCCCGACAAGGGCGGCGCCCGTCCCTACCGGCTGCTGGTCCAGGCGATGCGCGAAACCGGCAAGGTCGCCATCGCCCACGTGGTGTTGCGCTCCCGCGAGCGCCTCGTCGCGGTCCAGCCCCACGGCGAGGTGCTGATGATGACCACCATGAACTACGCCGACGAGATCAACCCCACGAGCGAGCTGGGAGAGCTCGCCGAGCTGGGCGGCGACTCCGCGCAGGGGGACGGCCTGCCGCCGGTCGCCGAGCGCGAGCTCGACGTGGCCCGCCGCCTGATCGAGTCGCTCGCCGAGCCCTTCGAGATCGGTCGCTACAGGGACAGCTACCGTGAGGCGGTGCTCGCGCTGATCGAGCGCAAGGCAAGCGGCGAAGAGGCGCCGGCCGAGCCCGGACCGGCCGCGCCGGAGACGCGGGCGCCCGATCTGATGAGCGCGCTGGAGGCGAGCCTGCAGGAGGCCCAGGCGCGCGCCGGCGAGGGCGCCAAGGCCGGCAAGCCGAAGCGTCGCGCCAAGGCGCCGGCCGCCAAGCCGGCGCGCAAGAGCACGCGCGCCAAGAGCAGCTGAGGGCGCTCCAGAGCGGCGCCCCGGGTCATCCCGCGTGCGCCCGCGCGGGCCGCGCCGAACCCTTGGAGACGGCCCTGCACTGATACGCTTTTCTGCCCATCTCAGGTGCCCGCCCGAGCCCGCGTGGAGGGAGCCTCGCGGGGAACTGCGCCGCCCAAAGGGAGCACTTCCATGACTTCGCAAACGACACGTCCGCCACAGGCCGTCGGACTCTACGACCCCCGCTTCGAGCACGACGCGTGCGGCGTGGGCATGGTCGCCCGCCTGGACAACGAGCCCACGCACCGTGTCGTGCAGCTGGGGATCGGCGCGCTGAAGAACCTCGAGCACCGCGGCGCCTCCGGCGCCGATCCCTGCACCGGCGACGGGGCAGGGATCCTGATGCAGATGCCCGACGAGCTGCTGCGGGCGGCGGTGGACTTCGAGCTGCCCCCCGCGGGCGCCTACGGCGTGCTGATGTGCTTCCTGCCCACGGACCCCCAGGCGCGATCGCGGCTGGAAGGCCTGCTCGAGCGCACCGTGCGCGCCGAGGGCCAGGAGGTGCTCGGCTGGCGCGAGGTGCCGGTGCGCCCGGAGCACACCGGCGAGGTCGCCGGCCGCTGCCGCCCGGAGATCCGCCAGCTGTTCGTCGGCGCCGGGGGCGCGCGGGGATCAGATGATGCGTCGGATCAGGACGCCTTCGAGCGCAAGCTCTACGTGATCCGGCGCGTGTGCGAGCTGAGCCCCGAGGGGGAGAGGATGTACGTGGCCTCGAGCTCCTCCCGCACCCTCAACTACAAGGGCATGCTGATCAGCTGGCAGCTCGCGGACTTCTATCCCGACCTCCAGGACGAGCGCTGCAAGAGCGCCCTGGCGCTCGTGCACTCCCGCTTCTCCACCAACACCTTCCCCAGCTGGGAGCTTGCCCACCCCTACCGCACGATCTGCCACAACGGCGAGATCAACACGGTGATGGGCAACGTCAACTGGATGCGCGCCCGCGAGAGCGAGCTGCGCTCGGAGCTCTTCGGCGCGGACCTGCCGAAGATCCTGCCGGTGGTCACCCCCGGCAACTCCGACTCGGC
Organism: Solirubrobacteraceae bacterium; assembly: GCA_035508995.1. GTDB lineage: Bacteria > Actinomycetota > Thermoleophilia > Solirubrobacterales > Solirubrobacteraceae > Palsa-744. Next base: position 5,014 of record DATJMB010000052.1, on the reverse strand, counting down.
GACCTTCGACAACGTGCTCGAGCTGCTGATGCTCGCCGGCCGCTCGCCGGCCCACGCGGCGATGATGATGATCCCCGAGGCCTACGAAGGCCGCGAAGACCTGCCGGAGGACCTCAAGGGCTTCTACGCCTTCCACGCCTGCCTGATGGAGCCCTGGGACGGGCCCGCCTCGGTGGCCTTCACCGACGGCCGCGTGGTGGGCGCCACGCTCGATCGCAACGGCCTGCGGCCGGGACGCTGGATGGAGACCGCCGACGGCCACGTGGTGCTCGGCTCGGAGACCGGCATCCTCGACGTGGCGCCGAGCGAGATCAGGCGGCTGGGACGGCTGCAGCCGGGCAAGCTGTTCCTCGTGGACCTCGAGCGGGGGCGGATCGTGGAGGACGGCGAGGTCAAGCGGGAGGTCGCCACCCGCAGGCCCTACCGCGAGTGGTCCGAGCAGAGCGCGGTGCGCTTCGCGGACCTGGCGCCCTCCCAGCAGGTCACCATCTCCGACCAGCCCCTGGACCGCCGCCAGCGGGCCTTCGGCTTCAGCCAGGAGGACCTGCGGGTGCTGCTCACGCCGATGGCCCGCGACGGCGCCGAGCCGGTGGGATCGATGGGCAACGACATCTCCCTCGCGGTCCTCTCCGACCAGGCGCCGCCGCTGTTCTCCTACTTCAAGCAGCTGTTCGCCCAGGTCACCAACCCGCCGATCGATCCGATCCGCGAGGAAATCGTGATGAGCCTCGCCACCACCCTCGGCACCGAGCGAAACCTCTTCGAAGAGACCCCCGAGCACGCCCACAAGCTCGTGCTGGACCGCCCGGTCCTGCTCAACCGCGAGCTCGAGACGCTGCGCCACGTCTCCCACGAGCTGTTCGCCGCGCAGACCATCGACATCACCTTCTCGCTGCCCGAGACAGGCGACGGCGGCAGCGCCGGCGAGGCGATGGCGGCGGCGCTTCGACGCGTCTGCGAGCAGGCCCACGAGGCGATCGCCCGGGGCGTGAACATCATCGTGCTCTCGGACCGCTCGATCGGCCCCCGGCGGGTGCCGATCCCCTCGCTGCTCGCGGTGGCGGCCGTGCACCACCATCTCGTGCGGGAGGGAACCCGGCTGCGGGTGGGCATCGTGCTCGAGTCCGGCGAGCCCCGCGAGGTCCACCACTTCGCCACCCTGATCGGCTACGGCGCGAGCGCCGTCAACCCGTATCTGATGCTCGAGACCCTCGACGACCTCATCTTCAGCGGCCGCCTGCGCCTCGGCGGATCGCCCGGCGACGACGGCAAGGCGCCCCTCAGCGTCGAGCAGGCCGCCGAGCAAGCCGCCCAGAACACACTCAAAGCGATCGGCAAAGGCCTCCTGAAGACGATCTCCAAGATGGGCATCTCGACCATCCAGTCCTATCGCGGCGCCCAGATCTTCGAGGCGGTCGGTCTGCAGCGGGAGCTGATCGACCGTCACTTCACCGGCACCGCCTCGCGCATCGGCGGCATCGGCATGGACGTGCTCGCCACCGAGGCGCTCGAGCGCCACGCCCGCGCCTATCCCACGGGCGGCCACACGATCGACCCGCTGCTGCCCGTGGGGGGCATCTACGCGTGGCGGCGCGACGGCGAGCACCACATGTGGAACCCGGAGACGATCGCCCTCGTGCAGCACGCCGTACGGGCGGCAAACGGCGACGTGAAGGCCGCTCTCGCCGGCGATGCCGCCGCGCGGGAGACGGTGCGAGGCAGCGAGGCCTACGCCAAGTACCGCGAGTACGCACACACGATCAACGAGGACGCGGCGCGCAAGGCCGCCCTGCGAGGCCTGCTCGAGCTGCGCCTGGCGGGAGAGGAGGGCGCCGCGAGCCGCGAGCCGCTGGCGCTCGAGGAGGTCGAGCCGGCGTCGGAGATCGTCAGACGCTTCTGCACCGGCGCGATGAGCCTCGGCTCGATCTCCCGCGAGGCCCACGAGACGCTGGCGATCGCCATGAACCGCCTCGGTGGCCGATCGAACACGGGCGAGGGTGGGGAGGACCCCGCTCGCTTTGCGCCCGACCCCAACGGAGACCGTCGCCGCTCGGCCATCAAGCAGGTGGCCTCGGGGCGCTTCGGCGTGACGATCCACTACCTCGTCAACGCCGACGAGCTGCAGATCAAGATGGCCCAGGGCGCCAAGCCCGGCGAGGGCGGTCAGCTGCCGGGGCACAAGATCGACGAGTACATCGGCTCGATCCGCCACACCACCCCCGGCGTGGGCCTGATCTCGCCGCCGCCCCACCACGACATCTACTCGATCGAGGACCTCAAGCAGCTGATCTACGACCTGCGCTGCTCAAACCCCGACGCCCAGGTGTCGGTCAAGCTCGTCTCCGAGGTGGGCGTGGGCACGGTCGCCGCGGGCGTCTCCAAGGCGAACGCCGACCGCGTGCTGATCGCCGGACACGACGGCGGCACAGGCGCATCGCCGCTGTCCTCGATCCAGTCCGCGGGCGTGCCCTGGGAGATCGGCCTCGCCGAGACCCAGCAGACGCTGCTGCTCAACGACCTGCGCTCGCGCATCCTCGTGCAGACCGACGGCCAGCTGAAGACCGGCCGCGACGTGGTGATCGCCGCGATGCTCGGCGCCGACGAGATGGGCTTCTCCACCGCCCCCCTGATCGCCACCGGCTGCATCATGATGCGCGCCTGCCACCTGAACACCTGCCCGGTGGGCATCGCCACCCAGGACCCCGAGCTGCGCAAGCGCTTCAAGGGCACACCCGAGCACGTCGTCAACTTCTTCTTCTTCGTCGCCGAAGAGGTGCGCGAGATCCTCGCCTCGCTGGGCCTGCGCTCGCTCGACGAGGCCACCGGACGGGTGGACCTCCTGCGCCCCGAGCCGGCGATCGAGCACTGGAAGGCGCGGGGCGTCGACCTGAGCCACATCCTCACCCACATCGAGCTTCCCGAGGGAACCCCTCGCCGGCGCGTGCAGCCGCCCCCGGCGGTGCTGAAGGACGCGCTGGACTGGGAGCTCGTGGAGCGCTCCCGGGCGGCGATCGAGCGCGGCGAGCACGTGGACATCCAGACACCGGTGCGCAACGTCAACCGCTGCGTGGGAGGCATCCTCTCCAGCCACATCGCCCGCGCCCACGGCGCCCAGGGGCTGCCCGAGGACACCATCGAGGTCTCCTTCGAAGGCTCCGCCGGCCAGAGCTTCGGCGGCTGGCTGGCGCCGGGCGTGACGTTCACGCTGCGGGGAGACGCCAACGACTACACCGGCAAGGGCCTCTCCGGCGGAGTGCTGGCGGTGCGCCCGCGCGAGGGCATGGCGGACGACTTCGCGGCTCAGGAGAACGTGATCGTGGGCAACACGCTGCTCTACGGCGCCACCGCCGGCCGGGCCTTCTTCCGGGGTCTCGCGGGGGAGCGCTTCGGCGTGCGCAACTCCGGCGCCCACGCCGTGGTGGAGGGGGTGGGCGACCACGGCTGCGAGTACATGACCGGCGGCTGCGTGGTGGTGCTCGGCGCCACCGGACGCAACTTCGCCGCCGGCATGAGCGGCGGCGTGGCCTACGTCCTCGACGAGCAGGGGACCTTCCCGGAGCGCTGCAACATGGGCATGGTGGGCTTCGAAGAGCTCTCCGAGCAGGACGTTGCACAGCTGCGGGCGCTGGTCGCGGAGCACGCGCAGCGCACCGACTCGCCGGTGGCCGAGCGGGTGCTCGGCGAATGGCAGCAGCTGCTCGCCCGCGACGCCTTCGTGAAGGTGATGCCCCACGACTACAAGCGCGTGCTCGCGCAGCGCGCCGCGCGGGCGCAGGCGGAGAGCTCCTCGGCGTCGGGGCCGCCGGCGGTGGTCGCCTGATGGGCGAGCTCGGCGGCTTTCTGAAGATCGAGCGCCACGGCATCCCCTACCGGGACGCCCACGAGCGCGCTCACGACTACCGCGAGTTCCTCGTCGCCCGCCCCGTCGCCGAGCTGCGCGAGCAGGGCGCCCGCTGCATGGACTGCGGCGTGCCCTTCTGCCACAACGGCTGTCCCCTGGGCAACCTGATCCCCGACTGGAACGACCTCGTCTACCACGACCGCTTCGCCGAGGCGATCGCCCAGCTGCACGCCACCAACAACTTCCCCGAGCTCACCGGCCGCCTCTGCCCGGCGCCCTGCGAGGCGGCCTGCGTGCTCGAGATCCGCGAGAACGACGCGGTGACCATCAAACAGATCGAGAACGCCATCATCGACCGCGCCTGGCAGGAGGGCTGGGTGACCCCCCAGCCGCCGCGGCGCGAGAGCGGCCAGTCGGTGGCGGTGATCGGCTCCGGCCCCGCCGGCATGGCGGCCGCCCAGCAGCTGCGCCGGGCCGGCCATCGCGTGACGCTGTTCGAGCGCGACGAGGCCGCCGGCGGCCTGGCCCGCTTCGGGGTGCCGGACTTCAAGATCGAAAAGCGCATCGTGCAGCGGCGCGTCGAGCAGCTCCTGGCCGAGGGCGTGGAGCTCCGCTGCGGCGTACACGTCGGCGACGGCCCCGCCGGCGCGGCCGGGGAGCGGGTGAGCGTGGCCGAGCTGCAGGCGTCCTTCGAGGCGATCGTGATCGCAACCGGCTCGCGCGTGCCCCGCGACCTGCCGGCCCCCGGACGGGAGCTGCAGGGCATCCACTTCGCGATGGACTACCTGTACGGGCGCAACCGCTTCGTGGCTCGGGAATTCGGGCCCCCACCCACCCGTCCCGCTCCCCTCGTCACGACCCCCGCAGGCGGCGAGATCAGCGCCAAGGGCAAGGACGTGGTGGTGATCGGCGGCGGCGACACGGGCGCCGACTGCGTAGGCAACGCCCTGCGCGAGGGCGCCCGCTCGATCGTCCAGCTCGAGCTCCTGCCCGAGCCGCCCGCGCACCGGCCGGACGACCGCACGCCGTGGCCGCTGTGGCCGACCAAGTACCGCCAGAGCTACGCGATGGAGGAGGCGCGCAGCCTCGGCCGCGGCGAGCAGGACTACTCGATCACGACCACCGAGCTGCGCGCCGGCCCGGACGGCCGGGTCGGCTCGCTGGTCGTCGCCG
>DATJMB010000051.1:0-7540 GCA_035508995.1 Solirubrobacteraceae bacterium | reverse complement strand
CCCCCCACAATTATCGAGATTAGACGCATACGATTCTCCACGACAGGGAATATTAGCCTGTCGTAACGATCCCGATCTTGTGGCGTGACCCGCTCTCTCACCCGCATCAGCTGCCGGGGGAGCCACCAGCCTCCCCACAGGATGACCATGAGACCCACAGCGATCATCAAAAGGTCAGCGGACATGTTCCTCCTCTAACCAGCCCGATCCTCTGATGTGCTTCGATGAGTCCTCGTGTCGCCTATTCGTCGTCAATGTTTCGGAGCAGCCATCGCTGCCCAAGCCATCCGCCTACAGCGGTGCCAATAAATATAAGCGCCACAAGGACTACTACTGCAACTTCACCGGTCGCGACGAAAGCCACGACTGCAGCAGCGACAAACCCAACAGCGAATATCAATAACATCGATCGAAAGGCCTTTTCGCCGCCTTTCCGGGCACGCTCACCCCTTGTCTCGTGGGAAGGGTTCGGCGCGCCTAGATTGTCCATGTTAATTCTTCTCTACTTTCCAGGTCTCGACTGAAGACGCTAGCCCAGATGGGCCAACGCGCAAGGCCAGCCGGGCCTGCGGATCTATTTCTGTTTTTTCAACCTAATAGGTCCGAAAGCGCGCATGATCACTGGAAAGGGGCCTTTATTCCATCGCACCCAAACCCAAGCGGCCACGCCCACAGCCAAGCCAATCGCCAGCCCGACGATCAGGACCACGCCTAGCACGTTGTCTTGTGGACAACCCCCGGCGGTGGCACGACAGGGAATGGTGGTCATCAGCACATCAGCTGCCCTCGCCACTACGCGCTACCCATCTCCAGCCTGACCGGATCGTGGCGATAGTCAACAACTCGCGTATTGACAACGATGTCGTGAAGGGCTCTTTTTTCGCCATCCCATAGTGGCCAACAGTAGTCCAACAAACCACAGATGATACCAACAGTCCGCATCGGATTCGGCAGTGAAGCCAGGCCTCCGATTATCCCGACCTGGATAATCACTTCCCGCAGCGTGACAAGGCGAAAACTGATCGGCTCCCCGTTAATCCTCACAACCCGTATACCGAGCATAGCCTTGCCAAGGGTCTTTCCGTTGGTGCGCTGCATTACCGGTAGGTAATAGGCAGCCGCCCCTAGAACTGCAGTCGCTAGCAGGAAACCGTAGGAAACGTCCGCAGTATGCAATGAGGTGCCGAGCACATATCGTGCCGTAAGCCAACGCACAGCTACCGTAACACTGCGATCTGCTCGCCGTCCGTCATCCATTCGGCGTCCGGCAGCGTCAGAGCAGCAGCGAGTCTTGGGCGCAGCGAATCGTCCGCGGTTCCACCGGAGCGGCGCCCGCCGACTGCTTCGGCTCGAACCTCGGCGCCAGTCAGGGAAAGCGCCAGCAAACAAATCAAGGCCAGACATACCACTCCCCGAGGTCTGTGAGCATTCAGCAGACGATTGTGAAAGCGCCACCGATCGAGCGCCCCGTTCGACCACCTCTCCACGACGAAACCTCCCCGCTCTCGAGACCGATGGGTCCGCCGCAGACTGGACAGCGGACAGTTGTCGCGCAGAAACTACAGACCGTCTCGGACAAAAGGCTGATCATCGAGCGATAGCCGGAAACCGACGCCCGACGCCAAGCCCTACTTCGCGGGGAAGAGTTCCAGTTCGTTGACGTCGACGTGGCCGGGCGCCTGGGGGGTGCCCACGGCCGAGGCGGGCGCCTTGCTGATCCACAGCACGTAGAAGCGGTATCCGTGGCCGGAGTTGTGAAGCTTGATGGTGGTCGTTTTCTTCTTCACTTCCCGCGCCGCGCTGAGACCCTTCCAGGCCGGGTCGGTGATGGAGCTCGGCGGCGTGCTGCCGTTGGCGCCGTAGACCTGCACGGTCATCCCGGGGGTGGCCGTGGTGAGGGCCACCGAGGCGACCTTCTGGGGGGTCTTCAGGTCTATGACCAGTCCCTCGGCCATCTTGGGGGCCACCGCGGGGTTGACCTGGGCGGTCCAGGCGGTGCCCGTTTCGCCGTCGATCGCCTGGCTGGGATCGCCGAATTCGCTTTCGGGATAGCTGTAGGGGTTGTAGGTGGCGGCCGCGTCGGTGTCGAGCAGGATCGGCTGCTGGGCGCCGCCCGCTTCGGTGGTCCCTTCCCCGCTCCCGCCTCCCCCGCCGGCGCCCTTGCCGGCGCCGGTCGAGCCGGTGCCTTTGCTCGGCGTCACCGCTTTGGCGGCCGCTTTCGGCGTCGGCGCGGTGAGCGGGATTTTCGGCGGGGTGGAGCTCGTGCCGAGCGGTTTGGTGCTGCCCGGCGCGCTCGCGCCACCTGCGGGGGTGGCGCTCGGCGTGCTGGTCGCCGGGGGCGTGACGGGCGGCGCGGTGGCCCCGGGGGTGGCCGCGCCGGTGCCGCTGGCGGGCGCCTGGGCGACGGTGATCACGTGCACGGGCGGCTTGGCTGGGCTGCTCTTCTCGAGCGCCGCGTAGGCGGCTGCCGCGGCGCCGAGCACGAGCACGGCGGTGGCGAGCAGCAGCGTGGTGGCCGAGCGCCAGCTGGGAGCACCCGACTGCAGGCTGCCGGGGGCGCCGGCGCCGCACTGCAGACACCAGTCCTGGCCGCGCTCCAGCTCGGCGCCACAGTGATCGCAGGTGCGCTTCACGCTCTCAATTCTTACACTGCGGAGCCGGCGGCCCGCCGGGTGTCAGCTCGCGGCCCGTCGGTTGCATGCGCTCGTCGAGCTCCAGCTGCCAGTAGTAGCGGGTGAAGCTGCGGCCCTCCTCGAAGTCGCCGACATGGGGCGCCACGCTCTCTCCGGCGGCGAGGCGGACGATCAGCTCGGGGTAGGTCTGATTGGGAAGGGCGGCGTAGGTCGGCGCCGGGAAGGCACCGCCGAAGCGGGTGTTCACGTCGGTGATCGCCACCCCGAGCTGCGGGTCGCGGAAGACCTGGATCGTCGCCGGCCCGCGCACCGCCAGGGCCTCCATCGCGCGCCGCCCCAGCTCGATCAGCTCCGTGTCGCGCACCACCGCCCCCTTGATCGACTCTCCCCCGCGGGACTCGAGCATCGTGCGGGGGATCGCGTTCAGGCAGCGTCCCTGCAGGTCGCCGAGGCAGTCGATCGAGAGCTCGGGGCCGTCCAGCGCGCACTGGACCATCGTCGGCTCGGACACGTAGGAGACGAAGAAGCGCGCCTGCTCGGGATCGTGGGCGAGGTGGATCGAGCGGGCCCCGGAGCCGCGGCGGGGCTTGACCATCACCGGGTAGCGCAGCCCCTCGAGCTCGCCGGCGGGCGCGTCGGGCAGGATCGTGGGGGGAGAGGGCAGGCCCAGGCGCTCGAGCAGCAGGTGGGTCTCGTACTTGTCGTAGGTGGCGCGCGCGACCTCCGCGGCGGGCACGAGCGCCGGCAGCCGTCCCTGCTCGCGCGCCCGCGCGAGGACCTCGATGTCGAGATCGGTCAGCGGCAGCACCGCGCCCACCCCGTGCTCGGCGCAGATCCGCTGCAGCGCCGGCACGTACTCCTCGTCCCCGATCAGGGGCGGCGCGAAGCGCACGTGCGCCGCGTACTGGGCCGGCGCGAGCGGGTTGGGGTCGGCGACGATCGTCTTCGTCAGCGCCGCGAAGCAGGAGACGATGTCATAGCGCTTGCCCGCTCCCGTGAGCAGGATCGCGGGGGGGCTCACAGCTCTCCCTCCCAGCCCCCGCCGGCCCCCTTGTAGAGGCCCGCGCCGCCCAGCACGAGCATGGGGGTGCGCCACAGGATGCGCAGGTCGAGCGCCAGCGAGCGGTGCTCGACGTAGTAGAGGTCGAGCTCGATCCGCTCCGACCACGGCAGCGAGGCGCGCCCGTTTACCTGTGCCCAGCCGGTGATCCCCGGCTTGACCGCGAGCCGCCCGCGCTGGCGCTCGGTGTACTGCTCCACCTGCGCCGGCAGCGTGGGTCGGGGACCGATCAGCGACATCTCGCCGCGCAGCACGTTGACGAGGTTGGGCAGCTCGTCCAGCGATGTGCGCCGCAGCAGCGCCCCGACGCGCGTTATACGCAAATCGTTTGCGTCGATCGCGAGGCCCGCGCCGATGTGCTCGGCGCCGTCGACCATCGTGCGCAGCTTGAGCACGTCGAAGGGACGCCCGTGCCGGCCCGCGCGGCGCTGGCGGTAGATCGCCGGCCCGGGCGACTCGAGGCGGATCGCGAGCACCGCGAGCGCCATCACGGGAGCCGTGAGCACGAGCACGGCCAGCGACACGGCGATGTCGAGTGCGCGGCGGATCATCGCGTCCCCTGCGCCGCCTCCCAGGAGGCGCTCGTGCCGTGTCGCAGCCAATCCCACAGGCCGGCCGCCGGCGAGGCGGTGGTGAGCACGTAGTAGCGGGCCAGCAGCAGCGGGCGGACTCGCAGCGCCCCGGCGAACAGCGCCGCCGCGAGCAGCGCCAGCTGCAGGGCGAGCGTCACCGCGTAGACAGTTCCCGCGCCCAGCGCGAGCAGCGCCACGTTCGCCGCCAGCGCGAGCGCGTGCAGGATCGGGGTGCAGTAGCGCAGCAGCCGGTGAGAGAAGATCATCAGCGCGTACAGCGGCGGGTAGCCGCGCGGCGAGAGCATGCCGCCGCGCAGCAGGATCGGCCACGTGTGGCTCATCATGCGCCGCTTGCGCGCGAACTCGCCCGCCAGCGAGGGCACCATCTTCTCGCTCGCCCGCGCCCCCGCCACGTACACCGCCCGTTGGCCCCGCTTGACCACGTTGAAGGGCAGCGAGAGGTCGTGGCCCATGATCGGGTCCACCACGATGTAGGAGCTCCGGCGGGTGGCGTAGATCGCGCCGTTTCCGGCCGTCACCGAGCACAGCCGCGACTCCCAGCCGCGCACCGCGAGCTCGTAGCGCCAGTAGACGCCCTCCTGGTTGGGCGCCTGGCCGTCCTCGCCGCCCGCGCGGGTGAAGCGCACCTGCCCGCAGGCGTAGCCCACGCGGGGGTCGGCGAACGCGCCCACCAGCTCCCGCGCGGCGGCTGGCTCCCAGAAGGCGTTGGCGTCGGAGAAGGCCACGATCTCAGCCGTCGCCGCGCGCACGGCGGCGTCCTGGGCGCGGATCTTGCCGCCCCGGGGGAGCTCCAGCACGAGGTCGGCGCCCGCCTCCCGCGCCCGCGCCGCCGTGGCGTCCTCGCAGCCGTCGCACGCCACGATCACCTGCAGCAGGTCGCGCGGGTAGTCGAGCGCGAGCGCGTCGGCGACCTTCGCACCGATCACCCCCTGCTCGTCGTGCGCCGCCACGATCAGCGACAGCGGCGGTGGGGCCTGGGCGGGCAAGGCCGCGGGCCGCGGCAGCAGGCGCACGAGGGCGCCCAGCGTGAGGGCGTAGCCGAGCTGGGTCCACACGATCGCCGCCGCGCAGGCCCAGAAGACGATCTCGAGCGCCGTTCTCATCGCGGGGGATTCTCTCGCAGCAGACGCTCGTACAGCGCGAGCGTCCGGCGCGCGATCCCCTCCCAGGCGTACGGACCCGCCGCGGCGGCCCGCGCCCGCGCGGCCATCGCGGCCAGCGCCGGCGGATCGCCCAGCAGTCCCACGAGCTCCGCGGCGAGCGCCCGCACGTCCCCCGCCGGGAAGGTGCGCGCGGCTCCCGTGCGGGCGAGCTCGGGAAAGCCGCCCACGTCGCTGAGCAGCAGCGGCACGCCCGCGCCCAGCGCGGTGAAGGCGACGCCCGACTGCTCGATCTGCCGGTAGGGCAACGCCACCAGGGACGCGCGCGCGAGCAGCGCGTGGATCTCCTCCTCGGCGAGGAACCGCGACAGCAGCCGCACGGGCCGCTCGCCGCCGGCGCGATCGCCCACGACCGTGGCAGCCGCCCGCAGGGGCCCGATGTCCATGCGGGGCATCCCCGCGATCCACAGCTCCGCCCCCGGCGGCAGCCGCGCCGCCGCCTCGCGCCAGGCGGCGAGCAGGTCCTCCAGGCCCTTGTAGGGGCGCAGCAGGCCGAAGAACAGCGCCACCGGCCCCCCGCCGGCGCCGGCGAGCTCGGGCGGCAGTCGCGGCCCGTCCAGGCCCTCCCACGGGCGCAGCACGCCGTGAGGGATCACGTAGACGCGGGCGGGCGCGATCCCCAGCTCCCCCGTGAGGCGCTCGCGGCCGTGCTCGGAGTGCACGACGATCGCGTCCATGCGCTCGTACAGCCGCCGCTGGGCGCGCGCCTGACCGGGGCGCGGTTCGCGGGGAAGCACGTCGTGGGCGCTCAGCAGGAGCGGCCGTCCGCTTGGGAGCAGGTGGACGTCGAGCGGCTGGACGGGGAGCCACTGGAAGTGCACGATCTCCGCGGCGCGGGCCGCGCGACGGTAGCGCAGCATGTCGGGGACGTGCTCGGCGAGCTTCAGCGGCCCGCGCGCCCGCGCGCGGGCGCCCTCGCCGGCGGCGATGCGGGTGGCGGCGCGGTAGAAGTGCTCGCGGCGGGCATATCCCCGCGGCACGGGAGCGTCTGCGTGGGTGAAGCGACTGGTGTAGAGGGTCACCTGAGCGCCCGCCGCGGCAAGGGCGCGGCACAGCGCGTGGTCGTAGGGCGGCGTGTAGGCGGAGGGATCGACGACGTGAACGCGCACCGCCCGAGACAATAGGCGCGTGCCCGGTTCCGTCGAGCTGAGCTACTGCGTCGTGAGCACCTCCCAGCGGGAGCTGCTGCTGCGCGGCCTGGACGCGATCGCGCGGGAGCGGGCGACGCTGCCGTTCGCCACCGAGACGCTCGTGCTCGACAACGCCTCCACCGACGGCTCGGCGGGGGCCGCGCGGGAGCATCCGGCGGTGGACGAGACGATCGCGCTGGAGCGCCGGCAGGGCAAGGCGCTCAGCGACTCCCAGCTGCTGGCGCGCGCGCGGGGCCGTTACGCGCTGCTGCTAAACGAGGACTCAGAGCTCCAGCCGGGCGCCACGCTCGCGCTGCACGAGGCGCTGCAGGCGCGCGCCGATGCCGCCTGCGCCGGCTCGCGACTGCTGCGGCCCGACGGTCGCGAGCAGCCCTGCGCGTGGCGCTTTCCGGGCGTGGAGACGGCGCTCGCAGGGGCGCTGCTGCTGCACCGGCGCAGCACCGTCCAGAGCGGGGGCGAGCACACGCGGGAGGTGGACTGGTGCCAGTCCTCGGCGCTGCTCGTACGGGTGGCGGCCGCGGCGCAGGTGGGCTACTTGGACCCCGACTTCTTCGTGTACTCCGACGAGGTGGACTTCGCCTACCGGCTGCGGGCGGCGGGCTGGCGCAGCCTCTACGTGCCGGGGGCGCGGGCGATCCACCACGAGCAGCTCGCCACCGGCGCCTCCGCGGAGCGGCGGATCGTGGAGCTGGCGCGCAACCGCGACCTCTACATGAGAAAGCACCACTCCGCCGCTGCCGCCCTCGCGGTGCGCTGGCTGACGGCCTGGCCCTACGCGCTGCGGGCGCTCGCGGCGCTCGCGCTGCCCGGCCGCGACGCCGCCCGCTACTGGCGTCACGCGCGGGCGAGCGTCTCTCCCGGTCGCGGCGTGGGCCTGCGGGAGGCGGCGGAGGACTTCAATCGCCGCCGCGACGCCGAGGCCGCGCGGGCGGCCTCCTGAGGT
>DATJMB010000050.1:0-7618 GCA_035508995.1 Solirubrobacteraceae bacterium | reverse complement strand
GGGCGCTCAATCGTGCTCGGTGTGAACGGACACGTCGCGGATGTCCGGGTGCTGCGCCCGGATGCTCCGCTCCAGCTCATCGGCCAGCTTGCGGGCGTCGGCGAGGGTGCGCTCGGGGCCCAGGCAGAGGGTGATGACCGCGCGGGGGCCGTGGTCGACGTGGCGTGAGCCCATCGCGGGATCGGGCTCCACGTGGACGACGACGTCGCTGCCCGGCAGGTCCCGGCAGATGGCGTCCTCGATGGAGCTGGCCACGGCGTGGCCGTGGACGAGGTCGGCGTCGGGCTCCACTCCGACGACCACGTCGACGAAGTGGCGCCCGCCCGACTCGCGCATGCGCAGCCGGCTGATGGTGACCGGCTCCTCGATGCCGGCGATGGCCGCCCTCGCGGCCTGCTCGGCGGGCGCGGAGGCGGTGTCCATCAGCACCCGGATGCTCCCCCGCATCAGGCGCCCGGCCGAGAACAGCACGAGGCCCGCCACCAGCAGCGCGGCGATGGAGTCGGCCTGGGGGTGTCCGGCGCGCACCAGCACGAGCCCCACGAGCACCGCCAGGGAGCCCACCAGGTCGAGCGTGAAGTGCAGCGCGTTGGCGCCCAGGGCGGCGCTGGAGTGTCGATGGGCGGCCCGGTGGGAGGCGGTGGAGCGAAAGGCGTCCACGGCGATCACGACCCCCACCACCGCCAGCACGTACCACTGGGCTTCGGCCGTCTTGCCGTGGCCGGAGAGCCGGACCACGGCCTCGATCACGATCGCCACGGCGGCCACGATCAGGATCGCGCTCTCCCCCAGGGCCGAGAGGTGCTCGGCCTTGCCGTGGCCATAGGGGTGGTCGCGATCGGCCGGGCGTCCCGCCACGCGCACGGCGAAGAAGGTCAGCAGCGCCGCCACCATGTCGGTGGCGGAGTGGATCGCCTCGGCGACCAGTCCCAGGCTGTGGGCGAGCAGGCCCACGATCAGCTTGATCGCCACCAGCGCCGCCGCGGCGGCCACCGAGATCAGGGCGGTGCGCTGAGGCGAATGCCCTCGGTGGCTCCCTCGGTGCGTGCGTCCCGCGCCGGCGGTCGGCTCAGATGTTGGAGACGTCAAGACCCGTGCCCTGGAGCAGGGTGTTCGCCTTCGCGTTCAAGCTGGTGAAGTCTCCCGTGAGGATCAGCAGGCCGAGGCCGATCATGATCGCGCCGCCGATCGCGATGATGAGCGGGAAGTGGCGCTTGACCACCGTTAGTGCGCCGCTGGCGCGTTCGAAGGCCAGGGCGATCGCGAGGAAGGGGATCGCGAGGCCCAGCGAGTACACGGCCAGCAGCAGCGCGCCGTGGGCCGCGGAGCTGGAGATCGCGGCCTGGGTGAGGATCGCGCCGAGGGTGATGCTGGTGCAGGGGGTCCAGGCGATCGCGAAGGCCGCCCCCGCCAGCAGCGGTCCGCCCCGTCCCGCCAGCCGCAGCAGCGACTGGGAGTGCCACTGGAAGTTCAGCCTGTCCACGAACGGGGTCGCCAGGAACAGCACGCCCATCGCCAGGATCAGCACCCCGCCAACCTGCTCGAGGGTTTCGCGGTGGTCGTTGAGCGTGGAGCCGATCGCCGTGGCTCCGAGGCCCAGCAGGATGAAGATGGCGGAGAAGCTGGCGATGAACAGCAGGCTCGGCACCAGCACCCGCCGCCTGCCCGCCTGCTCGATGTCGGCGGGCGCCACGCCGATGACGGTCGAGAGGTATCCCGGCACCAGCGGGAGCACGCAGGGAGAGAGGAACGACACCAGGCCGGCGGCCAGGGCGATCGGGATGCCGACCCCCGTCGCGGCGTCTCCCGCGGAGGCCGCCGCCAGCAGCGTGGCCGTCATCGGGCCCCCACCCCGTGTTCACGGCTCTTCAGCTCCGCCACCGCCCGTTCCAGCTGGGCGATCCGCTGCTCGAGCTCCTGCAGCGACGACGCCCTGGCTGGCGCGAGCTGGCCATTCGACGGAGACTTCCGCTCGGGTTCGGACTCCACGCTCAGGAGCTCGGTGTAGCGCTCCTCCTTCTGGCCCGGCCGTCGCTCGAGTTTCGCCACGAGGTCTCGCTGGATCAGCCGCTCGAGCGTGTCGTGCACGGCGTCCAGATCCGCGAAGGCGTGCATCCGCTCGGCCCGCTGCTTGAGCTCTCCGGGGGTCTGGGGACCGCGCAGCAGCAGCACGCACAGCACCGCGTGCTCGTCGCCCTGCAGCGGCAGCGCTTCGGCGAGCAGGTGGCGGTACTTCGGCGCGCGGCTGCCGCGACCGCTGGCCAGCCGCGCCCAACCGCGGCGCTCGAGCCGGTGCAGGGCGTCGCGCAGGAGCGGATCGTCGTAGTCCACCACGGGGTCGCGGTTGGTGGACTGGTTGCAGGCCAGGCGCAGGCCGTTGAGGGTGAGGGGATAGATGTCCGGGGTGGTGACCTGCTTTTCCATCAGGCACCCCAGCACGCGGGCCTCGGCGGCGGTGAGATCCATGGCGTTAACCCTACGACGTCGCCGGCGCTTCACGTCGCCGCCGGCGCTTCACGTCGCCGCCGGCCGCCTCGCCGCCACCCCGGCCGGCGGGGGCGCCTCGCTGGCACGCGACGCCTCGCCGGCCCGCCAGCGCGAAGGCGCCAACTTCTGTCGCGCAGGCGCCAACATCGCGCGGCCGGACTCGAGCGGGAGAGGGGCGAAAGACCTTTGTTTTCGGGGTGCCCGCGCGCGGGCGCGCACGCGTGGGCGCACACGCGCGCGCGGGCACCCCCTTTTCGGACACTAAAGTCCCCCAGGTGAGCTGCAAGTGAGCCACCAGCCCTTCTCCCAGGGACACGGCGGGGAAGGCCGCCGCATGGGCTCGACGCGCTCCACGGCGCCACCCGAGGGCCTGCCGGAGGACACCCCCGACGCGGCCGCCCCGGCGCCGGCGCCGCTGGGCAGGATCGCGCGGCTGTTCCTGCCCTACCGGCTGCGGCTGGGGGTGCTGCTGGGGATGATCTTCCTGTCCTCGATTCTCAGCGTGCTCTCGCCGTTTCTGCTGCGGGAAGTGCTGGACGTGGCGATCCCCCAGCACGACGTGGCGCTGCTCTCGGCGCTGGTGGGGGGGATGATCGCGCTGTCGATCGTGACCGGAGTGATCGGGGTGGGACAGACGTGGATCTCCAACCAGGTGGGGCAGCGGGTGATGCACGATCTGCGGGCGGCGGTGTACGGGCACCTGCAGCGGATGTCGCTGGCGTTCTTCACGCGGACGCGCTCGGGGGAGGTGCAGTCGCGGATCGCCTACGACATCGGGGGGATCGACGACGTGGTGACGAGCACGGCGACGTCGACGGTGTCGACGGTGACGACGGTGGTGGCGACGGTGGTGGCGATGTTCGCCCTGAGCTGGGTGCTGGCGGTGTTCTCGCTGGCGTTGCTGCCGTTCTTCGTGTGGCTGACGCGGCGGGTGGGCAACGAGCGGCGGCGCATCCAGGCGGTGCGGCAGAGCCGGCTGGCGGACATGTCGACGCTGGTGGAGGAGTCGCTGTCGGTGTCGGGGATCCTGCTGGGCAAGACGATGGGTCGGGCGCCGGAGCTGGTGGAGCGGTTCAGCGGCGAGTCGGGACAGCTCGCGGAGCTCGAGGTGCGGGCGCGGATGGCGGGGCGGTGGCGGATGGCGACGGTGCAGATGAGCTTCGCGATCATGCCGGCGGCGGTGTACTGGTTCGCGGGGTACAGCATCGCGCAGGGCAACCACGCGATCTCGATCGGCACGGTGGTGGCGTTCACGACGTTGCAGACGCGGTTGCTGTTCCCGATGCAGCAGCTGCTGTCGGTGGGCCTCGAAGTGCAGACGTCGCTGGCGCTGTTCGGGCGGATCTTCGAGTACCTGGACCTGCCGGTGGACATCGCGGAGCGGCCGCAGGCGAGGGCGCTGAGGGACGTACGGGGGGACGTGGGCCTGGGGGACGTGTGGTTTCGCTACGACGAGGACTCGCCGTGGACGCTGCAGGCGATCGAGGCGGAGATCCCGGCGGGGACGCGCACGGCGCTGGTGGGCGAGACGGGGGCGGGGAAGACGACGCTGGCCTATCTGGTGGCGCGGCTGTACGAGCCGCAGCGGGGGACGGTGAGCATCGACGGTGTGGACGTGCGGGAGGTGACGCTGGACTCGCTGGCGGCGACGGTGGGGCTGGTGTCGCAGGAGACGTATCTGTTTCACGCCTCGATCCGGGAGAACCTGCGGTTCGCCTGCCCGGAGGCCAGCGACGAGGAGATCGAAGGGGCGGCGCGGGCGGCGCAGATCCACGAGCTGATCTCCTCGCTGCCGGAGGGGTACGACACGCCGGTGGGGGAGCGTGGGTACCGCTTCTCGGGCGGGGAGAAGCAGCGGATCGCGATCGCGCGGACGGTGCTGCGCAACCCGCCGGTGCTGCTGCTGGACGAGGCGACGTCGGCGCTGGACACGGAGACGGAGAGGGCGGTGCAGCAGGCGCTGGACGAGCTCAGCCGGGGACGGACGACGATCGCGATCGCGCATCGGCTCTCGACGATCAGGGACGCGGATCAGATCCTGGTGCTGGACGCGGGCAGGATCGTGGAGCGGGGCAGGCACGAGGAGCTGCTGGCGCTGGGCGGGCGCTATGCGGCGCTGGTGCGGGGAGCGGTGTTCGCGGAGGAGGACGCGGCGGTGGCGTAGTCGCCGGCGGTGGGCACGGCCTGGGCCTCGGGCGACGGCCTCGACGCCAGGCCACGGCCTCGACGCCAGGCCACGGCCTCGTCCTCGACCTCGGGGGTCAGGCGACGGCGTCGATGTTCAGGCGCACGTAGTCGACGATCACGGGCTGGGGCAGCTCGGCCATGACGTCGTCCATGAACGGCTCGCGGAGCTCGTCGGGGAGGTGTTGATGGTGGGGGCCGAGGACGATGGTGGAGAGGAACTCGCGGGGCTCGGCGGGCTGCTGGGGGGCCTCGGCCAGCCAGCAGCGGGCCTCGGCGAAGCCGGCGGCGCGCAGGCGGGCCTCGGTGGCGGGCGGGGCGGCGTAGTTCCACGGCGGGCTGAAGCTCGCGAAGTGGGTGGCGTAGGGCTCGCGTTCCATCACCACTGCGGCGCGGGCACGGAGGGTGGCGATGTTGCCCTCTCCGCCACACTGGGCCACGAGGCGGCCGGCGGGGCGCAGGACGGCGTGGAGGCGGCGGAAGAGGGCGTCGTGGTCTGAGATCCAGTGGAAGGTGGCGGTGGAGAGGACGGCGTCCACGGGCGGGTCCAAAGCGAGCTCGAGGAGATCGGCCTGGCGGATGTCGGCGTCGGGGCCGAGGCGGCGGCGGGCGGCTTGGACCATGGAGGGAGAGGCGTCGACGGCGATGGCGTGGCCACGGGGCAGGCGGGGGATGAGCTGCTCGGTGACGCGTCCGGAGCCGCAGCCGGCGTCGAGGACGGTCTCATCGCCGGCGAGCTCCAGACGGTCGAGGACGGCCTCGCCGAGACGCTGCATGGGGCCGGAGATGCGGTCGTAGGTCTGTCCGTCCCATGTCCTCACCTCCGGCATCTGCTCGCCTCCACCATACGCTTGTACGTTATCACGTACGCCGCGAGGCGGCGAGCTCCGCCACCAGGCGGGAGAGCTGACCGCCCTGCCAGGCGATGGGCGAGCGGGGCGGGTCTTCGAGGGGCTCGACCTCGAAGCGGGCGGCGGGGATCGCCCGGGCGTAGCGTTCGGCGATGGCGAGGGGGTGGCCGGGGTCGGCGTCGTCGCGGCTGGCGACCACCAGGGTGGGCAGGTCGATGGCGGCGAGCTGATCGAAGCTCTCGAACGGCCGCGAGCGGGGAACGACTTCCAGGGCGTCGGCGAGGGCCAGCGGATGGGCGTGCTCGGAGAGGCGCTGGCGGAGGACCTTCTCTACGGTGTCTCGCCACCGTGGAGGGACGGCGGCGAGATCGTAGGCGGCGAGAAAGCCCTCCACGCCCCGCTCGCGCAGGCCACGGGCGAGGGCGTCCCACGAGGACGGGGCGTCTTCGGAGCGGTGGGCCTCCGCCCCGAACGGCCCGTGGGCGGGAGCGACGGGGTCGTAGGCGGGGGTGACGAGGGCCAGGGCGGCCACACGATCGGGATGATCGAGGGCGAAGCGCAGGGCGGTGTGGGCGCCCATGGAGGCGCCGACGAGCACGGGGCGATGGACGGCGAGGGCGTCGAGGACGGCGAGGAGGTCGGCGGCGAGGCGGGGGTAGGTGTAGGCGGCTGGGTCGGGAGCGGGGGCGGAGCGGCCGTGGGCGCGAGCGTCGTAGGCGATGACGCGAAAGGCGGAGCGCTCCAGCAGGCGGGAGCCCATGAGGACATAGCGACGGGTGGCGGTGAGGCCGTGGAGGAGGACGACGGGGGGACCGTCGCCGGCCTGGTCGGCGGCGAGGACGACATGGTCGTCGGTTTCGATGGTCAGCTGGTGGCGGGAGGCGGAGGGGTCAGGCATGCACGGCGGCGTGTGCACGCAGGAGCTCGGCGGAGGGCTCGGGGCGCTCCCAGAAGAAGAGGTGGCCGACGTGGTCGAAGATCTCCAGGCGAGCATCGGGGATCAGGGAGGCGATCTGGCGGGCGTTCTGCACGGGGAGCATCTGGTCGACGGTGCCGTGGAGGACCTGTGTGGGCAGGGCGATGGAGGGCAGGCGAGCGGCGGTGTTGTGGCCCATGATGGCCTGCATCTGGGCCATGATGACGTCGACGGGGACGGCGTTGTGGAGGCCGAGATCGAGGAAGCGGGCGAAGGCGTCGTGGTCGTCGGCGAAGGCGGGCGAGACGTTGACCTCCCAGGCGGTGCGGATGGCGCGCTGGCGGTCGCCTGAGGTCATCGCCTCGGCGAGGCGGCTCATGACGTCCTGGGAGGCGAGGGCGGAGCCGTCGCCTCCGCAGTAGGTGCAGCCGAGGGTGAGGGTGCGGATCTTCTCGGGATGGGCGAGGGCGAGCTCCTGGGCGACCATGCCGCCCATGGAGATGCCCAGGACGTGGGCGGAGTGGAGCTCGAGGGCGTCGAGCAGGCGGGCGGCGTCTTGGGCGAGCTGGGCGATGGTGAGGGGGCCGTGGAGACGGGACGAGGAGCCGACGCCGCGGTGGTCGTAGACGACGAGCTCGAAGTCGCGGCGGAGGCTCTCCAGGAAGGGCTGGCCCCAGTGGACTTTGGTGCCGCTCATGCCCATGATGGCCAGCAGGGGCTCGCCGGCGCCGGCGCGGTCGTAGTCGAGCTCGATCTCCCCCACCTGGGCGAGGGTCATCGTGAAAGCCTCACGGGACGATCCTATACCTGCAGGGAGAGCTGATCCAGAGCGGGTTCTTTGGGGCGCGCAGCGGGCGTGTGCTGGGCGGGGCGCTGTGGTCTGGCTCCTGGGGTGGTGGGGGCGCCGTGGGCGAGGCCGGCGACCCTCACGCCGAGCAGGCGGACGGGGCGGGGTGGGGCGTAGCGGTGGAGCAGGCGCAGGGCGACGTCGCGGACCTGGTGGAGGTCGTTGGTGGGCGAGGCGAGGGTGTGGGCACGGGTGGCGGTGGTGAAGTCGTCGAGGCGGACCTTGATGGCGATGGTGCGGCCGCGGCGGTGGTGGGCGGCGAGGCTCGCGCACAGCTCGGCGGCCATGCGTTGGAGCTCGGCGCGCAGAACGGCGGGGTCGGAGATGTCGTGG
>DATJMB010000049.1:0-5902 GCA_035508995.1 Solirubrobacteraceae bacterium | reverse complement strand
CCCCGTCCCGCCGCGGCGCGTCCTCCCCCCAGAAGAACAGCGGCATCGAGGGCAGCGGCTGCGTGAGCACCAGCTCTCCCACCTCGTCCGTGAGCCTGTGTCCCCGCTCGTCGAAGGCCTCCACCGCGCAGCCGAGGATGCGGCACTGCAGCTCCCCCTCGTACACCGGCAGCAGCGGACAGCCCCCCACGAACGCCGTGCACACGTCCGTGCCACCGCTGGTTGAGAACAGCCACTCCCCCTCACCCACGTGCTCGTAGGTCCAGCGAAAGCTCTCCGGCGCCAGCGGCGAACCCGTCGAGCCGATCGCCCGCAGGCGGCTCAGCTCGAAGTCCCGCGCCGGCTCCACCCCCGCCTTCTCGCACGCCGCCAAAAAGCCCGCCGAGACGCCCATGCAGGTCATCTCGCTGCGCTGCGCCAGGCGCCACAGCGCCCCCATGTCCGGGTGCCCGGGGCTGCCGTCGTAGAGCACGATCGCCGCCTCGCTGAACAGGCAGCCGATGAGGAAGTTCCACATCATCCAGCCCGTGGTCGTGAACCAGAACATCCGGTCCCCCCGCCGCAGATCCAGGTGCAGCCGCGCCTTCTTGAGCTGCTCCACCAGGATCCCCCCGTGGCCGTGCACGATCGCCTTCGGCAGCCCCGTGGTGCCCGAGGAGTAGAGCACCCACAGCGGGTGGTCGAAGGGCACCTGCTCGAACTGCGGCCGCCCGTCGTAGGCCGCCTCCCCTCGCTCCATCAGCTCGCTCCAGCCGATCCCACCCGGCAGGCCCGCCGGCGAGGACTTGGCGTCGAGATAGGAGAGCAGCACGGTGTGCTCGAGGCTCCCCAGCTCCCCCGCGATCCTCGCCAGCGCGCCCGAGCGATCGAAGTCCTTGCCGCCGTGCCGGTACCCGTCCACCGCCAGCAGCACCTTCGGCTCGATCTGCGCGAAGCGGTCGATCACGCTCCTGGCCCCGAACTCCGGCGCCGCGCTCGAGAAGATCGCCCCGATGCTCGCGCACGCCAGCAGCGCCTGCAGCGTCTCCGGGATGTTCGGCATGTAGGCCACCACCCGATCCCCCCGCTTGACGCCGAGCTCCCGCAACCCCGCCGCGAGCACCCCCACCCGCTCGATCAGCTCTCCCCAGGTCATCCGCTCGAGCTCCCGCAGCTCCGAGCAGTGCACGAGCGCCACCTCCTCCGGCCGACGGTCGCGCATCAGCATGTTCTCCGCGTAGTTCAGCTCCGCGCCCTCGAACCACCTCGCTCCCGGCATCTCCCGCGAGTCCAGCACCCGCTCGTAGGGCCTGGAGCAGATCACCCCGCAGTACTCCCAGATGGCCGCCCAGAACTCCTCCACCTCCGCCACCGACCACTCCCACAGGGAGCTGTAGTCCCGGATCGTCCGTCCCGCCGCCGCCCGCACCGTGGTCGTCGGCGCTGTAGCACGGCTGTGGCCGCCGGTTGCCGCCGTCTGTGGGGGGGATGGGAGGGTGTCCGTTTTCGGGGTGCCCGCGCGCGCGTGCGCGCGCCCGCGCGGGGCCTCCGATTTGGAGCTCTCCACCGGCTCCCCGCCTCCCACCCGCACCTCGGGCCCCAGGGCGACCCAGCGCATGAACCGCGTCATCTCTGTCCGCTCCCGCTCCTCCGGCGACGGTTCCCAGAGCGGCACCAGTCCCTCGCTGGAGCTCATCTGGTTATTCATACTCGCTTTCTCAGCGGCGCGAATGCCCGTCGCGCACGTGCTTACCTACCGGCTGGCGTGGCTGGCGCCGCCGGTATGCTCGCCGATCGTGGAGCCCTCCGAGCTGCGCCGCGAGTTCCCCGTCCTGGCCGACCTCGCCTACCTGAACGCCGGCACCGACGGGCCCCTGCCCGAGGGGGCCGTGCGAGCGGCGGCGGCGGAGCTCGAGCGCGAGGCCCGCGACGGCCGCGCGATGAGCCACTTCGAACGACGCAAAGAGCTCGCCGCCGAGCTGCGCGCCGCCTACGCGAAGCTGCTCGGCTGCCAGGCCCGCGAGCTGGCCCTCACCACCTGCACGAGCGAAGGCATGGCCCAGGTGATCGAGGGCCTCGAGCTCGGACCCGGCGACGAGATCCTCACCAGCGACGAGGAGCACCCGGGCCTGCTGGGAGCCCTGGGCGCGGCCCGGGCGCTGCGCGGGGTGAGCGTGCGGGCCGTGCCCCTGGCTCGGATCGCCGAAGCGCTCGCGCCCAACACCAGGCTGGTGGCCTGCTGCCACGTGGGCTGGATGAGCGGCTCCTTCGCCCCCCCGGAGCTCGCCGAGGCGCCCGTGCCGGTGCTCTTCGACGGAGCCCAGGGGGTGGGCGCGGTGCCCGTGGACGTGAAGGCGCTCGGCTGTGACGCCTACGCGGGCGCCGGCCAGAAGTGGCTCTGCGGGCCCGATGGCACCGGGATGCTCTACGTGCGCGAGGAGCTGCTGGCCGGCCTGTCGGCGCACCGGCGCGGCTACGCGAACCTCGCCGACCCCAACGCCGGCCTGGATGCCGTGCCCCACGCCGACTCCCAGCGCTTCGATGCGATGTCCCTCAGCGCCGAGACCCTCGCCTGCGCGCTCGCCTCGGTGAGCGTGTTGGAGCGGTTCGGCTTCGCCGCCGTGCACGCCCGCGCTCGCGCCCTCGCCGGCCGGCTCGTGGAGCTGCTGGGCGAGCGCGGCCGGCCGGTGGCGCCGCGGGGAGAGAGCACGCTGGTGTCGTTCGCGAGCCCCGATCCGGAGGCCGAGCGCGAGCGACTGGCGGCCGCCGGGGTGATCCTGCGTAACATTCCCGACAGGCCCTGGCTGCGCGCGTCGGTTGGAGCCTGGAACGACGAGCACGACCTCGACCGCCTGCTGACGGCGCTCGACCGATGAACTCCGCCGAGCAGACCACGAGCCAGCAGGCCAGCACGCTCCTTTCCGCGACCGCACCCGTGGGCCGCGGCGCGCGGGCGCCCGTACGGCCGCTCTCCCGGCTGCGCGTCCGCCACCTGGCGCTGGGCGCGGTGATGGCGCTCTCGGCGGTGATGAACACCTACCGGCTCTCCCAGAACGGGTGGGCCAACGTCTTCTACTCGGCGGGCGTGAAGTCGATGCTGCGCTCCTTTCACAACTTCGTGTTCGTGTCCTTCGACCCGGGCGGGCTGATCACGATCGACAAGCCGCCTCTCGGCCTGTGGGTGCAGGCGGTGAGCGCCAAGCTGTTCGGCTTCACGCCCCTGAGCCTGCTGCTGCCGGAGGCCATCATGGGGATGGTGGCGGTGGCCGTCCTCTACTGGGCCGTCACCCCCTGCTTCGGCGCCACCGCGGGGATCGCGAGCGCGCTGGCGCTGGCGCTGTTCCCCTCCTTCGTGGCCGTCTCCCGCGACAACAACGTGGACGCGCTGCTGATCCTGCTGATGACCCTCGCCAGCGCCTTCGGCCTGCGGGCCATCGCCGGCGGGCGCCTGCGCTGGCTGCTCGGCTGCGCGGTGCTGGTGGGCCTGGCGTTCAACACCAAGACCCTCGCCGCCTATCTCGTCGTGCCGGGTCTCGCGCTCGGCTACCTGCTGTGCGCGCCCGCGCCGCTCGCCCGCCGGGCCCTTCACCTGCTCGCGGCCGGCTGCCTGCTGCTGGTTGTCTCCGGCGCCTGGATCGCGCTCGTGGAACTCACGCCGGCCTCAAAGCGCCCGTTCGTGGGGGGCTCCACCGACAACACCGAGCTCGGCCTCACCTTCGGCTACAACGGCTTCGGCCGCGTGGGCGGCCAGCTCGGCGGGCCCGGACAGATCCGGGTTGTGCTCAAGCACGGCTCGCTGGCGGACGCCGAAAAAGAGGCCCTGCTGCTGCAATCCCAGGGCAAGACCATCCCCGGCACCACCCCCGGCCTGCCGCCCGCCCCCCATCATCCCGGCGCCCGACCCCACCCGAGAAAGCCGCCCTCCAAGTTCCTGCCCGACGGCCGCGCCCGCGAGCCCACCGCCTTCGGCGGGCCCACCGGGCCGCTGCGCCTGTTCGGTCTGGCCCTCGGCAGCCAGGGCGCCTGGATGCTGCCGTTTGGCCTCGTCGGCCTGCTCGCCCTCGCCCTCTGGTCGCTGGTGCCCGCCGCCTCCGCGCCCAGGCGCCGGCGGGCGGCGCGAGGACGGGCGCCCGCGGCGGAGGGCGACACGGACGAGCTCGAGATCCCCGCGAGCACCGCGGCAGGGGCGACGGTGGCGGCCGGCGGCGGCGGCCGGCGCGATCCGCGGGTGGCCGGCCTGATCGTGCTCGGCGGCTGGTTCCTGGCGGAGTTCGTGGTGCTGAGCTTCTCCAAAGGGATCGTCCACCCCTACTACCTCTCGGCGCTCGGTCCGGGCCTCGCGGCTATGGTGGGCGCCGGGGCGGTGGCCTTCGTGGCGCCCGGCCCCCGCCGGAGCTGGCGCCTGGCGCTGCTGCCGCTCGCCGTGGCGGGCACCGTGGCGGCCCAGCTGGTGCTGCTGCGCGAAGACCAGCGCTACCTGCACTGGTTCTGGCCGCTGCTGATCGCCGGCGCCGCGGCAGGAGCGGTGGCGATCCTCCTGCTGTCCCTGCGGCGCCGGGGGCCCGCGGCGGCGGTGGCGATGGCGCTCACCCTGGGCGTGCTGCTGATTGTGCCCGCGGTGTACGCCGCGAGCACCTGGCGGTTCCGCGTGGAGGCCACCTTCCCCGCCGCCGGCCCCCACGCGGCGGGCGGCTATCCGGGGGTGGGCGTCGACGCGAACAGCACCAGGGTGACCAAGGCGCTGCTCGCCTACCTGCGCACCCGCCACCCCGGCAAGCGCTGGATCGTGCTCACCGAGGCTTCCGACACGGCGGCGCCGATGATCCTGCTGGGCTACAACGCCGCCGCGATGGGCGGCTACAGCGGCTATGACCCGGCCCTCGACGGCCGCCAGCTCGCGGAAATGGTCAGGCGCGGCGAAGCCCGCTACGCGGTGCTCGGCGGCGCCTACGCCGAACGCGGCGGCAACGCCGCCTCAACCGCCGTGCTCCACGCCTGCAAGGTGATCCCCGGCGCCGCCTGGCAGCCGCCGCCGGCGAACCCCAACGCGCTGCTGCTGTTCGACTGCAAGGGCCGCGAGGCGCAGCTCAGCCGCCAGCCCGACACCGTCGAGGAGGACGGCACCTAGCTCGAGCGACCGCAGGCGCCCCGCCGGCCGGTGACGTCGCGGAACCGACCCCCGCTGAGGGTCAGGCGGCGACCTGGAGCTCGCGATGGAAGGCCCGCGCGAACAGCTCCCGCTCGCGGCTTGCCGCCCAGCGCGGCACCGTGGGCTCGGCGTCGGCGATCAACCGCAGCTCCACCGGGTCGGCGCCGTTTGAGAGCGTGAAGCGGGTGCCCCGCACGAGCTGGTCGCGGGAGCGCTCGAGATCCTCGGCGAGTCGCAGCAGCACCGCGCAGCGATCCAGGCGCTGCTCGTCTCCCGGCCCGAACAGCGCCGCCAGCGGGCCCGGCTCGGGCATGCCCTTGCGGTGGTAGCGGGCGGCCTGGGCGATGATGGCGACCTCGCGGGGCGAGTAGCCGGGCAGGCCGCCGTTGAGGATCAGGTAGCGGGAGTGCTTGTGGTGGTCGTCATAGTCCACCGACATGCCGATGTCGTGCAACATGCACGCCGCCCACAGCAGCTCCCGCTCCAGCGGATCGCCCTCGTGGAGGCCCAGCCGGGCGAGCTCGTCGAACATCCCCAGCGCCAGCGCGGCCACGTGCTCGGTGTGAGAGCGCTCGGGCCGGTACTGAGCGGCCCGGTTCAGGACGCTCTCGCGGCGCAGGTCGGCGAACAGCGGCGGGTCCCGGTCGGCGAGCAGACGCTCGAAGAAGACCCCCTCCCGCAGGCCCGCCTCGGTGACCTCCAGCCCCTCGAAGCCCCCCGCCCGCAGCACCCCGTGCACGACGATGGCTCCCGCGAGGATCAGATCGGCGCGCG
>DATJMB010000048.1:0-4263 GCA_035508995.1 Solirubrobacteraceae bacterium | reverse complement strand
AGACGGCCGCTCACCTGCCGTCTGCAATGGTCTCTACTCGGTCGCCGGGAGGGCGAAGTCGGTGCAGGCGCCCGCGTCGTCAACCTCGACGATCCTGTTGATCATGAACTCGCCGGCGTCTGCAGCGCCGGTCTCCGTGGTCCGCTTGTCTACGTGAGCGAGGGCCTTGGCGAGGAGCTCCTTCTGTGTTGCGCGAGAGGGTGTGGGGAGCACGATCAGGCCGGGATGCACGGAGCGTGTCTCGCAGAGGCGACGGAAGTCGCCGAGGTTGTTCGTGATGAGCGTTCGGTCCTCCTGGATGCAACGACGCAGAACCTCGAGGTCTGAGCCGCCAAGGAGCCCTCGATCGCGGTTGCAGGCTGCGTCGAGGCCGTGGGCGTGGGCGACCTCAACCAGCGACGGGGACAGATCCTCGTCGACCCAGAGCTTCATCGCCGCCCCGCCAAGGCTTGGCCGGTCGTCCGCGGCGAGGATGGGCGCGAGCGTAGGTGTAGGCGGTGAGGAAGGCCTCGACCGGAATGTCGGGGTAATCCTCGACCAGCGTCGCGACGGTGTCGCCGTGTTCTAGGCGCTGCGCCACGGCGCGGGCGCCCAGGCGTGTTCCTCGGATGATGGGCTCGCCGCCCTTGATGCTGGGATCGGTCTCGATCCATTTGTCGCGCAGCCTCGCATAGCTCTCAGCCGCCTGGACCGTCTCGGTCAGCTCGGATGACCAGCGGACCACGAGTGCGTCGCTGATCGGCAACTCCGAGGGCCGGCGAGCACGGTAGGGCTTGGTATCGCGGACCCATCGCTTGATCTTGCGCTTGACGGCGATCGGCAGCGGGAACGCTGCGCTCTGCAGCAGCGCCAGCACTCCGACATCCTCGCTGCGCAGCCAGGTGGCGTTACCGCGCCGGAGCGCCGTCACGACCTTCTGTTCGATGGCCTTGTCGAGCGCGCCGACGGGAACGTGAACCAGCTCGGCTGCCTCGCGGCGGGTGAGCATCGGACTGTCGGTGGCTACTCCTGGCATAAAGCACTCCTGACAGGGTGTAGTTTAGCGCATGAGTAGGCGTGGAACCGGATGGCTAGCTGGCAGCTCGCCAGCTCCAATCTCGCCGTTCTGCTTGGTACCGCGCGGCTCGAAGAAGCCAACCTCAACGAGCTGCTCGGCTAGGGCCCGGGCCTCCTCCGACGACACGGACCATACGCGAGCGAGTGTTTCCGGCGTCTGCTGCGTCTTCTCACCTTCAAGTCGCTCCGCGGATGACATCCATAGCCGAGCGCGACGGCGACGGCATCCGCGACAAACGGGGCCACGTGAGCCCCGTTTGCTGACGAGTTGGTCCGCTGGCTGCTAACGAGCTGCCGACGAAACGCCTGAAGCACCCTCCCGAGGGTGTCCACTTGCGTCCGGTTGCTCATACCGAAACAGGCCGATTTGCAGGGGAAACGCGGGAGCATGTCCCGAACAGTGCCGACCTGGCCTTCTAGTGAACAAATGGGCCCGCCTGGACTCGAACCAGGGACCTACCGATTATGAGTCGGCAGCTCTAACCAACTGAGCTACGGGCCCTCGCGTCCCCTTCCCCAGGGGCCGGACACGCGATCCCCAGACGCTACCAGCGAGATGTGGGATGCTCTCGCCCGTCGCTTCGGCCGGGCGTCCGCCGACGTCCGCCGTCCACCCGCGCAAGCTCAGCAGCGGTCCGATGTGGAGGCGAGGGCGGCCGGGCCAATACGAGAGACACCACCAGAGGGAGGACCCATGGCAGACCGTGCAGCGATCGTCACCGGAGCTTCGAGCGGCATCGGCCTCGCCATCGCCCACGTGCTCGGACAGGAGGGCTATGCCTTGACCCTCGCCGCCCGCCGTCCCGAGAAGCTCGAAGCCGCGGCCGGCGAGCTCTCCGCCAAGGGCTATGACCTGCAGGCTGTCCCCGCCAACGTCTCCGAGGAGGCGGACATCAAGCGGGTGGTGGACGCCCACCGCGACCGCTACGGCCGCTTGGACGTGCTCGTGAACAACGCCGGTGTCGGCGTCGGCGCCCCCGTCGCGGAGATCCAGACCAAGCGCCTTGACATGCAGCTCGACGTCAACCTCCGCTCCATCGTCCTCTTCTACCGCGAATCCATCGCCATGCTCAAGCACGCCGCCGCCGAGCACTCCAACGTGCTCGTCGTCAACACCTCCTCCATCTCCGGCAAGCGCGGCGAGGCCTGGCTGTCGGTGTACTCCGCCACCAAGCACGCCGTCGTGGGCTGGACCGAAGCCATGAACAAGGAGCTCGGCGCCGAGGGCATCAAGTCCACCGCCCTGTGCCCCGCCTTCGTGGACACCCCCATGACCGACTTCGTCAAGGGCCACGTCAAAGCCGAGGAGATGATCCGCCCCGAGGACATCGCCGAGGCCGTCCGCTACCTGCTCAAGGTCTCCCCCGCCTGTGTCATCCCCGAGATGATGTTCGTCCGTCCCGGCGACGCCCTGTAGGGTGTGCCTGCCATGAAGCTCGGCGTCCACATCGGCTACTGGGGTCTCGGCCTCTCCTCCGCCGATCAGCTCTCGATCGTCCAGGAGGCCGAGCGCTTGGGCTATGACTCCGTGTGGACCGCCGAGGCCTACGGCTCTGACGCCGCCACCGTGCTCGGCTGGCTCGCCGGCCAGACCAGCAAGATCCGGCTCGGCTCGGGCATCTTCCAGATGCCCGCTCGCTCCGCCGCCATGACAGCGATGACGGCCGCCACGATCGACCAGCTCTCTGACGGTCGCATGATCCTCGGCATCGGCTCCTCCGGCCCCCAGGTCGCGGAGGGCTGGCACGGACAGCGCTTCGCCCGCCAGCTCCAGCGCACCCGCGAGTACGTCGCCGCCGTCCGCATGGCCCTCGCCCGCGAACGCCTCGAGCTCCACGGCGAGACCCTCGAGCTTCCCCTCCCCGACGGCCCCGGCAAGGCCCTGAAGCTCACCATCTCCACCGTCCAGGAGCGCATCCCCATCTACCTCGCCGCCATCGGTCCCAAGAACACCGCCCTCGCCGGCGAGATCGCCGACGGCTGGATCCCGACCCTCTTCTCCCCCGAGCACGTCTCCGAGCTCCGCCCCCTGCTGCAGGAGGGCGCCGCCCGCTCCGGCAAATCCCTCGAGAGCTTCGACATCGCCCCCACCGTCAACGTCTTCGTCACCGACGACATCGAGACCGCACGCAACGCCATGCGACCCTTCATCGCCCTCTACGTCGGCGGCATGGGCTCTCGCAAGCAGAACTTCTACAACCAGCTCGTCGTCCGCTACGGCTTCGAGGCCCAGGCCAAGGAGATCCAGGACCTCTACCTGGAGGGCAAGCGCGAGGAGGCCATGGCCGCCATCCCCGACGCCCTCATCGACTCCGTCTCCCTCTGCGGCCCTCCCGACGTGGTCCGCGAGCGCCTGGCCATCTACCGTGACGCCGGCGTGGGCACCCTCGGCGTAACCCCCGTCGCCTTCACCGCCGAGGATCGCCTCACCCAGATGCGCCTCGTGGCCGAGCTCGCCGCCGCCTGACCCCGCCTCCTCTCTCCCCCATGCCCGCCTCCACGCCGCCCCCCGCCCGGGAGCTGCGCATCCTCCTGGGCGCCTTCGGCGACCCCGGCCACGCCTTTCCCATGATCGCCCTCGGCTGCGCCCTGCGCGATCGCGGCCACCATGTCACCCTGCAGACCTGGCGCCGCTGGCAGCGCCACGTGGAGGCCGAGCGCCTGCACTTCGCTCCCGCCCCCGAGTACCACGTCTTCCCCCCCGGCGGCCCCGCCGGCGAGCCCCTGGACTTCTACGAGGCCGTCGTCCACGCCACCGAGGACACCCTCCCCCTGATCCGCGAGCTCCGTCCAGATGTCGTCGTCGCCGACATCCTCACCCTCGCCCCCGCTCTCGCCGCCGAGCGCCAGTCCGTCCCCCACGCCACCCTCATCCCCCACGTCCACCCCGAGGCCGAGCCCCACTTCCCGATCTACTCCCTCGGCGCCCGCCTGCCCCGCACCCCTCTCGGCCGCGCCTTCTGGCGCCGCGCCCAGCGCCCCGCCCTGCGCGGCGTCGAGCGCGGCCGCCTCGAGCTCAACCACACCCGTGCCCGCCTCGGCCTTCCAGATCTCCCCTACGGCCACGGCGGCACCAGCCGCCAGCTCGCCCTCATCGCCACTTTCCCCCAGCTCGAGTACCCCCGCTCCTGGCCCTCCTGGGCTCATGTCGTGGGCCCTCTCATGTGGGAGCCCCCCGCCGCCGACGTCCCCCTGCCCCCCGGCGAC
>DATJMB010000047.1:0-2506 GCA_035508995.1 Solirubrobacteraceae bacterium | reverse complement strand
CCCAGCACGCCGAGGACTCTGGCGGCGAAGGCCTTCGGCAGCCGCTGCGTGCCCACGGCCGCCGCGACCGACCAACATGCGAGCAGGAAGATCCAGAGGATGAGCGAGCCGGAGTGCGAGCCCCATACGGCCGCCACGCGGTAGAAGAGAGGCAGCGCGGAGTTGGAATTCTCCGCGACATACTGGACGGAGAAATCATTGGCCACGAACGAGGCGACGAGGCACCCCATCGAGGCGGCGACCATGACGCACTGGCCGGAAACCGCCGGCGTCACGGCGGCCAGCCAGCGATCGCGCTTGAGCGCCGGGCCCACGATGCCGAAGAACGCCTGCAGGGCGGCGAGCAGCATCGCCAGGATCAGAGTGAACTGACCGAGCTCGGGAATCATATCTACTGCTGCTCCGCGGCCGGCTGCGGGAGAGCGGCGCTCGCGGTCGGAAGCGACTGCTGCAATGCCGCATCACGCGGCTCGCCGTGGCGGGTGTCGAGCTTCGGGCTGCCGATGCCGGGCGGCCGGTAGTACTGGTCGTGCTTCGCGAGCACTTCCTCCGCCTGGAAGGTGCCATTGGGGAGCATCTGGCCGCGGGCAATCACGCCCGCGCCCTCACGAAAGAGATCGGGCAGCACGCCGCTGTAGACCACGGGGATCTGGTGCTTGAAGTCGGTGACGGTGAAGTGCACCTCCATGCTGCCGGGCGCGCGCGAGACGGTCCCCTTCTCCACCAGACCGCCCAGGCGAAACTCCTGGCCCGGTCGGACGCTGCCCTGCGCCACCTGGCTCGGAATGAAATAGAAGGTGACGTTCTGGCGGAAGGCGCTGAGCGCGAGCGCTCCGGCGATGCTCACTCCCGCCAGGATGCCGAGCACCAGTACCAGCCGGCGCCGTCGTGGGGTCATTTCTCTATCCCTCCGATCACGAGTCTCTGCAGCGCCTCCTTGCGCGAGCGCTTGAGGAGCCGGCGCGCCCAGACGATATTGAGCGCCATCACCGCGAGCGTAACCGCATAGGCGGGCCACACGTACGCCGCATAGCCACCCATGTCCAGAAAGGCGCTCACGACCGCACCGCCTCACGGATCCAGCTGGCAGCGCGCTCCCGGCTGAGCACCTCGCCGCGCACTCTGACGAGCAGCAGTGCGCCGAAAAACAGCGTGAATCCGAGCAGCATCATCAAGAGCGGAACGAACATCGACGGCGGCATGGTGGGCTCGCCCAGCCTCATCAGCGAGGGGGCCTGGTGGAGAGAGTTCCACCAGATCACCGAATAATGAATGATCGGCACGTTTACCACACCTACGATCGCGAGCACCGCGCTCGCCCGGTCCGCCCGCTGCAGGTCGTCGAACGCTGACCGCAGGCCCATATAGCCAAGATACAGGAAGAGCAGGATCAGCTCCGAAGTCAACCGCGGGTCCCACTGCCAGTAGGTACCCCACATGGGCGCGCCCCACAGCGACCCGGTGACGAGCGCGGCAAAGGTGAAGGACGCCCCGATCGGCGCGCAGCTCGCCGCCACCGCGTGCGCGACCTTCATGCGCCAGATGAGGCCCACGCCCGCGGCCACGGCCATGGTCGAATAGACCATGAGCGACATCCAGGCGCTCGGCGCATGGACATAGAGAATGCGATACCCGTCGCCCTGCTGATAGTCCGGCGGGGCGAGCACCAGCCCGCCGATGAGGCCCGCGACGATGAGCGCGGCCGCCGGCCACGCCAACCACGGCGTCAGGCGCGCGGCCACACGATAGACGTGCGGCGGGGAGGCGAGTCGGTGAAACCAGGTCCAGGCCATCGTCTTCTATCAGCCTCACTCCAAGTTGATGCGCACCGCCGCCGCGGCGGCCAGCGGCGCGAGCGTCAGGCCCAGCACGGCGAGCGCTGCCAGCAGCTGCAGCGGTACCCCATAGGCTGCGCCATCGATCGCCAGTTCCGTCGCCCGGGCCCCGAAGATGAGCACGGGGATCTCGAGGGGCAACGTGAGGAGCGAGAGCAGCGCCCCCGAGCGCCGGATCCCCAACGTCAGACCCGCGCCAACCGAGCCGATCAGACTGAGCGCCACGGTGCCCACCGCGACCGAAGCGACGATGCCCGGCACCGCCGCGACCGGCGCACCCAATGCCATGCCGGCGAGCGGCGCCATCACCGCCAGCGGCAATCCGGTGAGCAGCCAGTGCGCCGCCGTCTTCGCCGCAAGCAGCCAGGTGAGCGAGCGTCCCGAGAGCGCGTACTGCTCGAGCGTCCCGTCCTGCGCATCGTCACGGAAGAGCATCTCGAGCGCGAGCAGGGAGGATAGCAGGGCCGCCGCCCAGACCACACCCGCCGCCATGGGCTTCAAGCGGGAGAGATCCGGGCTCACGCCGAGCGGAAAGAGCATTGCGACGATGGCGAAGAAGGCCAGCGGTTGGACGAGCTGGCTGCGCTTGCGGAAGGCGAGCTTGAGATCGCGGGCAAGGACCAAGCGCGCGGTGGTCAGGGCTGGTACGGCGCTCGCTCGACCCGCGGAAT
>DATJMB010000046.1:0-4226 GCA_035508995.1 Solirubrobacteraceae bacterium | reverse complement strand
CCAGCAGGGCCACCCGCCTGCCGGCGAGCTCTCCGAGATGGCGCTGGAGCTTTGACACCACGCGGCGCTTCTGCAGCTCGTTGACCTCGATGACGGCGTTCAGCAGCTGGAAGTGGTAGCCGGAGTTGCCCGCCAGGAGCTTCAGGGCGGAGACGTCCTTGGTGAAGCAGCTGCCGCCGTAGCCGATGCCGGCCTGCAGGAACTTGGGGCCGATGCGCTCGTCCAGGCCCATCCCGCGGGCCACCTCCACTACGTCCGCGCCGAGCGCCTCGCAGACGTTGGCGATCTCGTTGATGAAGGAGATCTTGGTGGCCAGGAAGGCGTTGGCGGCGAGCTTGATCATCTCCGCGCTGGCCACGTCGGTGCGCACCAGGTGGGCGTCGAGCGGCTCGTACAGGCCCACCACCGCCTCGCCCGCCCAGTCTCCCTCGTCGCCCACCACCACCCGGTCGGGGTGCAGGAAGTCCTTGACGGCGGAGCCCTCCTTGAGGAACTCCGGGCAGGAGACGTAGGCGAAGGCCGCTTTGCCGCGCTCGTTCAGCATCCGGCGGATGCTCGCGCCGGTGCCGCAGGGGACGGTGGACTTCATCACCAGGGCGTGGCCGTCGGTGGCGGGCATGGAGTCCACCACCTCATGGACGGCGGAGAGGTCCGCGTCGCCGGCGTGAGTCGGGGGGGTGCCCACCGCCACGAACAGCAGCCGGGCGTGCTCGAGCGCGCCGGCGAGGTCGGTGGCGAAGTGCAGGCGCTCTGAGTTGCGCGCCAAGAGCTCCTCCAGGCCGGGCTCGTAGATCGGCACCTCGCCCGCCTTCAGACGGTCGATCTTCTCGGCGTCCACGTCCACGCACCATACGTCGCTGCCCAGCTCCGCGAAGCCGGCGGCCGTCACCAGGCCCACGTAGCCCGTGCCGATGACCCCGATTGGCTCCCGCTCGCTGCTCATGTGGCGGCCAAGGCTAGCCGGTGAAGGCGCCGAAGGACGGCAGGTCGACGGTATGACACACGCGTGGACGCCACCGCCGGCGCCGGTTGTGCCGCAAGAGCTGTCCTACCACAGCACCGGCACGCCGTAGGCGCCAATCCGCGGATCGCGGGTTACAACCGTCAGCTCCTCACATTCGGCTTGTGCGACGATCATCCGGTCGAACGGGTCGCCGTGATGACGAGGCAGAGCGCCGGCAAGGATCGCGTGGTGGGCTCGCACCGGCAGTTCGGCGAAGCCACGCTGCTGCATCGTCTCGAGCAGTCGATCGGGTACCTGCAGCTTGCCCTTCGCGCGCTTGATGGCGATCTCCCAGACAGAAGCGACGCTGAAGAACACTGGGACGGTGGCATCTTCGATGGCCGCCAATGCCGACGCTCCCAGGCGAGACTCGTTGGTTCGCCACCACAAGAGCGTGTGGGTGTCGACGAGCAGCGCTTTCAATCGCGGGTGCCGAAGAGGCGTTCGATTTCCTCATCCGGCTCGTCGAAGTCATCGCTCATCCAGATCTCCCCGCGCAGATCGCCGGGCACGCGACGCTTGACCTCGCTGGAGTAGCCGACAAGCTTGGCCACAGGTCGAGCGCCTCGACGAATCACGATCTCCTCACCGTTGGCGGCACGCTGGATCAAACGCGACAGCTGTGTTTTCGCCTCCGTGACGGTGATCGCATCAGTGTCCAGCACGGGCCACACAATATCAGACCTGGTTGACCTGGCTGACCTGGTCGATAACGGTGGACTGTGGTGGTTCTCCACTACGAGTAGATGAGGCGAAACACGGGGTGCTTGGGGGCCGCCGCGAGCAGCTCCTGCTCGGAGGCGTCGGCGCCGACGCCGTCGAAGAAGACGCCCACCTCGAAGGCCCAGCGCTTCAGATAGGCCCTCAGCACCGGCGGCTTCTGCTCGTCTACCAGCTCGGTGGCGGTGAAGATCTCGCTGCGTTTGCCCACCAGCAGCCGCCCCTCGCCGCTGGCCCGCAGGTTGCGCGCCCACTGGGTCTCCCCCCGGGGAGCCACCAGATAGCGGTCCCCCTCGAACTCGAGCAGGTTCACGGGCGTGCGCCGGGGCTGTCCGGACGTGCGTCCCCGCACCTCCAGCACCCGGGAGCCCATCATGCTCACCCCCAGGCGAGTGAGACCGGCGACGATGGGGTTGAAGACGTGGGCGGTGAACCAGCCGGGGGCCTTGCGCTGGAAGTGGGCGGCTGCGGGGTCTGCGCTCGGCACGCCCACACCCTAGCGCCAGCCAGGCCCCCGCCGCGGGCCTAGGGCTGGACCGCCAGGAAGGCCTCGCAGCGCTTGATGTCCCGCTGCGCCCGGGCCTGCTCCTCGCTGTCCTGCGGTGCCCGCTCTGCCGCCGCTCGCGCCTCCGAAAGGCGCGTTTCGAGGAGCCCCCGGTCGAGGTCCGCCGGCGCGATCGCCTCCTCCACCAGCACCAGCGCGCGGTTGTCGGCGAATTGCAGGTAGCCCTCCGCCTGGGCGTAGCGCACGATCTCCGACTCCGACCTGTAGAGCCGCAACTCCGTCGGTTCCAGCATCGCCAGCAGCGGCTGGTGATTGGCGAGGATGCCGATCGAGCCCACGGCGGTGAACGTGGAGAGCATTTCGATCTCCTCGTTGAACACCTCCCCCTCGGGGGTGAGCACTTCCACGGGGAACTTGGTGTGGGCCATGGCTAGGAGATCACCTCTGAGAAAGTCGACGGTAGACCGCGGCGCATGCGCCGCGGTCCCGGCCGGCACATGTGCCGGCCGGCGGGTCCGCACATGTGCGGACCCGGTCCATCCATACCACCCTCTGACGTCCGAGGACCAAGCAGATCAAGGACGCAGTGAGCGAAGTGTGCTCTGCACACGAGCGATCGAGGACGTAGAGATGCGTAGGTCATCGGGCGTCAGAGACAACCTCGTCGATGGTGCCCTTGAGGAAAAAGGCGGACTCGGGGACCTCGTCGTGCTTGCCGTCGATGATCTCCTGAAAGCCGCGGATGGTCTCCTCGATTTTCACGTAGGCACCGGGGGTGCCGGTGAACTCTTCGGCCACGAAGAAGGGCTGGGAGAGAAAGCGCTCGATCCTGCGGGCACGCTGGACGGTGAGCTTGTCCTCGTCGGAGAGCTCGTCGATGCCGAGGATGGCGATGATGTCCTGGAGCTCCTTGTAGCGCTGGAGGATCTCCTTGACGCGGTTGGCCACCCGGAAGTGGTCCTCGCCGAGGACGTCCGCCTTGAGGATCGTGGAGGTGGAGTCCAGGGGATCCACGGCGGGGTAGATGCCTTTCTCGGAGATCGCCCGGGAGAGCACCGTGGTGGCGTTCAGGTGGGCGAACACCGACGCCGGGGCCGGGTCGGTGAGGTCGTCGGCGGGCACGTAGATGGCCTGCACGGAGGTCACCGAGCCCTCGCGGGTGGAGGTGATGCGCTCCTGCAGCTGTCCCATCTCGGTCTCCAGCGTGGGCTGGTAGCCCACCTGGGAGGGCATCCGGCCGAGCAGCGCCGAGACCTCGGAGCCGGCCTGCACGAAGCGGAAGATGTTGTCGATGAACAGCAGCACGTCCTGGCCCTGGTCGCGGAAGTATTCGGCCATCGTCAGGCCGGAGAGGGCCACGCGCATACGCGCCCCGGGGGGCTCGTTCATCTGACCGAAGACGAGCATCGTCTTGTCGATCACG
Source organism: Solirubrobacteraceae bacterium (assembly GCA_035508995.1). Lineage (GTDB taxonomy): Bacteria > Actinomycetota > Thermoleophilia > Solirubrobacterales > Solirubrobacteraceae > Palsa-744. The sequence continues at coordinate 575 of DATJMB010000046.1, read as the reverse complement.
CCCGATTCCTTCATCTCCAGCCACAGGTCGTTGCCCTCGCGGGAGCGCTCGCCGACGCCGCAGAAGGCCGACAGCCCGCCGTGCTCGGTGGCGAGGTTGTGGATCAGCTCCTGGATCAGCACGGTCTTGCCCACGCCGGCCCCGCCGAACAGCCCGACCTTGCCGCCCTTGGCGTAGGGGGCCAGCAGGTCCACGACCTTGATCCCCGTCTCGAACATCTCGACCGCCGGGGACAGGTCCTCCACGCGGGGGGCCTCCTGGTGGATGCCGCGGCGCTCGACGCCGGCCGGGAGCGGCTCGCCGAGGTCGATCGGTTCGCCCAGCAGGTTGAAGATGCGCCCGAGCGTGACCTCGCCGACGGGAACCGTGATCGGGGCGCCCGTGTCGACGACCTCGAGGCCGCGGGCGAGTCCGTCGGTGGTGTCCATCGCCACCGCGCGCACACGGTCGTCGCCGAGATGCTGCTGGACCTCGCAGACGAGCAGCTCGCCACCGGAGCTGGAGCTGATGCCCGCAGCCTCCTCCTCCTCGTTGGCGGCGTTGCGCTCGATCGTGATGGCGTGGTTGATCTCGGG
>DATJMB010000045.1:0-2300 GCA_035508995.1 Solirubrobacteraceae bacterium | reverse complement strand
GCTCTCGGGAGAGGGGGAGGTGGGCTTCACGACTGGCTCAACCGACGATCCTGACCGGGCGGAGGCGCGAATCGGGATCGACCGGCCGGGGGCCTATCCGCTGGTGGAGCACGAGGGCCACACCGCCGGGGTGCTGGAGCTGGAGCTGGAGGACGGGGTGGAGTGTCACGGCACCTGCTTCACGCCGGGACTGGCGTGAGGTCGGCGAAGGAGCGGTCGAGCAGCAGGCGGCGAAGCTCGGGAGGGCCTGTGTCGGTGACGAGCACGGCGGTGCCGGGCCAGTAGGGGCTCTCGCCGGGGGCGCCGGCGAGGAACACGGCATCGTAGGTCCAGCAGCCGCAGTTGCAGAGCCGCGCGCCGGCCCTGCCCCGCCACTCCGCCTCCACGTCGCCCGGCAGGGGACCGGCGCGGTGGGTGTGGCCGAAGATGAGATGGGCCTCGCGGAGCTCCAGGCGGGCGGCCACCTCGCCCATCGCGCGCAGGCCCGCGCGGCGGAGCTCGCTGCGGGAGAGATCGGCGCTCAGGGGACCGAGGCCGGCGCGGTTCAGGGCGGAGACGACCAGCGGGAAAGCCCGCTTGAGGCCCTGGATGCGCAGCCAGGTGGCGAGCAGCCGCCAGGGGCTGGGGCCGGTGGCGCCGTTGGCGGAGGCTCCCTGCTCGTCCACCCCCCTGCCACCCCCCAGGGCGCGCCAGGCGCGCACGGTGGCCACGCCGTTGAGGGCGGGACCGGAGGGGAAGTAGCGGGTCATGGCGTCGCGCCAGCCGTAGATGGGAGAGGTGACCGCCTCGTAGTCCTGCACGCTCCAGAGGGCGCCGGCGGGCCGTTCCAGCAACCGTCCCATCAGGCCGATGCCGAGGCGCTCGAGGGTGGGGATGGTGAGGTGGGCGTCGAGATAGTGGCCGTGGGTGGCGTACACGTCCTTTCGCAGCCACAGGCCCGGATAGGCCATCTGCACGCGGGCGGGGGCGGCCCATTCGGCGATGCGGGCGAGCATCGGTGAGGCCTGGGCGGGCTCGATACGCTGCTCCAACCCCAGCGGCGGGCGGTCTTCGAGAGCGCGGCCCTGCAGCCAGGTGGCGAGCAGGGCGTGGTCGTGGTTGCCGGCGCAGAGGATCAGCTCCCGCCCGGCGAGCGCCCGGCCGAGATCCTCGAAGAAGGGCCTGGCCGCGGCGAGGGCCTTGCCGGGAGGGCCGTGACGGAGCTCGAGGGTGTCGCCCAACAGCACCAGGCGATCGACGGAGGGGAGCTCCGCGAGCAGGGCCTCGCGCAGGGCGGGACGGCGCAGGAGGTCGATCCCGGACAACCCGCCGAGGTGCAGGTCGGAGACGAGCAGGGTCCTCATCGGGTGGTGGCTGCCGCCGGCGGGGAGGGTGTCGCGGTCAAGCCGGGCCGCTCGTGGCGAGGGCCTCGCGGACGGGCTTGGGGAGCATGAAGCGGACGTCCTCGCGAACCACGTCCACCTCCTCCACGTCGCCCACGCCGCGGGCGGCGAAGAAGGCGAGGAGCTCCCGCACGAGGTTCTCGGGGGCGCTGGCGCCCGAGGAGATGCCCACCACGCGACGATCCGCCAGCCACCGCTCCTGGACCTCGCCGGCGTTGTCGATGAGGTGGGCCTCGGTGCCGCAGTCCCGGGCGACCTCCACGAGGCGAACGGAGTTGGAGGAGTTGCGGGAGCCGATCACCAGCATCAGGTCGCAGCGGCCGGCCATCTGCTTGACGGCCGCCTGGCGGTTGGTGGTGGCGTAGCAGATGTCGTCCGTTTTGGGACCGGCGATCGCCGGGAAGCGCTCGCGCAGGCGGGCCACGATGGAGCTCGTTTCGTCGACCGAGAGGGTGGTCTGGGTGATGTAGGCCACGCGCTCGGGATCCTCGACCTGCAGCTCCTCCACGTCGTGCTCGCTCTGCACCAGCACGATCCGCTCGGGGGCCTCCCCCATCGTGCCTTCCACCTCCTCGTGACCGTGGTGGCCCACGAGCACCACCGTGTAGCCGCGCTGGGCGAAGCTCGCGGCCTCACGATGGACCTTGGTGACGAGCGGACAGGTGGCGTCGATCGTGCGCAGGCCCCGTTCGCTGGCGCCGGCGCGCACGCTGGGGGCGACGCCGTGGGCGGAGAACACGCACAGGGCCCCCTCGGGGACCTCGGTCTGCTCGTCCACGAAGATGGCGCCCCGTGCGCGCAGGCGGTCGACGACGTGCTTGTTGTGGACGATCTCCTTGCGGACGTACACGGGGGGGCCGTGCAGGTCGAGCATCTGTTCCACCGTCTGCACCGCCCGGTCCACGCCCGCGCAGTAGC
>DATJMB010000044.1:0-7108 GCA_035508995.1 Solirubrobacteraceae bacterium | reverse complement strand
AGGCCCCGCTCGCCCACCCGGGTGTCGTAGCCGCGGGGCAGGTCCACCACGAACTCGTGCGCCTGCGCCCGGCGGGCGGCCGCCTGGACCTCCTCCCGGGATGCCTCCGGACGGGCATAGGCGATGTTTTCGGCCACGGTGGCGGAGAACAGGAAGGGGTCGTCGCTCACCACCGCCACCGCCTGGCGCAGCGAGCGCAGCTCCACGCTGCGCACGTCCACCCCGTCGAGCAGCACCTCCCCGGAGCTCGCGTCGTACAACCTTGAGATCAGCGACACGAGGCTCGTCTTCCCCGAGCCCGTGGCCCCCACCAGCGCCACCGTGCGCCCGGCGGGCACGTCGAGGTCGATGTCCCGCAGGACGGTGCGGGCAGCGGGGTGGCCGTTCGTGACGGTGAGGTTGGTGCCGGCAGGCGAGTAGTGGGCGCCGAACTCCTCCGGGCTCTCGTCGTAGCGCAAGCTCACGGAGCGCATCTGCACGTGTCCGTTGCCGGCCGGCAGAGGCGGGGCGCCGGGCGGGGCGGTGAGGCGGGGCCGGCGGTCGAGGACCTGGAACAGGCGGGCGCCGGAGGCGGTGGCGCGCTGGGCGAGGTTGAGGGTCACGCCGAGGGAGCGCATGGGGGAGATGAGCATGTTCAGGTAGAGGTAGAAGGCGGTGAACTGGCCCAGGGTGAGGTGGGCGTGGATCACGGCGTCGCCGCCGAGCAGCAGCACCGCCGCGAGACCGAGCTGGGGCAGGAAGGCGATCATCGGGTTGAAGCGGGCTTCCAGGCGGGTGGCGACCATCGCCTGGGAGAACACGCGGGAGACGGAGTGGCGAAAGCGCTGCAGCTGGCGGGACTCGCGGGCGAAGGCCTTGACCACGCGGACCCCCGAGATGTTCTCCTCGGCGTCGGCGGTGAGCTCGGCGATGCGCTGCTGGGTCTCCTGGATGGCGGGCCGGGCGCGGCGGCCGTAGCGGTAGGAGATGAGCACCACGAAGGGCACCGGCGCGAGTGCCACGGCGGCCAGGCGGGGTTCGGTGATCAGCATCACCGCGCCGGCCAGCAGGATGGTGAGGATGGACTGCAGGATGAACACGAGGCCGTAGCCCAGGAAGAAGCGCACCGCCTGCAGGTCCACGGTGGCGCGAGACATCAGCTGCCCCGTCTGCTGGCGGTCGAAGAAGCCGAGCTCCAGGCGCTGGAGGTGGCCGTAGAGGCGCTCCCGCAGGTCGTATTCCACGCCGAGGGACACCCGGCCGGCGATCATGCGCCGCCACACCGTCAGGCCCCAGCGGGCGAGCACCGCGGCGAGGATCGCCAGGAACAGCACCAGCAGGGTGTGACGGTCGTGGGCCCTCTGGGCGAGCTGGTGGCGCTCGGTGCTCCGGGCGCCGGTGGAGATGATCTGCACGGCCCGGCCGGTGAGGGCGGGCAGCAGCACGGTCATCACCATCGCGAGGCTCGCCAGCAGCCAGGAGATGGCGAGCCCCCGCCGGTAGGGGCGCAGAAAGCCGAGGAGACGGTAGAACGTGTTCATAGTTGCGTAGTCAACGATTATTGCAGGAGTGGGCTGCGGCTAGGCTTCGGGGATGGCTTCCGACACGGGCCTGTGCGGGAAATGCGTGCACCGGGTGGAGGTGCGCAACACGCGCGGGTCGGTGTTCTCGCTGTGCGCTCGCTCGCGCACCGACCCCTCCTACCCCCGCTACCCGCGGCTGCCGGTGCTGGAGTGCGCGGGCTATGAGCGGACGCTCGCGGGCGGCGGCGGAGCCGGCGGGGTGGCTGACGGCGGTGAGCGGCGAGCGAAAAGCGGGTGAGCGGGGGGACGTCGGATCACAGGATGGCGTTGGGATAGGCGCGGGTGGCGGCGATGAGCATCGCCACGAAGAAGGCGGCGACGACGAGGAAGTCGAGCCACACCACGCCCCGGCCGCCGACGCCGACGAGCATCTGGCGCAGGCCCTGGACCTCGTAGGTGAGAGGGTTGACGCGGGCGATGGCGCGCAGCCAGGCGGGCATCACGGCGAGGGGGTAGAGGGCGGATGAGGCGAAGAAGAGGGGCATCATGATGAGCTGGCCGATGCCCATGAAGCGCTCGCGCTCCTTGACGGCGGCAGCGAGCAGCATGGACATGCAGGCGAAGGCGGCGGTGCCGAGGGTGAGCATGGCGAGGGTGCCGAGGACGCCGAGAATGCTCCAGCGCACGCCGATGGAGGCGAGGGCGAGGACCACGAGCAGAAGCAGGGCCTGCACGAGGGCTCGCACGCAGGCGCCGGCGGCCTTGCCGAGGACGATGGAGGTGCGGGGCAGGGGCGTGGCGAGCAGGCGCTGGAGCTGGCCCACGTCGCGTTCCCAGATCACGGCGAGGCCGAAGAAGATGGCGATGAACATCGCCGCCTGAGCCATCACGCCGGGGGCGAGATAGGCGCGGTATTCGACGTGGCCGAGGTTCAGCAGGTGGGCGCCCTCCACGGCGCTGCCGAAGATGAACAGCCACAGCAGGGGCTGGACGGAGCGGGTGACGATGTCGAGATGGTCGTGGCGGAGCTTGCGCAGCTCCGCCTGGGCCATGGCGAGGGTGCCGTCGAAGACCCGCACCAGCGGCGCGGTGGCGAGGGCCCGGGGAACGGCCGCCTCAACCGAGGCGGTTGGCGGTGCGGCGCTGTGCGCGGACATCGGCGAGCCTCCCTTGCTCGTCCTCGGGGGTCTCCTCGGCGATGGGGCGGCCGGTGATGGCGGTGAAGACGTCTTCCATGGTGTGGGCGGCGTGGCGTTCGATGAGCTCCGCGGGTGCTCCCTGCTCGATCAGGCGGCCGCGGTCGATCACGCCGAGGCGATCGCAGTGGCGCTCGGCCTCCTCCATCAGGTGGGTGGTGACGAGGATGGTGGTCTCGGCGCTCTCGCGCAGCGCCTGCAGGCGCTCCCACACCAGCGCGCGGGCGTTGGGGTCGAGGCCGACGGTGGGCTCGTCGAGGAACAGCACGCGGGGGCGGTTGAGCAGGGCGCTGGCGATCTCCAGGCGGCGGAGCATGCCGCCGGAGAGGTTGCGGGCGAGACGGTCGAGCATGTGGTGGAGGTCCATCGCCTCGATCGCCTCGGCGATGCGCTCGCGGCGCTCTTTGCGGGGCACCCCGGTGACGCGACCGTAGAAGTCGAGGTTCTCGTACGCGGTGAGGGCGCCGTCCACGGAGATGGCCTGGGGGATGTAGCCGATGGAGGCGCGCACGGCGAGGCTGTCGCTGCGCACGTCGTGGCCCGCCACCAGGGCGCGGCCGGCGGTGGGGGCGAGAAGGGTGGTGAGGACGCGGATGGTGGTGGTCTTGCCGGCGCCGTTGGGGCCCAGCAGGCCGAACACCTCGCCGGGGGAGACGGCGAAGGAGACGCCGCCCACGGCGGTGAGCCGATCGAAGCGGACGACGAGGTCGTCGACGAGCACGGCCGGGTCGCTCACTGGGCGGGCTCCGAGGCGGCAGGCTCGACGGCGGCGGGGGTTGAGGGCGGGAAGGAGCCACCGGCGTGAGCGTCCAGCTCGCGGATCTTGCGGCGAACGCGCTTGCGGGAGTCGGTGAGCTCGGCTTTGAGCTTGGCGAGCTCGGCGGCGCGGCGCTCGACGAGCGATAGCTGGCGGTCGATGTGGCCGAGGGCCTCCTCCAGCAGGGAGCGGCGGCGGGCGGGGGGGACGTGTTCCTGGCGCAGCTGGGCGCGGACGAGGGCCCGGGACTCCTCGGCGGCGAGGAGGGTCTTGAGCTCCTCGAGGGTGACGCCGAGGAGGTCTTTCAGGCGCATCACCTCGCGCAGGCGTTCGACCTCCGCTTCGCTGTAGACGCGGTGACCGCCGGAGGGCCGGGCGGGCTCCTGGGGCAGGAGGCCGATCTCCTCGTAGTAGCGGATGGTGCGGGGGGTGGTGCCCACCAGCTTGGCGACGTCGCCGATGCGCAGGTGGGGGGCGGCCTGAGTGGAGCCCGGGGAGCTCATGCGGCGGACTCGGCGTGGGCGCCGGTGTGGGCGGCGGCGGCGGTGGGCACGTGGCGGGGGCGCAGGAGGCACACGAAGGCGCCGAGCAGGGAGGTGGCGGCGAGGACCCAGAGGGCGGTGTGCATGTTGTCGATGAAGGGGGCCAGCTTCTCCGCGGAGAGGCCCTTGGCGAGGCCGGAGAAGACGGCGAAGAGGGTGGGCTTGGGGACGGCGGCGGTGACGATGGCCAGCACGAAGGCGATCGAGAGCACGGCGCCGGTGTTCTGCAGCAGGGTGCGGGCGCCGGCGGCGATGCCCCGGCGCTGGGCCGGCACGGTGCCCATCATGGCCGCCGTGTTGGGGCTGTTGAACATGCCCGAGCCGACCCCCACGAAGGCCAGCCAGAGGGCGCTCTGGTAGTAGGGGGAGGAGACCTGCAGGGTGGTCATGCCGGCGAGGCCGGCGGCGCTGACGAGCATGCCGAGGGCGGCGAGCGTGCGGGAGCCGTGACGGTCGGCGTAGATGCCCGAGAGGGGGGAGGCGATGAGCATGCCCAGGGCGAGGGGCATCAGCTTGAGGCCGGCTTCGATCGGGGAGTTGGCCTGGGCGCCCTGGTAGTAGAAGACGAACAGGAACATGAGGGCGAAGCGGGCGAGGCCGTTGATGAAGGCGGCGGCGGAGGCGGCGGCGAAGAGGCGGTTCTTGAACAGGCCGAGGTCGAGCATGGGAGCGCGGGAGCGCTGCTCGATGAGCACCCACAGGGGCAGCAGGACGGCGGCGGCGGCGAGGCTGGCGATCACGAGGTTCTCGTCCCAGCCGGAGATACCGCCCCGGGAGACGCCCAGGACGAGGCCGGTGAGGCCCACCACGAAGGTGACTGTGCCGAGCACGTCGTAGCTGGGGGCGGGGTCCCGTTTGGAGAGCTCCCGCAGCACCAGGCCTCCCCAGGCGGCGCCGGCGAGGGCGAGGGGGACGTTGAACCAGAACACCCAGTGCCAGGAGATGGCCACTAGGGCGCCGCCGAGGACGGGGCCGAGCACGAGGCCCACGGCGGCCACCATCGTGTTGGCGCCCATAGCCAGGCCGAGCTCCTCCTTGGGGAAGGCGTCGGTGACGAGGGCGGCGGCGTTGGCGAACAGGAAGGCGGAGCCGATGCCCTGCAGGATGCGCCACAGGATGAGGACGTTCGCGTCGGGCGAGAAGCCGGCGCCGAGGGAGGCGAGGGCGAACACCAGAAAGCCACCCACGTAGGCGCGCTTGCGGCCGAACAGGTCGCTGAGGCGACCTGCCGTGAGGACGAGGACGGTTGCGGCGATGAGGTAGGCGAGGATCACCCACACGAGCGCCAGCAGGCTCGCGTGCAGCGAGCGCTCGAGGTCGGGCAGGGCGATGATGAGAGTGCCCGAGTTGGTGGCCGCCAGCAGCATGCCCACGCTGGTGCAGGAGAGGGCCCACCACTTGTAGTTCGCGTGCGAGGAGCTCACGCCGAGACGCCTGCGGGGAGCGGGCGCCCGCGGCGGCGGTGCGACCGAGCCGTTCGAGGGCACCTGGTCGGCCTCTTTCGGCCGCTGCTTGTAAGTTGACGTGAACGTAAGGATCATTTTACCACGGGGCACGGGCGCAGGACCGGGATTCGTCTTCGACGGGCGCAGGACCAGGGATTCGTCTTCGACGGGGACCGCTTGGCGGTGTCCGTCAAATCCAAATCCCGGCCTGCTTGGCTGGCCCGTTGCCGATGAGCTTGCGGACTCTGGCGGGGACGACATGAATGGAGGGTGGGGGCAATGATGACGCGTGCTAGAACGGTGGGGATGAGCGAGGGGAAGGTGGAGAAGTCAGAGGAGGAGTGGCGGCGGGAGCTGACGCCGGAGCAGTACGAGGTGCTGCGGAAGGCGGGCACGGAGGCGCCGTTCACGGGGGAGCTGGTCTACAACAAGGACTCGGGGGCGTACATGTGCGCTGGGTGCGGGGCGAGGCTGTTCGACTCGGACACGAAGTTCGACTCGGGCACGGGATGGCCGAGCTTCACGGAGCCCTCGGTGGCGGCGGCGGTGGAGCTGAGGCCCGACAACAGCCTGTTCATGCGGCGCACGGAGGTGGTGTGCAGCGCCTGTGGAGGCCATCTCGGGCACGTGTTCGACGACGGTCCGGGACCCACTGGCCAGCGGTACTGCATCAACTCGGCTGCTCTCGCCTTCCAGCCCCAGGGGGATGGGGCGGCGAAGCGGGACGGTCCCGCGGCCGGCGGCGCGGACGGGGTCGGCGGGGCGGGCGTGGACGCCGAAGATCAATAGGGTCGGGCCGTCATGATCATGATGGATCGCTCCAAGCGGCTGTCGGAGCCGCTGCGGTGGGGCCGGCGTGAGAAGGCAGCGGTGGGGGCGTTGCTGGCGTGTGTGGTGCTGGCGGTGGGAGCGCTGGTGGCGTACGGGCTCACGAGCGGCGGGCGGGAGGACAAGGACTGCATCGACGTGAGCTTCGCGAGCACTCTGGGGGTGGCCAGGGAGCACGCCTGTGGGGAGAAGGCGCGGCAGGCGTGTGGCTCGCCGGAAGCGTTCAAGGGCGTGGAGGGCCAGTTGCGGGAGGCGTGCCGGCGGGCGGGCTACCCCTTCGGCTGAGGCTCGGCGAGGAGCCCGTGGCGGCGGGTGGGGAGAGGGGGTGAGGGTTCTTTTTTGGGGTGCCCGCGCGTGCGCGCGCACGCGCGCGCGGGGCGTTCGTTTTGGAGCACACCGCCGCCCCCCAGCCGTCCGCTGGCCAACGGGCCGCCAGACGCCAACAGCGACGGGGAAGCGCCAGCAGGCTGTCTGAGGGGCCGGTCGAGGGGGGTCTATACAAATGTCGAAAGGGCTCCGGGCAGAGTTGAGATCGGTGTCCCTACCGGGGCCGGAGGGGGGCCGTTTTCATTGGCGGACCCAATTGTCGGGCCGCCGTGCGTGAGTGGCGGGCGGCGGCCCGGCTGATCTACGAGAGAGAGAAATGGAGGCGTATGTCCATCCTGGCGACAGCAGAATGGCTCTCATACCCATCGTGGCTCAACGCTGGCGACAACGCGTGGCAGATGACCGCGGCGACGTTCGTGGGGCTGATGAGCCTTCCCGGCCTCGCTGTCCTCTACGGAGGAGTGATGCAGAAGCGTTGGTCGGTGAACAGCATGATGCTCACGTTCGTGGC
>DATJMB010000043.1:0-3582 GCA_035508995.1 Solirubrobacteraceae bacterium | reverse complement strand
GAGGGCTTGCTGATTCAGCTCGGTAAAACTCAACTGAGCCATGGCATCGCCAATATTCGGACGAAGAGTTGGGGTGAAACCTATGAAAAATGGCACCAACTCGGAATCTGATCGTAACGAGCTCACTGCCACAGGCCACCCGATGACCCTGAGACCACGCTGACAGCCGGCCTGAAGTCCCTGTGCCGTTCTTTGAAAAGGGAGTCGCAAGCGTGATCGGCTGGCGGCCTTGGCGTTCGATGCCGCCACGAACGCAGCGACGCAGAATCAGGACGCTGCCCATCGGTGTCCTTGCTTGACACGCGCGGGAAGTGTTGGGTAGGGTGGCGTTACGGCGCCGACCAGTCGCCGAGCCGTGGAACGTCCACCCAGCGGGAGTTCCATTGGCGAAGGGGATTTGCCCTCACGGTCCTTGATCACAAGCCATCTCTGCACCGCGTCGCTGGGGACGAGGGTGCCAACGAGGGGGCTTGTTATGACGAAGGACGGGAGCTTCAAGAAGGTCGTCCGCCGGCACGGGGAGGAAACGGGTCAGCGCTACACACAGGCGCTCACCGACCTCGAAGAACTGCAAACGCGCATGTTTCATCAGCCCGCTGGTGAGCGTCTTGTCGCCCATCTTGGGGATCGCTACGGCATCGAGGCGGTCGCGGCGACCAAGACCAGCCAACACCACGACCACGTTTTCCGCATCGACCGCCGCGACGGCGATCCGTGGATAGCACGGGCGTTCTCGCCGGCGCGGCCGCGGGCCGGCGTCGAAGGCGATGCCGCGATCCTGCGGTTCCTGGAACGGCACGACTACCCGGCGGAGCGGCTCGCGACCGACGACGCGGTGACGGTGTGCGACGACTCGACGGTCCTCGTCACCCGATTTATCCCCGGCGGGCCGCTGCCCATGGCCGTCGGACAGGAAGGCAGCGAGAAGTTCGCCATCATGGGTGACCTGCTCGGACGGCTGCATACTCTGCCGTTCGAGGCATCCGTTAGCCGTCCGGGTGGGGCGAGCGGGGACGATCCCAGCCGCGAGGGCAGCCCGCGTCAGGACCTGCTGGCAGCTCTCGCGTTCCTCGACGCAGTCGACACAAAGGTCGCTGCGGACCAGCGCGAGCGGTTCGAGCGGCTCCGCGACCGGGTGCGCTCGGCCGACGACGGCCACGGGCTGCCTGAGGCACTGCTCCATGGCAACCTGCTCCACGCGCCGGATCACGTGATCGCAGGCGAACACGGGCCGGTGGCGATCAACTGGAAAGCGGCCGGACGCGGCCCGCGCCTGGCCGACTTCGCGTGGCTGATGTGGGGCACCTGGGGCAACGCGGACTGGATCAATCTGGCTGTGGGCGCGTACCGCCGGCATGTCGAGTTGACCGATGAGGAGTTGGAGCGGCTCGAGCCGGTGATGTACATACGGCCCCTGTACCTGGGTTGCTTCAGCTACCGGCGTGACCTGGTCAACGGCCGTCCGCCGAGCCGGGAAGTGTGGGGCTTCGTCAACCCCACGCACATCGGCGCAATTGCAGCCGCGACCCGAGCTGCCTGCCGCCGGTAGCTCCTGGGGAGGGCGGCGAGTCCTGCGACACAGGGATCTGAGAAGCCGGGGCTTAGGTCCATTGGTGATCTGTCGCTCGCTGACAACGACCGCAGGCGTGCATTGGATCGCCGAGCCCCTCACTCGGTCCGCAGCGCGGAGAGCGGATCGACGCTGGCGGCGCGGAATGCGGGGAGGATTCCTGCGCCGAGGGCAACGGCCGCGACACCGGCGATCGAGAGCAGGTACGTCAACGGGTCGAAGGGATGGACGCCATAGAGGGAGGAGGCGAGGGCGCGTCCGGTGAGGGCGGCGAGCGGGAGGCCGAGGACGAGGCCGATGACGGTGAGGATGAGACTGTCGCGGAGGATCATCCAGAGGACCTGACCGCGGCGGGCACCAACGGCCATGCGGACGCCGATCTCCGCAGTGCGGCGGTTCACGCGGTACGAGAGCGTTCCATAAAGGCCGGTGGCGACGAGGACGATGGCGAGGATTCCGAAGAACTGAGCGAGGCGAGCCAGCAGGAGTTGCAGGGAAAGGGTGGATTCAAACTGTTTGCGCTGGAGCGTGGGCTCGATGAGGGGGGCGTTGGGATCGAGCTGGGCGACGGTTTTGCGAACGGCAGGGAGGATCGAGAGCGGGTTGGCGCCGCGGACGCGCATCTCGACGGTCATTTCACCTTCGCCCGGGCCCTGGGCGTAGTCCCACCAGGCCATGGGGATGGGCGCTTCGTCCATGCTGCGGTATTTGTGATTGGCCACGACACCGACGATGGTGGCGCCGTTGACCTGATGGCCGAGAGGATTCTGGCGCGGGAAAAAGGTATCGACGAAAAGCCGGTTGACGATGGCGACGTAGTGTTTGGAGGCGCCGTCGGCGTCGGTGAATTCGCGGCCGGCAAGGACGGGAACCTGGAGAGTGTGGAAGAAGCCGGGCCCGATGTCGTTCATGCGGACGGTGGGGAGGGCGCCGCTAGCCACGCGGCCTTCTTTGCCGTCGATGGTGACGTCGCTGTTGTTCGACCACCAGGAGCCGAGGCGGGTGGACGAGACGCTGGTGGACTCGACGCCAGGCAGAGCCTCGAGACGGGTCTCGAGATCGCCGTAAAAGCGGGCGAGCTGGGGCTGGGTGTGCGGGACGGCCTGAGGGTTGAGGCCGAAGACGACCAGTCCGGTGGTGTTGATGCCGAGGGGAATGTTGCGGAGGTTCAGGAGCGTGCGGGTGAGCAGGCCGGCGCCGACGAGGAGCACGACACAGAGGGCCATCTGGAGAGCGACGATGATTTTGCCGAGGCGGGATTTGCCGGCGTCGGTGTAGGCGGTGGCGGCTGAGGTTTTGAGGGCGAGCTCGGCGCCGCCGGAGATGGCGGTGCGGAACGGAGCGATGCCCAGCAAAAGCGCGCTGACGGCGAGAACGGCGCAGGTAAAGAGCAGCACGGTGCGATCGGGTGTGAGGCTGGATTCGATGAGAGCCCAGCGGGCGAGGATGCGGGTGGCCAGAACGGCGAAGACCCAGGCAAGCGCGCCGCCGAGAAGGACGAGCAGAAACGATTCGGTGAGGAGCTGGCGGAGGAGCTCCGCGGGGCGGGCGCCGAGAGCGAGGCGGAGGGAGAATTCGCGCTGGCGTGCGGCGTTGCGGGCCATGAGCAGCATGACGAGGTTGGTGAGGGCAATCAGGAGGACGAGTCCCACCATGGCCATGAGCACGGGCAGGGGCTTGCCGTAGAGATCCGCGTAGTCGCCGGTGAAGTTCTTCGCGCCGGTGAGGCTGAGGACAACGGGGCGCTCGCCCGGCATGGGTTCGCCGAGGCCGATGCGGGCTGCCCGCTGGAAGAGAGGCTGCAGGCGCGCGATGGCCTGCTGGCGGCTGACGCCCGGGGCAAGGCGTGCGATGAGGCGGAGGCACCACCAGGTGGGATCGGCCTGGTAGAGATGGCCGTTCTCGGGGAGATTGCCGAGGACGTTGAACGGGAGGCGGTTCTGCAGGGGAATCCAGAAATCGGTGGAGTGGGTGGGCTCGACGCCTTCGAATCCCTGGGCGGCAATGCCGAT
>DATJMB010000042.1:0-2913 GCA_035508995.1 Solirubrobacteraceae bacterium | reverse complement strand
CAGGTTCTCGACGCTGCTGGCCGAACAGATCGGCCTCGAGCAGGAGCTGTGCGAACGGATGAGCCACGCGGCGCCGCTGCACGACGTGGGCAAGGTGGCGATCCCCGACGCGATCCTGCTGAAGCCGGGCAAGCTCACGGCGGAGGAGCGGGCGATCGTGGAGACGCACGCGGAGGAGGGTCACAGGCTGCTGAAAGGCTCGAGCTCGGCGATCCTCGACATGGCGGCGACGATCGCTCTCAGCCACCACGAGAAGTGGGACGGCAGCGGCTACCCGCGGGGCGTGAAGGGGGAGGCGATCCCGCTCGAGGGGCGCATCGTGGCGATCGCGGACGTGTTCGACGCGCTCACCAGCGACAGGGTGTACCGCAAGGCCTTCGCGGTGGAGGAGGCGGTGGCGATGATGGGCGAAGAGCGGGGCAGGCACTTCGACCCGGTGCTGCTGGATGCGTTCATGGAAGTGCTGGGACGCTCGGGACCCGACGCCCGGGAGCAGGTGCGGGCGGACCCGATGGCGGTGGCGGAGACGGCGCTGGCGACCTTCGCGGCGGCGCTGGAACACGGCGAAGCGGAGCCCGCGGAGGGGGCGATCGCGCAGGCGATCGAGGACGGGCTCACGGCGAGCGACGTGCAGGGGGAGGTGATCGAACCGTCGCTGCGGCGGATCGCGGAGCTGGTGGAGCGGGGGGAGCTCGACGGGGAGGGGGAGCAGCGGGCGATGGTGATCGTGCGGCGGGTGCTGGCGACGCTGCGGCGGTATCTGCTCAGCGGCGAGGAGGACGCGGACCTGCTGGGGCGGATCGACGCCTCGATGGCGCGGGCCGAAGAGGTGTTGCGCTCCACGGCCGTCTAGGTCCCGGCGGCGCGCGGAGCGGTGGGATAGATTGCGGCCCGTGCCAGCCAGAGCGGCGATAGTGACCGGCGGAGCGGGCTTCATCGGCTCCCACGTGGTGGACTCCCTGCTGGCGGACGGCTATGAGGTGACGGTGATCGACGACCTCTCCTCGGGCAGGGCGGAGCGGGTGGCGAGCGGAGCGCGGCTCGTGGAGCTCGACATCGTGGACGGGGCGGGCGTGCGAGCGGTCGTGGAGGAGGTGGCACCGGAGGCGATCTTCCACCTCGCGGCTCAGGCGAGCGTGACGGCCTCGGTGGCGGACCCGGGCCGGGACTGCGAGGTCAACGTGAAGGGCACCTTGAACGTGGTGGTGGCGGCCAACGCGCGGGAGGTGCCGGTGGTGTTCACCTCCACCGGCGGGGCCCTCTACGGGGACGAGGCGCCGATGCCCACCGGCGAGGAGCGCGAGCCGGCGCCCCTCTCCCCCTACGGAGCCTCGAAGTGGGCGGGGGAGGCGTACGTGAAGACGTGGAGCCTCGCCTCGGGGGTGCCCAACACGGTGACGCGGCTGGGCAACGTGTACGGCCCCCGCCAGAACCCCCACGGGGAGGCGGGGGTGGTGGCGATCTTCGCCCACAAGCTCCACAGTGGCGAGACGCCAAAGCTCTACGGCCACGGCAAGCCCACGCGGGACTACGTGTACGTGGGCGACGTGGTGAGCGCCCTGCGCAAGGCGGTGGGTCGGCGGGGCACCTATAACATCGCCACCGGCGTGCAGAGCGATGTGATGAGCCTTTGGGATCGCCTGCAGGAGATCGCGGGGGTGCGGATCGAGCCCCAGCTCGAGGACCTGCGGGAGGGGGAGCTCCAGCACAGCTGCCTGGACGTCTCCCGGGCGGAGCGGGAGCTCGGCTGGCGCGCGGAGGTGCCCATCGAGGAGGGCCTGCGCCACACCTACGAGGCGCTGGTGGCGGAGTTCACGAGCGCGTAAGATTGGTGGCCCGGCCGCAGGTCCGGGCTTGCGGCCAGATAGCTCAGTTGGTAGAGCACACGACTGAAAATCGTGGTGTCCTCGGTTCGATTCCGAGTCTGGCCATCTGAGTTTTTGGCTCAACCATGCGGTTTCTGGGAGGCGGCGAGGTAGGCAGGAGGAGGCGCTGGAGGGGCTTCTTTATGAGCCACGTCCTTTTCACGTCCTTTTCCTTGAGGGTGGTTGAGGGTTTGGGGGCCCGCCTTCCCAACGGGGCGTAACACCTGTGCTACAGTAGTGACTGTGTCGGAGACGAGCTTTCATGAGCGCTTTCTCGCTGAGCAGCTCGCCGATCCCGAGTTCCGGATGGAGTTCGAGCGTGAGCGGCACGAGATCGAGACGGTGGATGGGATCGTGCGGGCCCTCGACGAGCTGCGGGGAGAGCGGGGGTTGAGCAAGGCGGAGCTGGCTCGTCGGATCGGCAAGAACCCGGCGAGCGTGCGGCGCACGCTGACGGCGCCGGGCAATCCGGAGCTGCGAACGATCATCGCGATGGCGGAAGCTCTGGGGGCCGAGGTGAAGATCGTGCGCCGGCCGGCACAGCCCACTCGTCAGGCCGCATAGCCGCCTGCCGCTCGTACCATCCACGGAGGCGCCTATCGTCGAGGCGCGATGTGGGGTGTTGTCTACTACCGAGAACCTGGCGGAGCAATGCCTGCCTTGGAAAAGCTGATCGAGACGCCTGCTTTGCTCGTACGACGGGACAGTGTGGACCTGTCCAAGAGATACGTGGGATGTTGCGGTCGGGCCGTTGTACTCGCGAGTAGCGACCGCCCCGCAGGAACAGTAGGACTGCGGTGGGCAGAAGCGGGAGCGGTGCGGGTTTCAGTGTCGTCGCGGCGACCGGACTTCGATTGTGTAGGCGACGTCACGACCCTCGAAGTACGCAGCAGCGAAGGTTGGCTGGTCAACGCGTGCCTGTCCGCGGACGAGTTTCCACACCGTCTTCGGGTCAGCCCCATGATGGTCCCGGCCTCGAACGTGCCGAGTAGTCGCTGGTCCGACGCCATCGCTGACGAAGACATCGAGGTGTGGTAGGCGCCGGCGG
>DATJMB010000041.1:0-2433 GCA_035508995.1 Solirubrobacteraceae bacterium | reverse complement strand
CACGACCCACACCTTCGATCTCGCCGGCCTGCGGCTGAGCCCCGGGGAGGGCCGCCGGCTGGAGCTGGCGGTGCCGGTGGAGCCGCTGGAGCTCGGCGGGGAGCGCTACGGGGCGGAGCCGGCCGAGGTGCCGGTGACGCTCGACGTGTCCCGCATGTCTGGTGGCGGCTATGCGTTGAGACTGCGTTTGCGGGCGAGCCTGGGGGGACCGTGCATGCGCTGCCTGACGGCCGCCTCGCCGCCGGTGAGGGTGGATGCCCGCGAGGTGTGGGTGGCGGGCGAGGGGGAGGAGCTGGCGAGCCCGTATGTGGAGGGAGAGGTGCTCGATCTGGCGGCCTGGGCGCGGGACGCCTTCGCGCTGGCGGCTCCCACAAAGGTGCTCTGCCGGGAGGACTGCGCGGGCCTGTGCCCGGAGTGCGCCGCCAACCTCAACGAGGCGGGCCCCGATCACAGCCACCCCAAGGCGCCGGACTCTCGCTGGGCCAAGCTGCGGGAGCTCGAGCTCGAATAGCCGCCGCCGGGCCATCCCAGCGTGGCTGGTAGCCTGTCCGCGATGGCGGTCCCCAAGAAAAAGCAGTCCCACAGCCGCACCAACAAGCGGCGGGCCAACCACAGGGTGGGGGTGCCGGCGGTGGAGGCCTGTCCGCGCTGCCACAGCCCGCGCCGGCCCCACCGTGTCTGCCCCGTCTGCGGCACCTACGCCGGTCGCGAGATCCTCGCCGCGACCGCCGCCGCCGGCGAGCACGAGCACGACCACGACCACGAGTAGGCGGTTGCCGGGCAGCCACTCGCCCGCGGCCGTCGATGGCGCCGCCGAGCACGTGGTGGTGGCCGTGGACTGCACCGGCGCCGATCGCGGGCCCGCGGAGGTGGCCGCCGGGGCGGCCCTCGCCGCCGGGGAGGGCGCGCGCAGCCTCCTCTTCGGCCCCGCCAGCGAGCTCGCGGGAGCGCTCACGGACGCGCCCGCGGGCATGGTGGAGGTGGTGGACGCGCCGGTGTCGGTCGCCAAGAGCCCCGACCCCGCCGGCGCCGTGCGCCGCCACCGGGACGCCTCCATCGTGCAGGCCGCGGTGGCGGTGGCACAGGGCAGGGCCCAGGCGTTCGTGTGCGCCGGCGGCACCGGCTCGGCGCTCGCGGCGGGCCTCTTTCACGTCAAGCGCGCCCGCGGCATCCACCGGCCGGCCCTCGCCCTGCCCCTGCCGGTGCCCGGCCACCCGGTGATCCTGCTGGACGTGGGCGCCAACGCCCAGGCGCGGCCGGAGCACCTCGAGCAGTTCGCCTTCATGGGCGCCGCCCTCGCGGGCACCCTCTTCGGCGTGGAGCGTCCGCGGGTGGGCCTGCTCTCCAACGGCGAGGAGGCCGCCCGGGGCAGCGAGCTGGTGCGGGAGGCGCACTGCCGGCTCGAGGGGGCTCTGGGAGGGGGTGGGGCTCGTGGGGATGCTTTCGAATCGGACGCCCCGCGCGCGCGTACGCCCGCGCCCGCGCCCGCGCGCGCGCGCGCGGGCACCCCTTTTTTTGGCGACCCTCCCACACCCGCCTTCGAGTTCGTGGGCAACGTGGAGGGCGGCGACATCACCAGCGGCGCCGCTCACGTGATCGTCACCGACGGCTTCACCGGGAATGTGGCGTTGAAGACCATGGAGGGGGTCTCCCAGGCGATGCTCACGGCGATCCGCGCCGCCGCCACCTCATCCTCTCGGGCCAAGCTCGGGGGCCTGCTGCTGCGGCCCTCCCTGGGAGCCTTCCGGGAGGAGATCGACCCGGAGGGCCAGGGCGGCGCCTATCTCCTGGGTCTGCGACGCCTCGGTGTGGTGCCCCACGGAGGCTTCGCCCGCCGGGGCTTCGCCCGCGCGATCGTCCGCGCCGGGGAGGGCGCTCGGCGGGATCTGGTGGGCAGCACCCTGGCGGCGCTCGCCGATGCCGGCGCCCTGCGGGCGGCGCCGGCGGATGTCCGCGTCGAGCGCTAGCCTGCGCCACGATGACCCGTGAGCAGGTATTCGAGTTGATAAGAGACCACCTCGCCGACGAGCTCGACCTCGATCCCCAGAAGATCGGCCAGGAGACCCGCTTCAAGGAGGATCTGGAGGCGGACTCCCTCGACCTCTACACGCTTGTGCAGGAGCTGGAGGACAGCTACGGGGTGCGCATCGACGACGAGCAGGCGGCCGCCATCCTCACGGTGGGACAGGCCGTGGACTTCGTGCTCGCACACGCGCCGGCATGATGGACTGCCGCCGTGAAGCTGCTCGTCCAACTGCTCGACCAACTGCCCGAGGATCTCGAGCGTCAGGTCTTCACCCACGCCTCCTGGACCGATCGCCGGGAGGACTCCTACGCGCGGCTGGCCTTCCTCGGCGACAGCGTGCTGGCACTGGCGGTCACCGCCCATCTCTATCCCCGCCTGCAGGCCGAGAGCTTCGGCGCCGGCCGCCT
>DATJMB010000040.1:0-17169 GCA_035508995.1 Solirubrobacteraceae bacterium | reverse complement strand
GTGGTAGTTGAGGATCAGGCTGGCCCCCTGCGCGAAGTCGAGCTCGTCGGGCAGCGGGTAGGCGAGGAACCCGGGCGCCACGGCGAGCTCCGCGAAGGCGCCGAGAACGCAGAAGGCCGCCACCCGCTCGCCCTCCTTCACGCCCGCGCCGGGAGACGCCTCACGCACGATGCCCGCGATCTCGCTGCCGGGCACGAACGGCAGCGGCGGCTTGAGCTGGTAGAGGCCCCGGCTCTGGAGAACCTCGGGAAAGGAGACGCCGGCGGCGTGCACCTCCACGAGCACCCCCGCGCCGGGGCTGAGGGGGTGCGAGGGGGGAGAGTCCGGCGGGGGCACGTCGGCGAGGACCACCGCCTCGGGACCGGATAGCTCGACGATCTGAACTGCCTTCACGAGAGGGGATTATGTCCGATGCCCGCCGGCGGCCTCTGCGGGCCGCGGGCGAGTGCGTCCTCAGGCGGAAGCGGCGGCGAGCGGGTGGTTGGCGACGATCATGCCCTCGGGATCGAAGCGGCGCTTGACCTCGGCGAGCCGCTCGCAGGTGTGCGCGGGCAACAGCGACTCCAGCGGACAGGCACGCTCGGCGAAGTTCACGTATCCCCCTGAGCTCGCCCAGGGGGCCATCGTCTCCTCCAGCAGATCGAGGTGGCGGTCGATCGCCTGGGCGATCTCAGGGCTCATCGGCAGGCCCACGCCGAGCATCGCGAACTCGCCCGGCAGGCTCGCCAGCGCGCCGGCGGTCTCGCTCGGGCGGGCGAAGGCGCCACCGGTGTGACGCAGCTCGGCGACGAGCAGGGGCGAGCCGGCGTCGGGACCGGCGACTGACACGAAGGCCTCCACCGCCTCGTCCGGGAGCTCGTGGATCAGCGCGTGGTGCCCAAGGCCCGGCACCGGATGCTCGGGGTCCATGTGGATTTTCGAGAGCGCCTGCGCGGGGACCTGGGCGAAGGTGTCCATCACCGGCTCGCCGATCTCGCGCAGCGGCGCGACCATCCGCTCCCCCTCGGCCTGGCTGCCGATGCAGGCGGCGCCGAGGGTCAGCAGGGGGCGGTCGCGCAGCGGCTCGGGCACGTCGGGCAGCGGCGGCAGGCGCAGGAAGCGCACGATCGAGGTGACCTCCTCGGGCACCGTGGCGGCCCAGTCGCGGTAGGCGCGCACGGCCTCCGCGCCGAGCTCCGCGGGCAGGATCAGGGCACCGGCGTAGAGCTCGCCGATCGGCAGCAGCGCCATGTGCAGGGCGGTGACGATCGCGTATCCCCCGCCGCCACCGCGCAGCGCCCAGAAGAGGTCGGGGCCCTGCTCGGCATCCACGCGCCGGGGCTCGCCGTCGGCGGTGACGAGCTCGATCGCCTGCACGCGGTTGCAGGCGAAGCCGTGACGGCGGCCCAGCCAGCTCATTCCCCCGCCGAGGGTGTAGCCGACCACGCCCACGTCCGGCGCGGAGCCCGGCAGCGAGCACATGCCGGCGCCCTGGGCGGCCGCGCCGAGCTCGGCGGCGAGCACGCCGGCCTCCACGCGGGCGGTGCCCGCCGACGCATCGATCTCGATGCCGCGCATGCGCTCGGTCTTGATCAGGATCGTCTCCTCCAGCGAGCCGAGCGCCACCGCGCCGTGGCCGGTGCCCTGGGCGGCGACCTTCAGCTGATGGGCGGCCGCGAAGGCGACCGTCCTGGCGACGTCCTGCGCGTCCTGCACGAGCGCCACCGCCGCGGGAAGCTGGTCGGCGGCGAGGTTCCACGCCTGGCGGACCTGATCCCAGTCCTCCTCACCGGGCGTCACCACCCGGCCGGCGAGCGACAGCCCGGCGAAGCTGCTCATCGCCCTGCCCGCCCCGCGGTGTGGCGAGGGCTCATCGCCTTACGACCTTCATCGCCGGTGGACATTAGCCATCGACCGAAGATCGTGCGGGCACGCGCCATGGCCTCGGACTCGATCGCGGCGAGCGCCTC
The DNA here is from genome assembly GCA_035508995.1 of Solirubrobacteraceae bacterium. Classification (GTDB taxonomy): domain Bacteria; phylum Actinomycetota; class Thermoleophilia; order Solirubrobacterales; family Solirubrobacteraceae; genus Palsa-744. The sequence goes on along the minus strand of DATJMB010000040.1, from coordinate 15,220 downwards.
AAGGAGCGCACCAGCCGGCCCCTCGCCGGGCAGCTTACGCAAATCGTTGGCGTATGCGGGCACCTCACACCACTGGGCGACGAGGGCGGCGTCCACCTCGAGGTGGAACTGGATCGCGTACGCCCGCTGGAAGACGAAGGCCTGCTGCTCGTAGCGCTCCGAGCGGGCCAGACCCACGGCGCCGTCGGGCAGCTCGTAGGTGTCGCCGTGCCAATGAAAGGCCGGAAAGCTGTCTGGCAGATCGCCGAACACCGGGTCGCGGGCGGCCGGCGGCGTGAGCGCCACCGGGAACACGCCCACCTCCGGCGCCGGACCCGCGGACACGCGCGCGCCGAGCGAGGCGGCGAGCAGCTGAGCGCCGAGGCAGACGCCCCAGTAGGGGGTGCCCGCGCGCACCGCCTCGCCGATCAGGCGCTTCTCCGCCGCGAGCCACGGATGCTGCTCCTCGTCGTGGACCCCCATCGGCCCGCCCATCGCCACGATGCCCTGGTGCTCGCGCCAGTCGGGCAGCTCCTCGCCCTCGTGCAGGCGCACCCGCCGCGGCGCCACCCCGTGGGCGCGCAGCTCGTCCTCGTATGCGGCGGGCGACTCGCAGCCGATGTGCTCGAGCACGAGCATCGGGCGCCGATCGCCGGGGTCGCTCATGCGGGCGGAGTTTAAGCTCTGACGGTGCCAGCGGACACCCCCAAGCGCACGGCGATCCGGGCCACCGTGCGGGGACGGGTGCAGGGGGTCGGCTTTCGCGACGCGACCGTGCGCCGGGCGCGGGCGCTCAGGCTGATGGGGTGGGTGCGAAACGGCGACGATGGGACCGTGCTCGTGCACGCCGAGGGCGGGGAGGACGCGGTGGCGAAGCTCGAGATGTTCCTGCGCGAGGGCCCGCGCGGGGCGCGGGTGGCCGAGGTGGAGGTCGAGCGGGTCAAGGGCGAGGGCCACGAGCAGTTCGCGATCCGGGGGGTGAGCGCGGGGGTGTTCGTGGTGCAGGAGCACGCTGCGCGCGCCCACCACTTCGACCTGCGCCTGGAGGTGGAGGGGGCGATGCGCTCCTGGGCGGTGCCGAAGGGACCGTCGCTGGACCCGGCCGTCAAGCGCCTGGCCGTGCAGGTGGCCGACCACGGCATGGAGCACAACTCCTTCGAGGGCCCGCTGGAGGGCGGGCGGGTGATCGTGTGGGACCGGGGCACCTACGAGCAGGGCGGGCGGGTGGCCTGGCCGGCGGCGCTGGAGCGGGGGCACGCGGTGTTCGTGCTGCACGGGGAGAAGCTCCGCGGCGGCTTCGCCCTGCAGCGCACCGGCGCGGGCGCCGGCGAGAAGGCCCAGTGGCTGCTGCTCAAGCGCCGCGACGAGCACGCGCGGCCGGGCTTTGACGTGGTGGCGGAGCTGCCGCGGTCGGTGCTGAGCGGCCGCACGCTCGGCGAGATCGGCGAGTGAGCCGGCGCTGGGCTGTATCCTCGAACGACGCTCATGAGCAATGGCGTGGGGGCGCTGAGAGCAGCGAGGCGGAAACGGAGGGCCGCAACGGCGCTCGCGGCGCTTTGCGGCCTGGCGCTGGTCGCGGCGCTGGCGATGCTCGCGCTCGCGGGCACGGCGCAGGCGAGCGGCACGAGCGCGGTGACGACGGCGGCGTACGGCAACCTGCGCGACGACTGGGACGCCAACGAGCCGGCGCTGGCACCGGCGACGCTGCAGTCGGGGAGCTTCGGGGAGCTGTTCACGGCGAAGCTCAAGGGGGCGATCTACGGCCAGCCGCTGGTATTCGACGACACGGTGGTGGTGAGCACCGAGAAGGCGATGGCCTACGGCGTGAACGCGAGCAGCGGGGCGATCGAGTGGACACGGTCCTTCGGCACGCCCTTCAAGGCCTCCACGGTGGGGTGCTCGGATCTGACGCCCGACATCGGCTCGACCTCCACGCCGGTGATCGAACCGACGTCGGGAACCGTCTACCTGACCACCCGCCTGCAGAGCGGCAAGGGCATCGGAAACTCGCACTGGTACATGCAGGCGCTCTCAGCCACGACCGGCGAAGAGAAGGCGGGCTTTCCCGTGCAGCTCAGCGGCACGCCCGCCAACACGCCGGGGGTGCCCTTCAACGAACACTACGCCCAGCAGCGACCGGCGCTGCTGCTGCTCAACGGCGTCGTGTACGCGGCGTTCGCCTCGGACTGCGACATCACCCCCTACCGCGGCGTGGTGGTGGGCGTCAACGCGAGCAGCGGGGCGATCACCACGATGTGGAGCGACGAGTCGGGGGTCGGCACCGACGAAAGCTCCCAGGCCGGCATCTGGCAGAGCGGCGGGGGACTGGTGTCGGACTTCGGCGGGCGCATCGTGCTGGCCACCGGCAACGGCGTCTCTCCTTCGCCGGCGGCCGCCAGCCACCCGCCGGCGACGCTCTCGGAGTCGGTGGTTGGACTCACGGTGGGGGCGAAAGGGGAATTGACGCCCAGCCAGTTCTTCGCACCGAGCAACGCGCCCACGCTCGACCAGAACGACGAAGACTTCGGCTCCGGCGGCCCGATCGCGCTACCGAGCGAATTCTTCGGCACCAGCGCCATCCCCCACCTGCTCGTGCAGGTGGGCAAGGACGGGCGGATCTTCCTGCTCAACGGCGAAAGCATGGGCGGCTACCGGCAGGGCGCCAAAGGCGGCGACGCGGTGCTGCAGAGCAGCGGCCCGTTCGGCGGCGTGTGGGGCCACCCGGCGGCATACGGCGGCCAGGGAGGCTGGGTGTACGTGCTGGAGAGCGCCGGCGGCGGCGTGCTGCGGGCGCTCAGCTACGGCCTGAACGGGAAAGGCGAACCGGCGCTCAGCTCGGCGGCGACGAGCAGCGAATCCTTCGGCTACACCTCGGGCTCGCCGCTGGTGACGAGCAACGGCACCACCTCGGGCAGCGGGGTGGTGTGGGTGGAGTACGCCAGCGGGCCGAGCGGCAAGCACGGCCAGCTGCGCGCCTATGCCGCAAGCCCCAGCGGGGCGACGCTGGCGCTGCTGTACTCGCACTCGATCGGCACCGCTTCGAAGTTCGCGGTGCCCACGGCCGCCGAAGGACGCGTGTACGTGGGCACGCGCTCGGGGAAGCTGATCGTTTTCGGCGCCACGGGCGGCGCAGCCGCCCAGGCGGCGCCGGCGGAACTCGGCGCGGTGCCGGTGGGCGAAAGCCAGACCTCCACGGTGTCGGTGTCGGCGAACAAGGAAGTGACGGTCACCGGGCCCGTGACGGCGGCGGGCGAACAGGGCAACGCGAGCGCCCGAGAAGTGGAAGCGGGAGAAGCGGCGGAAGCGAGCGCCGCCTCCACCAAGGGCTCGGGACGGTCCAAGAAGCCGCATCTGACGGCCGGACCGAAACGGATTCCCCCCTCGGGCAACACCGCGATCGCGGGCGGGGTGATCGTCGTGCACCAGCCGCGCCTCGGCACGGCGATCGTCGCGGGGGCGACGCTGCGCCTGCGGGTCACGTTCAGGCCGCGACGGGCGGGGCCGGTGGTGGGCGAGCTGCTGATCCACACCAGCGCGGGAACGCTCGCGGTGCCGATGTCCGGGTACGGAACGGCACCCGGTCTCGCCCTGTCGGCGCCGCCGCTCGCGTTTCGCAAGATCGCCACGGGCGTGGGCGGCAAGGCCCTCGGCGTGACCTTCGCCAACTCGTGGAACCGGCCCGAGCGCATCACCGGCGTGCGGCTGCCGCGAGGTCCCTTCACGGTGAGCGGGCTGCCGGCGCCGGGGACGGTGCTCGCGCCCCGGCAGGCGATCACCGCCTCGGTGCTGTTCGACCCCAGCCGCGCCGGCCGCTATCCCACGCGGCTGGGCATCGCTGTGGACGGGCGGCTGCGGGAGATCCCGATCTCCGCCAGCGCGGTGAGCGGCCACGCGCGGCTGGTGGCGAGCTCCACGAGCATCGACGCGGGAGCGGTGAAGGTGGGGCAGTCCAAGACGCTCGAGTTCACGATCGCCGACAGGGGCACGGTGCCGCTGACGATCAGCCGGGCGATCGCGCCGCTCGGCGCCTTCTCGGCGGTGGTGGCGCTGCCGGAGGGGATCACGCTCGAACCGGGCTTCAAGCTGCACGTACAGGTGACCTTCCGCCCGAGCGCCCCCGGGCCGGACTCCGGGGAGTACCGCTTCAACAGCAACGCGGGCGGTGGCTACACGACGGTGAGGTTCAGCGGGCGAGGGGTGTAGCGCGCTCACACGCTGCGCAGCGCCGCGGCGGGGGCGAGGCGCGCCGCGCGCACGGCCGGATACAGGCCCGCGAGCGCGCCCAGCGCGAGCGCGAGCGCCACCCCGCCGGCGACGGCCGCCACGGGCACCACCACGATCCAGCCCTGGGTCTGGGCGTAGCCGGCGGTGGCCGCCGCGCCGAGGGCGATCCCCGCGCAGCCGCCGAGGGCGGAGAGCAGGATCGACTCGCCCAGGAACTGCACGGCGATGTGGATCGCCCGCGCGCCGAGCGCCCGGCGCAGGCCGATCTCCGGACGGCGCTCGAGCACGGAGATGACCATCACGTTGGCGATCCCCACCCCGCCCACGAGCAGCGCCACGGCGCCGAGGCCGAGGAACACGGCGGTGAGGGTGCTCTGAGCGTCGGCGCGGGCCTGCAGCGCATCCGAGGGGCGGCTGACCTGGGTCTGTTCGGGGTACTGCGGGTCGGCGGTGGCGCCGAGCAGGGCGTCGGCTTCGCGCACCTGTTCGGGCTCGGCGCGCACGTACAGGGTGCTCGCGCTGGCGCTCGTCGCGAACAGCTCGTGGGCGATCGGGTAGCCGATCAGCGCCGCTCGTTCGATTTCCGGCGCGAGCGCCAGCGGCCCCATCACGCCCGCGACGGTGAACCACCGATCGCCCAGGTAGACCTGCACGGGACGGCCGTCCACGATCAGCCGCCGCACGCCCAGCCGCTGGGCGGCGACCGTGCCGAGCACCACCAGCGGGTAGCGTTCGTTGGCGGAGTCCAGGAAGCGCCCCGCCAGCATCCTCCCGCCGAGCACGGCGAGCAGCCCGGGGTCGGCGGCGTACACCGACAGGCCCCCTGTTTCTGCCGCTTCGATGTAGGGGCTGCTGCGCACGCTGGCGCTGGAGATGGCGGTCACGGCGGCCGCGGAGCGCACGCTGGGCAGGTTGCGCACGGCCCGGTCGGCCGCTTCGGGCAGCTTGGCGGCTTCGCCGAAGACCGTCTGGCCGGGCGCCACCGTCAGCAGGTTGGTGCCCAGTTCGTTGAGCTCCGCCTGCAGCCCCGCTTTGCTCGATTCCGAGATCCCCAGCACCGCCACCATCGCGGCGATGCCGATCGCCACGCCGAGGGCGGAGAGCGCCACGCGCAGGCGGCGGGTGCGCAGCCCCACGCTCGCCACCCGCACGGCGTCGGTCGCCAGCAGCCGGCTGCGCGGCGGGCCGGCGGTGCTCCCCGCGCTCATGCGGTGGGCCCCGAGAGCTCGTCCGCGACCAGGCGCCCGTCGCGCAGCTCCACCCGCCGCGGCAGGGTCGCGGCGATCTCGCGATCGTGGGTGATCACCACCACCGTGGTGCCCTGTCCGTTCAGCTCGTGCAGCAGCTCGAGGATGCCGGCCCCGGAGGTCGTGTCGAGGTTGCCGGTGGGCTCGTCCGCGAGCACGATCGCCGGCGAGCTGAGCAGCGCCCGGGCGATCGCCACGCGCTGGCGCTCCCCGCCCGAGAGCAGCGCCGAGGTGTGCTCCGCGCGGTGCGCGAGCCCCACCCGCGTGAGCGCCTCGCGCGCCGCCTGGCGGCGCTCGCGCGCGGGCGTGCCGGTGTAGAGCAGGCCGCCGGCCACGTTCTCCAGGGCGCTGTCGGACTCGAGCAGGTAAAACTGCTGGAAGACGAACCCGATCCGCCACGCGCGCAGCGCGGCGAGCTCTCCCTCCGAGGCGGCGCCCACGTCGGCGCCCGCGATCCGCACGAGCCCGCCCGAGGGTCGTTCGAGCGTGCCCATGATGTGCAGCAGCGTCGACTTGCCCGACCCCGAGGGGCCCACGATCGCGCACAGCTCGCCCTCGCGCACGGTCAGGTTCACGCCGCGCAGCGCGCGCACGCCGCCGGGGTACTCCTTGACCACGTCGACGAGCTCCAGCACCGGATCGCCGCCAGGCGGCCGGGCCGGAGACGCGCGCTGCGTGGCGCCCGCGCTCATTCGGACTCGATCACGGTCAGCCCTTCGCGGACGCCGGGGCCTTCCACCTGTACGTAGCCGTCGGCGAACATGCCCGGCGTAACCGCCAACGTCGCGGAGCGTCCGTTCTTCAGCGTCTCGATCGCATATCCGCCTCCGGCCGTGGCCGTGAGGGCGGTCGCGGGGACGGTGAGCACGTCGTGGCGAATGCTCTTGACGAGTTCGACGCTCACCGGAGCCTCGTCGAGGTGAGCCACCGGGTGCTCGAGCGCGAGCGTCACCGCGATCGTGGCCGCTTCGGATTCCCCGCTCTGGCTGCCGCCTTTTTCGCCGCCCGGTTCGCTCGCTTTGGCTTCGGCCACGGTGCCCACTTCGGTGATCCTTCCCCTCACCACCCGATCGCCGGGGAGCGTCACTGGGGCGCTCTCGCCGACGCGAGCGAGCGTCTGCTGTTCGGCCTTGAGCTTCAGCGTCACGAGCTGCCGGGTGGAGGTCGTGCTGAGCGCCACCATGCCCGCGCCGGCGGCGGCGGCGCCGGGTTCGCCGCTGTCTTTGCTGCCGGCCGGCTCTTTGGCAGCTTCTTTGGCAGCCGGTTCTTTCGCGGCCGGTTCGCCGGGCGGATCCTGGCCGAGGGCGACCTTCACGGCGGTGACGCGGCGGGCGCCGGGGGCGAACACGACGCGGCCGAGTTCCACCTTGCCGGTCTCGCTGAGACCCTCGGCGCGCTGGAAGCGGCGCACGGCGGCGGCGGTGGCGGCGCTGAAGTCTTCATCGTCGACGATCTCTCCGTAGGGTTCGTAGCCGAGAGCGATGAGGTTCTCGTTGAGCTCGGTCACGTCGGGGCCGTCGCTGACGCCCTCCTTCAACGTGCGGTAGGCGGGCACCGATCCGTACATCAGCACGACCGGCAGGTTGTTCACCCGCCACAGCGTCCCACCGCGACGGACGATCGCGCCGACGGCGGGCAGCCAGGTGAAGGTCCCCGAAAGCCGGTCGTACAGTTCCAGCGTGGCGCCGTAGCCGAGGGTGCCGTCCACGGTGGAGCTTTCGGTCAGCGTGCGGCGGGTGACTTCGGTCGTGGTCTGCCCGGCGGGCACGCCCGTGCCCGCGGAGCTCTTGGGAGCGGCGCCCGAGTCCAGCAGCACGGCCACGACGACGATCGCCGCCAGGAGGACCGCCGCGAGGGCGGCCAGGCGCTTGCCTCGCATCGGCTCACTTGGCGGCGCCGGTCGCAAGACCGGACCCGCCTTCGCGACCGGCGCCCGGCGGCTTGGGCAGCAGCTTCTGGCAGGCGCTCTGGGCCCGCTGGAAGGAGGGGCTTTCGGGGTTCGGCGCGCCGGTTTCGCCCGCGTGAGCGTGGATGCCGATCTGCACGCCACCGCCCTGGGTGGTGGCTTCCACCTTGATCCCGTGTTCGCGCATGCACTTGGCGAACTTCCGCACGCCTTCTTCCATCTCGACCTTCTGCTGGGGCGAGAGGTTCACCTTCTTGGGAGCGGGCCGGTAGCGGGCGCAGGCCTTCTGAGCGGCTTCGAAGGCCGCCGGGCCTGCGCCCGCCGAACCGGGGCTCACCTTCAGGCCGTGACCGCCGCCGGGGTGGGAGATGGCTTCGGCGTTGACGCCGTGTTCGCGCAGGCACTTGGCGAAGTCGGCGAACTTCGTTTCGGCCTGCTGTTCCTGGGCCCGTTCGCTGGCCGCCGCGGTGGAGGGCGACGAGGAGCCTCCGCACGCGCCCAGCACGAGGCTCGCGACGATCGCGGCGAAAACGGCGAGCAGGGCCAGCGGCGCGCGGCGCGCGCCGGACGCGGGGGAGGAGGGTGCGGGAGGACGGGGCATGAAGGCTCCTTTTGCGGGCGATCTCAGATCGGCGATCTCTGGCGCCGCCGCCGGGCCGGCGGCGGCGCTGTGCACATCAAGCCGGTCGAGCCTGAGAATTGCCTGAGAGGCTTCGAGGAGCTTCCTGAACGGCGGACAGCTCGGCGGCGGTCATGGCGAGTACGGGCAGCTCGAGCGTGAGGCGGGCGCCGCCGCCGGGATCGTTGGCGGCGCGCACGGCGCCGCCGTGGGTCTCGGCCACCTGGCGCACGATCGCCAGGCCGAGGCCCGAGCCGGGCCGGCCACGGGCGGCGGGGGCGCGGTAGAAGCGGTCGAACACACGCGAGAGGTCCTCCGCGGCGATGCCGGGGCCGTGGTCGCGCACCTCCAGTCGGCCGTCGCGCACGTGCACCTCGACGGGACCGGCCGGCGGCGCGGGAGGATTCCACTTGCAGGCGTTGTCGAGCAGGTTGGAGATCGCCCGATCCAGGCGCGCGGGGGCGGCGCGCACCAGGCAGGGCTCGGCGTCGAGCGCGATGCGACACGCGGGGGCGTGCAGGCACGCGCGGGCCACGGCTCCGGCGGCGGCCAGGTCCAGGCGCACATCCTCCACCTCGATCTCCTCGACCTCGGTCTTGGAGAGGTCGACGAGATCGCCCACCAGCACGGTCAGCTCACGCAGCTGGGCCTGCGCCGCGGCCACCACGCGAGCGCGCTCGCCGGCATCGAGCCGGCCGTCGAAGGCGAGGGCGTCGAGGTTGGCCTGCACGCTCGTCAGCGGCGTGCGCAGCTCATGGGAGGCGTCGGAGACGAGCTGGCGCTGGGCCAGGCGGGAGCGCTCCAGGGCGGCGAGCATCGTGTTGAAGCTCCGCGCCAGCCGGCCGAGCTCGCCCTCCTCGCCGGACTCGATGCGGTGGCCGAGGTCCTGGGTGCGGGCGACGCGTTCGGCGGCGCCCGTGAGGCGGCGCACGGGCACGAGCGCGGCGCGGGAGACGAGCAGCCCAAGGGCGGCGGCGAGTGCGATGCCTCCGAGGCACACGATGGCGAGCACGAGCTTGAGGTGCGTGAGCGTGCTTTCCATGTCGCCCAGCGGCAGCGCCACCTGCCACACGCCGCCTTCGGAGGCGCGCTCGGTCAGCACCCGCACGTGCGTGCCGGCGACGGTCGCATTCTCGAAGAACGCGTCGCGCCGGCCGGCGGCCACCGCCCTGGTGGCGGCGGTCCGCGGGAGCGCCCAGGCGCTGCCCTGGGAGCGCAGCACGTGACCGTTGGACTGGGTCAGCTGCACGTAGCCGGTGGCGCCGCCGAGCTTCGGCGAGGGCAGCACGAGGGTGGCCAGGCCCCCCGCCCCACCGGCGGGCGTGGCCTTCGCGGACGAGGCTTCGGGCACGAGCAGGGTCTTGCGTTCGATCGAGAGCCCCGCTTCGCGATGGCCCTCGCCGGCGGGGCTCACGTGACGCACGCTGGCGCCCGACAGCGCCGCGGGCAGGGTCGGCAGCTTGCCTTCGCGCTGCAGCTGGATGAGCTTGGCGGGAGGCACGTTGATGGCACGGATCTGGACCGCCTGGGGCAGGCCGGGGGTGAGCTTCTGGCGCAGGCTGGCGTCGATCTGTGCGCGCAGCTCGTTGCGGGTGACGACATACACGACCACCGAGGCGATCACGACGGCTGCCGCGACGGCACCGGCGGAGAGCAGGATCATGCGCCGGCGAAAGCTCATCGCTCGCCCGCGCGCAGCACGTAGCCGACGCCCCGCACCGTGTGCAGCAGGCGGGACTCGCCGGCGGCCTCGGTCTTGCGGCGCAGGTAGCCGACATACACCTCCAGGGAGTTGGAGGCGGGACCGAAGTCATAGCCCCAGACGTGGTCGAAGATGGCCGCGCGGGTGAGCACCTGGCGGGGATGGCGCATCAGCAGTTCCAGGAGCAGAAACTCGGTGCGGGTGAGCTCGAGCGGGCGATCGCCGCGACGAACCTCGTGGGCGATGGGGTCGAGCTCGAGGTCGTCGAAGCGCAGCGTGCGATCGTCGCCTTCCCAGCCGGTGCGTCGCAACAGCGCGCGCAGGCGGGCGACGAGCTCCTCGCGGGCGAAGGGCTTGGCGAGGTAATCGTCGGCGCCGGCCTCGAGGCCGGCCACGCGCTCGCTGACCTCCGTGCGGGCGGTGAGCATCAGCACGGGGGTGCGATCGCCGGTGGCCCGCATCCGGCGGCACACCTCGAGGCCGTCGAGGCCGGGCATCAGCAGGTCGAGGATCACGGCGTCGTGGCGAGCGAGGGACATCGCGCGAATCGCCTGGCGGCCTTCCGTGGCGGTCTCCACCTCGAAGCCGTGCAGGTCGAGCACCAGCGCGAGCGCTTCGCGCACGGCGGGGTCGTCGTCGACGACCAGCAGACGCATGGCCCGATGCTGACGCGAGAAGCTGAAGGAAAGCTGAAAGGCGGGGGTTCCGCAGGCGCGAAGCTGATCGGCGACGCGATCGGCGCCTTTGAGCACGTGAGGCGTCCCGCCTCCGCTAGAGCACGAACGGGATCAGCATCTTGGTGCGGGCCCGGTAGGGAGGGTAGGCGGCGGGGAAGGAGGAGGCCATCAGCCGTTCCTCCACCTGGGCGCTGTAGATGAAATAGGCCCCCAGGACGGCCACGACGATCAGCCAGTAGGCACTGACGGCCAGCGCGGTGCCGAAAGCGGCGAGCAGGATGCCCGAGTAGATCGGATGACGCACGAAGCGATAGGGGCCGGAGGTGACGAGCTCCGGCTCGGCCTTCAGGGTCATGGGCATGCCCCAGTTGCGCCCGAGGTAGATCCGCGCCCACACGGCGAGGCCGAGACCCACGACCACCAGGCAGGCCCCGAGAGCCCGCACGGCGGGATCGTGGATGGCGAAACTGCCGATCTTGAACACGTGCAGCACCAGCACCACCAGGACTGCGATCAGCAGGCCCGGCACGCGAGCTCGCCGGGCGCGGGTGCCCTGCTTGGCGCCCGCCGCGGAGATCATCCAGTAGACCCAGAAGACCACCCAGAGAACTCCCACCGCGGTGCTCAGCGCATGGGTCACGGGAACGTGAGCATCGCAGCAGCCCGGTGAGTGGCGGTCGACGCGCCGGCGCTGGCCACGAACGGGTCGCTCCAGCTTTGAGGAGAGTAGGCGGTGGCCATCGGCCAACTCTCTCAAAGAGATCACTGCAAGGCGATCGAGCCACCCGGCGAGGATGCGTAAGATGTTTGTGATGCGCTAGCATGTGCATCATGCGCACCACGGTCGCCGTGGACGATCATCTGCTCGGAGCGGCTAAGCGGCGGGCGCGCGAGCGGGGTCAGACTCTCGGTCAGGTGATCGAGGGTGCGCTTCGGCGCGAGCTTGCCGAACGGGTTCCAACCGAGCCCGTCGCAGTGCCCGTGTTCCGGGGGGGAGACGGTCCGTCGCCTGGCGTGGATCTGCGCTCGAACAGGGCACTGCGGGAAGTGCTCGACCGTGGTGCCAGCGGGATCGCCGATCTGCGTTGAAGTTGCTCGATGTCAACGTGGTGCTGGCGGCCCATCGCGACGACCATCCCGATTTCGACACCGCCAGGGGGTGGCTCGATCAGACGATCGCGGCAAGCACGCCCTTCGCGGTCATCGACCTGGTGGCTGGCTCGTTCCTGCGCCTCGCGACCAACAGGCGCATCTTCTCGATACCCACGCCGGTGGACGAGGCGTTCTCCTATCTGAAGGCGCTGCGTGCGCAGCCCGCACACGTCATGCTGGCGCCCGGACCGGGGCATATCGGTCTGCTGGAGCAGCTCTGCACGAGCGCCGAGGCATCGGGGGACATCATCGCCGACGCACAGCTCGCGGCGATCGCGCTCGAACACGCGTGTGAGCTGGTCTCCTTCGACCGCGACTTCGCCCGTTTCTCCGAGCTCAACTGGAGGCGCCCTTTGCCCATGCAAGCCGAGTCCAGCGAGGGCGACAGGACTGGCGCGACTGCATCTGCCCCCACGCGCAGGCGCACGAGGCGACGCGGCAACGGCGCCCCCGGACGCTGATCGTCGGTTGTACGCTCGTCAGGATGCGTCCATTTCGGCTCTTCGGCGGCACGGCCAAGGACCCAGCGGTCGCGATCGGCGACCCGCGCTTGGATGGCTGGGAGACGGTCGGCGTCTTCGAGGACCAACGCACAGCCGTGGCCTGGCGGGACCAGCTGCTGGCACTGGGGGTGGACGCGGGGTGTGTCGCCGATCATCCGCTCGATCGTCATGGACGCGGCGACATCTACCTGGTGGTGCCCGCCGATCAGTGGTCGCGGGCGAACGAGATCGTCGAGAACCTCGACTGAAGCGCCGGGCGGCGCTAGTCGCCGTGGCCGCTCAGGACGGTCTGGGCGAGCTCGGCGGTGGCTCCCGCGAGAATCAGCACGGAGCCGAGCACGACGATCGCCCAGTTGCGCGCGCGTGTGAGATGGGTACGGATGTGCACCACCCGCTCGTCGTGTGCCGCGTCGGTGGCGGCGAACGCCCTGCGAGCGGACCGGTAGCGCGGAAGCCATCTGTGAAGACCAGCCAGGAACCTGAGCAGACCGAGCGGGGAATGCAGCGCCAGCGAGGGCCCGCTGGCGAGCAGCGTCAGGTACTCGCGGGTGGTGGCGGGGGGGTCGCTTTCGATCAGGGCATCGAGCAGCGCGTGATACTCGCGCATCTCCAAACGGGCCTGCAGACCGGGCCCCAGCACGAGCATGAACGCGCCCGCCACGAGCAGCGCCCGGCCGACGATCTCAGCGGTCACACCGAGAGGCTACAACCACTCGGCCCGCTGGCGAGCGCCACTCGGCCCACTTGCGAGCGTCCCCGCTCACACCTCCGTCAGGCGCCGACGTAGGCCGCGAGGTGCTCGCCGGTGAGGGTGGAGCGCGCAGCCACGAGCTCGGCTGGGGTGCCCTCGAAGACGATCCGGCCGCCCTCGTGGCCGGCGCCGGGGCCGAGGTCGACGATCCAGTCGGCGTGAGCCATGACCGCCTGGTGGTGCTCGATCACGATCACCGACTTGCCGGAGTCCACGAGCCCGTCGAGGAGGCTGAGCAGTTGCTCGACGTCGGCGAGGTGCAGGCCGGTGGTGGGCTCGTCGAGGACGTACACATCAGCTGGGGTGGAGCGTCTCTCCACCAAGCGCGCGGCCAGCTTCAGTCGCTGGCGCTCGCCGCCGGAGAGGGTGGGGAGGGGCTGGCCCAGGCTCACGTAGCCGAGGCCGACATCGAGGAGCCGGGCGAGGATCGTCTGGGCGGGTGCGTTCTCGGCCTTGCCGGAGGCGAAGAACCCCATCGCCTGGGTCACCGGCATGGCGAGCACCTCGCTGATGTCCTTGCCGGCGAGCTTGTAGTCGAGCACGTCGGCCTGGAAGCGCCTGCCCTCGCACACCTCGCAGGGGGCGGCCACGCCGGCCATCATCGCCAGGTCGGTGTAGATCACGCCGGCGCCGTCGCAGTTGGGGCAGGCGCCCTCGGAGTTGGCGCTGAAGAGGGCGGCCTTGACGGCGTTCTCCTTCGCGAAGGCCTTGCGGATGGGGTCGAGCAGCCCCGTGTAGGTCGCCGGGTTGCTGCGCCGGGAGCCCTTGATGGCCGCCTGGTCGACCGACACCACGCCCTCGCGGGGCGGGCGGGACTTGATAATTGAGCCTCCGATCAGCGAGCTCTTGCCCGAGCCCGCCACGCCGGTGATGACGACGAGCACGCCGAGGGGGATGTCCACGTCTACGTCCCGCAGGTTGTGGGTGCTGGCGCCGCGGACCTCCAGCGCCCCCCGGGGGGCGCGCGGCGAGGGCTTCAGGACGGCACGGTCGTCGAGGTGGCGGCCGGTGAGCGTGCCGCTGGCGCGCAGCCCCTCGACGGTGCCCTGGAACACCACCTCGCCGCCCTCGGCGCCGGCGCCGGGGCCGAGGTCGACGACGTGCTCGGCGATGGCGATCGCCTCGGGCTTGTGCTCCACCACGAGCACCGTGTTGCCCTTGTCGCGCAGCGCCAGCAGCAGCTCGTTCATGCGCTCGATGTCGTGCGGGTGAAGCCCGATGGTGGGCTCGTCGAACACGTAGGTGACGTCGGTGAGGGAGGAGCCGAGGTGGCGGATCATCTTCACGCGCTGGGCCTCGCCGCCGGAGAGGGTGCCGGAGGCTCGGTCGAGCGAGAGGTAGCCCAGGCCGATGTCCACGAACGAGTCGAGGTTGGCCGCCAGCGCCTGCAGCAGGGGCGCGACGGACGGCGCCTTCAGCGCGGCCACCCAAGCGGCGAGGTCGCTGACCTGCATGGCGCAGGCGTCGGCGATGTTGATGCCCTCGATCTTCGACGAGCGGGCCTGCGCGCTCAGACGGGTGCCCTCGCACTCGGGACAGGTGCTGAAGGTGACCGCCCGTTCCACGAAGGCGCGGACGTGAGGCTGCAGGGAGTCGGGGTCCTTCGCGAGCATCGACTTCCCCATCCGCGAGATCAGGCCCTCGTAGGTGAGGTTGACGCCCTCCACCTTGATCCTGGTGGGCTCGCGGTAGAGGAGGTCCTCGCGCTCGCGCTTGGTGAACTTCCCGAGCGGCTTGTCCGGGTCGAAGAAGCCGCAGCCCTTGAAGATGCGGCCATACCAGCCGTCCATGCTGTAGCCGGGGATCGCGATGGCGCCCTCGTTGAGGGACTTGCGCTCGTCATAGAGCTGCGTGAGATCGATGTCGCTCACCGCGCCGCGGCCCTCGCAGCGCGGGCACATTCCGCCGAGGATGCTGAAGCTGCGCTTCTCCTTGGTGGTGCGGCCCCGGCGCTCGAGCGTGACCGCGCCGGCGCCGGAGATGGAGGCGACGTTGAAGGAGAACGCCTGGGGAGAGCCGATGTGGGGCTTTCCCAGGCGGCTGAAGAGGATGCGCAGCATCGCGTTGGCGTCGGTCGCGGTGCCGACCGTGGAGCGGGTGTCCCCGCCCATCCGCTCCTGGTCGACGATGATCGCGGTCGTCAGCCCTTCCAGTACGTCGACCTCGGGCCGCGCCAGCGTCGGCATGAAACCCTGCACGAAGGCGCTGTAGGTTTCGTTGATCAGCCGCTGCGACTCCGCGGCGATCGTGCCGAACACCAGCGAGGACTTGCCCGATCCCGAGATGCCGGTGAACACCGTCAGCCGGCGCTTCGGGATCTCGATGCTGACATTCTTCAGGTTGTTCTCGCGGGCGCCGTGGACCCGGATCAGGTCATGGCTGTCCGCCAGGGCGAGCCCTTCCTGGTCTGTCCTCGTGCTCATGCTTACCGGTCTTGCAGCAGGCCGAGGACATTGCCGT
>DATJMB010000039.1:0-7083 GCA_035508995.1 Solirubrobacteraceae bacterium | reverse complement strand
TGCCGGCCAAGCTGGGGGTGCCGGTGCACAGGGGGATGACGCACGACGGGCTCGGGAAATACCTCAAGGAGAAGATCGTCAAGGCGCCGGGGGAGACGGCGGACATCGTGCGGATCCTCAAGGAGACGCACACGGACGTGGTGGTGTCCTACCTGCCGGTGGGCTCGGAGCAGGCGACGAAGTGGTACGTGGAGCAGGTGCTGGAGGCGGGGTGCGGCTTCGTGAACTGCATCCCGGTGTTCATCGCGCGGGAGGACTACTGGGACCGGCGCTTCCGGCAGGCGGGGCTGCCGATCGTTGGCGATGACATCAAGTCGCAGGTGGGAGCGACGATCGTGCACCGGACGCTGGCGCGGCTGTTCGCGGAGCGGGGGGTGGAGATCGAGCGCACCTCGCAGCTGAACGTGGGGGGAAACATGGACTTCTACAACATGCTCGAGCGGGAGCGGCTGGAGTCCAAGAAGATCTCCAAGACCAACGCGGTGACGTCGATCATGGACCACGAGCTGCCGGCGAGCGACGTGCACGTGGGACCCTCGGACTACGTGCCGTGGCTGAGCGACCGCAAGTGGGCGCACATCCGGGTGGAGGGACAGGCGTTCGGGGACGTGCCGCTGAACCTGGAGCTCAAGCTCGAGGTGTGGGACTCGCCGAACTCGGCGGGGATCGTGATCGATGCGGTGCGGTGCTGCAAGCTGGCGCTCAACCACGGGGTGGCGGGGCAGCTGGACGGTCCCAGCAGCTACCTGATGAAGTCGCCTCACCGGCAGCGACCGGACGAGCAGGCGCGGGCGGACACGGAGCGGTTCATCGCCAAGTACGCGGGCAAGCCGGGCACCCGGCCGCGGGGGGCGAGGGGGCAGGCGAAGGCGAGGAGAGCGGCGACGCGGGCCTGAGATGGCGTTCGGGGAGCGGTTCTCGATCGCCCATGTGACTCCCTATCCGTGGGAGGCGCAGGAGAACGCTCTGAACGTGCACGTGCGGGAGCTCGCGGAGGGACTCTCGCGGCGCGGGCACCGGTTGCTGGTGCTGGCGCCGTCGCGCTCCCAGGAGCGGGTGGGGGGCACGCGGCGGGCGGTGCGAGCGGCGCGGGTGGGAACGGGAGGCCTCGACGCGCTGCTGGCGGGCACCGACGGGGGAGAGCCGCGGGTGCTGGCGGTGGGAGAGGTGCTGGACGTGCCGGGCGGCGAGGACGGGGCGGGCAGGCGCCGTACACGGGCGCTGCCGATCGACGTGGCGCGGACGATCGAGGAACTGCTGTCGGGGATAACGCTCGACTTCGTGCACGTGCACGAACCGTTCGCGCCGAGCGCGCCCAACGCGGCGCTGCGACACTCGCGGGCGCTGAACGTGGCGTCCTTCCACGAGCCCAGCGAGCGGCTGCTGCTGGCGCTGATGGCGAGGCGGTTCGTGGAGACGTTCTTCGGGCGGCTGGACGCGCGGATCGCGGGCAGCGAGAAGGCGGCTGAGCTGATGAGGCGGCACTTCGCGGGCGACTACCGGGTGCTGGGGGGCGACGGCGAGCGGGAGCGAGAGGTGGAGGAGCTCGAGGAGATCTACGGAGAGCTCGCGGCGCGGCGGCACGAGCGGCGGGGGGACGCGGGGCTGCGGCGGCGGCTGGCGGGCAGGGGGCTGATCGACGTGGACCTGCACATGCACACGGACCACTCCTACGACTGCGCCACGCCGGTTGAGGTGCTGCTGGCGAGCGCGCGGGAGCGGGGCCTGGGGGCGATCGCGGTGACGGATCACAACGAGATCTCGGGGGCGCTGGAGGCGGTGAAGCAGGCGCAGCGGCTCGCCGGCGACCCGGCCGACGGGAGCCCGCCGGTGAAGGTGATCGTGGGAGAGGAGGTCAAGACGGCGGAGCAGGGAGAGGTGATCGGGCTGTTCCTGAAGGAGAAGATCCCGCGGGGGATGAGCCTGGGAGAGACGATCGCGGAGATCCGGCGGCAGGGGGGGCTGGTGTACGTGCCGCACCCCTTCGACCGGCTGCACTCGGTGCCGGACTACGAGCACCTGCTGGCGGTGCTGGAGGAGGTGGACGCGATCGAGGTGTTCAACCCGCGGGTGGCGATCTCGTCGTTCAACGAGGAGGCGCAGAGGTTCGCGGAGAAGTACCGGATCGTGGCGGGGGCGGGCTCGGACTCCCACGTGGCCCAGGGGCTGGGGTCGGTGCGGATCAGGATGCGGGACTTCGAGGGGCCGGCGGAGTTCCTGCAGTCGCTGCGGGACGCGGAGATCCTCACGCGGCCCACGAGCCTGATCTACGTGCAGGCGCTGAAGTTCCTGCAGACGCGGGCCACGCCGCCGGCGGCGCGGCGGGCGAGCCGGGCGCGGCGGGTGAGGCGGGCGCTGGGCGGCAGCAGGCGGGCGCGCAAGTAAGGGTGCAGGGTCAAGGAGACGCGGTGGCGCCGTCAAAACCCCTCAAACCGATGCCCGTGACCGACGACGAGATCCGCGAGAAGTACCTCGAGCGAGCGATCCGTGAGCTGAACACGCTCACGCGTGAGCTCCAGGCGTGCCCGTATTGCCCGCGCGGGAACCTGATGCCGGTGCTCGGCTCGGGACACCCGCAGGCGGACGTGATGCTGCTCAAGTACGCCGCCCAGCCCGCGGAGGTGGAGGAGGGGGTGGCCTTCTACGGGCGGGCGGGGGGAGCGCTGATGAAGTCCCTCAAGCGCCTCTCCATCGACCCGCTGGCGGTGTACGGGACGCTGTGCGTGAAGTGCCCTCTCAGCGACCCCTCGCTGGCGGACTTCGCGTGCGTGTGCCGGGTGGTGGAGGAGCTGGCGATCGTGCAGCCGAAGATCGTGGTGGTGATGGGCGCCGACGCGCTGGCGGCGCTGGGTGAGATGGACATCCCCCTCGCGCGCCCCCTGGAGCCGCGCCTGGGGGAGGTGCAGCGGCTGACTCCCACCGTGGACGCCCTGTACGTGCCCTCGATCGACGAATCCCTGGACGAGCAGGACTCCAAGCGCGCCTTCTGGGACGCCTTCCGGGTGCTCGGCGACTGGTACGCCGCGCAGCCGCCGTACTGAGGCGCTTTTCGCTGTTCGGCCGGCGCATGTGCCGGCCGCGGGACCGCACATGTGCGGTCCCGGACCCCGCCACATGTGGCGGGGTCTTCCTATGAGGAAGGGTCTGTCTCGGTCAGGATGCCCTCTACCCAGGTGCCAACGTCGGCGATGAAGGACGGCAGATACTGTCGCTGGCGATTGACGGCCGCGTGCACCTCCTCCGGGGTCAAGATCCAGTATTCGTGCTGACTGGCGTTGCGCAGGCCGACCACCTCACGCATGACCTCGGCAACGTCCTTTGGGTACCGGCCCAACGCCCTGAGCTGATCGGCGGCGGGAGTCTTGCGATCGGCGGGGATCGCGCCCTCGTCGTGGGCGACTCGCACGCTGAGGGCGATGAGCGCCTGGCAGAGGTTGTGCAGGTCGTCCATGTTCGAGCGCACCAGCATGGCCCTGTTGCGCTGGCGGGGGGCGCTCGAGTACCACGCCGTGCTGAACGCTTCGCGATCGAAGCCTTGATCGAAGGCCCGCACGGCCGCCTCGAGCTGTTCGGCGGTGCGGGCGAGCTGCAGGAGTGTGCTCTCGAGAGCCTTCCGGCGGGCTTGGGGCGCTGAGGAGCGGCGCGACGAGGGGCTCACGAGCCCAGGCTCAGCGGCGTCTCGGCGCGTGTGGCAGCCAGCTTGCGGAAGTAGTCGAGAGCGGCCTGCGCACCCTGATGGAGTTCCCGACCCGCCCGCTCAGTCTGTGCGCGCGTTCGCCGCACATCTCTCAGCAGAGATGGCCACAGCGCGGCGCGATCCACGAGCGGTCGGCCATCGCGGGCGATCTCGGCCAGCAGATGGGGGTTGTGGCGGGCTCTCTCCAACGACACGAGTTGCACGTCGGCCCCGAGCCCGCCTGCGAGGCGCTCCCGGAGCGTCGTCATGGCATCCGTGCGGGGATTGCGAACAGCAACGAGCACATCGACGTCCGACACGCCTGACACGTCACCCCCCGTCGCGACCGACCCAAAGAGAACAGCCAGCTCCACGCTCGGCTCAGTTCGGAGGAGCACACGCAGCCGACCGACGAGAGGCCAGTGGGAGCAAACCCATGTGATCTCCTCCTCGGGCACCTCGATGCGGGACGAGTGCGGATCGATGCTGTGGATGAGACCGCTCCGCACCGCTCGTCGCAGGGTGCGCTCACTCGCTCCGACCTCCGATGCCACCCGAGCCAGCATCACGCTCATGTGTCCAAGCTAGCAGCTGTGTGTCCGACGGCCGATCAGCCGCCAGCCAGCAAGGTGTCGGACAGATGACAGAATCGCACCTGCCGCAGCGCGGCTCAGACGGTGAGGACGATCTTGCCGAGCTTGCCGCCGGCCGTGAAGCGCTCGTAGGCCGCCTCAGCCTCCGCCAGGGGATAGGTGGCGGCGATGGGCACCCGCAGGCGACCGGCTTGGAAGAGGGGCAGGACCTCGCGCTCGAGGCGGCGGGCGACGAGGGCTTTCTCCTCCAGGGGGCGGGCGCGCAGGGTGGAGCCGTGGATGCGGGCGCGCTTTCCCATCAGGGCGAGCAGGTTGAGCTCGCTCTTGGCGCCGGCGGAGACGCCGATCACGGCGATGCGCCCGCCGGTGGCGAGGGCGTTCAGGTTGGCGGCCATGTTGGGGGCGCCCACGAGCTCGAGGATGGCGTCGAAGGGGCCGTGCTCGGCGAAGCCCTCGGGTGGGATGATCTCGGCGCCGAGCTCCGCCACGGCCGCGCGCAGGCTCTCGTCGCGGACGGTGCCGGTCACGCGGGCGCCGCAGGCGTGGGCGAGCTGGATCGCCGCGGTGCCCACCCCGCCGGCGGCGCCGTTCACGAGCAGGTGCTCGCCGGGACGCAGGGCGGCCTGAGTGAAGAGGGCGTCGTGGGCGGTGGCGAACACCTCCGGCAGGCCTCCGGCGGCGGTCCACTCCAGCGAGTCGGGGACCGGCATCAGGATGCGCTCGTGGACCGCCGCCAGCTCCGCCTGAGCGCCGCCGCCGACGATCGCCATCACCCGCTCGCCCTCGCCGAAGCGGCTGGCGCCGGAACCGAGCGCCGCCACCTCGCCGGCGAGCTCCATGCCGGGGATGTCCCGGGGGGAGCCCGGCGGCGCGGGATAGAGGCCGCGGCGCTGCATGATGTCGCCGCCGTTGAGGCCCGCGGCGCGCACACGCACGAGCACCTCGCCGGCGCCCGGCTCGGGATCGGGGCGCCGCTCGATCGAGAGCTGCTGGTCGTCGATGACTACGGCTCGCATCGCGCGCGAAGCCTACTCGTGAGACGTGGGGACGGGCGGCGTGTCGCCGCGCTCCAAGAGAGCCACTGACTCGATGTGGTGGGTCTGCGGAAACATGTCGACCGGGCGCACCCGGGTGAGCTTCCAGCCGGCCTCCCCCAGTTCGGCCGCATTCGGGGCGAGGGTGGTGGGGTTGCAGGAGACGTAGACGATCCGCTTGGGTCCCACCTCCACGATGCGGCGGATGGCTTTCTTGGAGAGACCCGCACGGGGGGGATCGACGACGAGCACGTCGGGACGGCCGGCGCGGGCGAGCAGCTCGGGCAGCGCCAGGCGGGTGTCGCCGGCGAAGAAGCGCGCCTTCTCGACCTGGTTGCGGCGCGCTCCCTCGATCGCGTCGGCGACCGCCTGCTCGATCAGCTCGATGCCCCACAGCTCGCCGGCGCGCGGCGCCAGCGTCAGCGCGATCGAGCCGATGCCGCAGTAGAGGTCGTAGACCCGCTCCCAGCCCTGCAGGGCGGCGTACTCGGCTACGACGCCGTAGAGCACCTCCGCCATCTCGGTGTTCGTCTGCAGGAAGGCCTCCGGGGAGATGCGCAGCTCGAGCTCGCCCAGGCGCTCGGGCAGCTCCGCCTCGCCCCACACGAGCTCCGTCTCGCCCCCGGCGGTGGTCTCGGCGAGACTCTCCGAGCGGGTCCACAGCACGCCGGAGAGGTGCTCGCCCAGGCCCTCGCCGTCGAGCCCGTCGAGCCCGTCGTGGAGGGCCAGCGCGAAGGCGCCCGCGTCGAGCTCTCCCCCGGTGGTCACCAGCCGCACCTGTAGCCGCGGGCCGGTGCGCCTGCCTTCCCGCACCACCAGGTTGCGCAGCCGCGCCCGCCCGTCCGCCGCCGGCCCGCCGTCGCGGCCCTCCCGCTCCCGCGGGCTCAGGCCCTGGCGGCGGCACCACGCGAGCGCCAGATCCCGGGCGCGGTTGCCGATCTCCGAGGCCAGCAGGCAGTCCTCGATCGCCACCACCTCCTTCCAGCCGCCGGAGGCGTGAAAGCCGCACACGAGCTCACCGTCGGGGCCCGCGCCGAAGGAGTACTCGAGCTTGTTGCGGTAGCGCCACCGTTCGAGCGCCGGCACGATCTCCTGAAGCTCGAAGCCCTCCAGGCGGCCGAGGCGACGCAGCGCGTCGTCGACCTGCTCGCGCTTGACCTCCAGCTGGCGCTCATAGGGGAGCACCTGCCAGGGCACCCCCGGATGGTCGGCCCGGGGGGGGATCCGCTCGGCGCTCGGGCGCAGGATCTCGGTGGCGTAGGCGCGGGCGTAGCTGCCCTTGCGGCGGCTCACGGTGGCCCGCACCAGATCGCCGGGCACGGCGCCGGCCACGAACACCACGTAGCCCTCCGTGCCGATGCGCGCCACCCCCTCGCCGCCGAACGCCAGCGAGGCGACCTCCAGCTCGAGCTCGTCGCCGACCTTGGGGCGGGAGAAGCCCGCGGGGACGGTGTGCTTCGAAATCGAGGGCCCGCGCGCGCGCGCGCCCGCGCGCGGGGCGTCCGTTTGGGAGCCATCCGAGCGCGCGACCGTGGCTCCGGGGTCCACGTTCACGGCGATCCTGCGCCCGTGCCGTCGCCGTCGCCGACCAGCAGCTCCAGGAGCGCCTTCTGGGCGTGGCGGCGGTTCTCGGCCTGGTCCCAGATCCGCTGGCGCTCGCCGTAGAGGACCTCGGGGGTGATCTCCTCGCCGGGGTGGGCGGGCAGGTCGTGCATCGCGAAGGCTCCGGGCGCGGCGAGGTCCAGCAGGGCGTCGTCGATCCGGTAGGGCGCGAGCGCCG